>JAKAPL010000046.1 GCA_021807105.1 Myxococcales bacterium | reverse complement strand
CGCTCGGGAGCGCTCCGTCCGCGGTGGACGAGGCTTCGTCCGGCGCGGACGGAGGCTCGTCCGGTCCCGACGGAAGCTTCAGCGGCTCGGACGGAGGCTTGGGGGCCATCGACGAAGGCCCCACGCCGCCGGACGAGGGGCCGTCCGACGCGATCGGAGCCGCGGCGCCGCCGGACGGAAGCCCGGAGGCTGCGGACGGAGCCTTGGAGGCTGCGGACGAAGCCTTGGAAGCTGCGGACGGGGCCTCGGAGGCTGCGGACGGAGCCCTGGAGGCTGCGGACGGAGCCTTGGAGGCTGCGGACGGGGCCTCGGAGGCTGCGGACGGGGCCTCGGAGGCTGCGGACGGAGGCCCGGAAGCTCCGGTGGGAGGGGCTGTTCCGGCCTCTGGCCTCGGGAACCGACAACGGGAACGGCTCCTTGCGGCGGCGCCTCACGAACGGCACGGGGCGATCGAGGAGCTGCCGCCGTGGAGCGATCGCCGCGCAGGCGCGCTGCTTCGCCCCGTTCGATTGACTCGCCACGGACCGCATGCCTAGCATGCGTCCACCGATGTGGCTTCGCGGCTGTGCAATCCTTGCGACCGTGGCGGGCGCCGCCTGCTCGCGCTCCCAGCTCTACGCGACGCCGCCCCCGGGAACGACCGTCGATACGTTCCAGCAGTCGTCGGTCGCGAAGAGCGACATCCTCTGGATCATCGGCAACCACGGCTCGATGGCGAACGAGCAGGCCGCCCTCGCCGCGGCGTTCCCCCGCTTCTTCGCCCACATGCAGGAATCGAAGCTCGACTACCGGATCGCGGTGACGACGAGCGACATCGAGAACACCGCCGGAAGGCTCGTCGGCCAGCCGCAGGTCATCGTGGGAAACAGCCAGGACCCCAACGTTCTGGACGCCGCCGATCCCCAGGCCGCCTTCGAGGCGAACGTCAAGGTCGGCACCACGGGTTCGGCGCGCGACGAGTCGCTCGAGGCGGCGTCGATGGCCCTCTCGCAGCTTGGGGCCGACGCGCAGGCCGCGCAGCAGGCGGGGCGCTCCGTGCTCTTCCTGCGGCCGGATGCCGCGCTCTTTCTCATCTTCGTCGGCGACGGACCGGATTACTCGCCCAACGAGCCGCGCTACTACTGGCGGCTCTTCCAGCAGGCCAAGGGGATCGGCAACAACGCCGAGGTCGCGGTCTCGGCCATCGCGGGCGACTTGCCGAACGGCTGCTGCCCGCTCGACTGCTGCTCCGCGAGCGGGTCGGGCTGCGCGGACCAGACCTGCTGCGCAGGCCTCTGGTGCCTCGGGACCGCCTGCTGCGAAAACGCGCTGTCCGAGAGCTGCTTCCCCGCCGCCCCGGGCCTGCGCTACTACGAGGTCGTGGAGCTCGCCGGGGGCATCTTCGGGTCGATCTGCAGCGCGAGCTTCGACACCCAGCTCGACCAGCTCGGCTTGCAGGCGCTGGGCCTCACCCGAAAGTTCCGCCTCTCCCATCCCGCCGATCCCTCGACCTTGCAGGTCGAGATCGACTACCCCTGCGCCACCGACCCCAACAACCTCCTCTGCACGACTAACCACGTGACCTCGACCTGCACGGCGGGCGTCGGGGGGCAGTGCGACGCCGGCTGCTCGGACACGCTCCTTGCCTGCACGCCCCCGGAGATCTCCGCGGACGCGGGCGTCACGGCCGGCTGGAGCTACGAGGCCTCCGACAGCGCCATCGTCTTCGTGGGAGACATTCCCGCGCTCGGCAGCGTGATCAAGGTGAGCTACACGATCGCCGGCGGGGCGCTGCCGTGAAGCGCGCGGCCTTCATGGCGGCCGCGGCCCTCCTGGCCGCCGCCTGCCGGACCTCTCTGCAATCGGCGCAGCCGCGCCTCTCGCTCTCGGCGAAGCGGCTCGACTTCGGGGCGGTGCCGGTGCTCAACGTCAAGAGCCTCCCGCTCGTCCTCACCGACGACGGGGAGGCCCCGCTCGCCGTGAGCTCGACCACGTTGACCCCGGCGGACGGTCCCTTCGCGATCTCGGGTTCGCCGCCCGCGACCGTCCAGGGCGGCGGGGGGCAGGCGACCCTCACGGTCACCTTCACCCCGCCCGACGAGGAGAGCTATCAGGGGACGCTCGTCCTCTCGACCGACGACCCCACCCAACCCTCCGTGACGGTCGACCTCACCGGCCAGGGCTCGACGGCCGGCAAGCTCGACGTCTCGCCGGACCCGATCGATTTCGGCCAGGTCGGGGAGGGGAACACGGGGCTGCAGTCGCTCACGCTCTCGTCGGTCGGGACCGCCCCGCTGATCGTCTCCTCGCTGTCGTTCGGGTCGGGGACCGATCCGGCTTTCTCGTTCGCGGCGTCCACGTCGATTCCCGACGGCGGACTGGTGATCCCGAACGTCGCGCCGCAGAACACGGTCGCGATCCCGCTCCGGTTCAGTCCGACGTCGGCGACCGCCGCGACCGCCCAGGGAAGCGTGGTGATCGTGTCGACCGATCCGTCGCGGCCGGAGCTCTCGGTGCCGGTGACCGGCGAGCGGATCCTCGCGCCCATCTGCGCGATCGCCGACCCGGGCACGGTGGCGGTCGGCTCGCTCGTCACGCTCGACGGCAGCGGGAGCCGCGACCCGGGCGGCAACACGCCGCTCACCTACGCCTGGACGATGACCGCGAAGCCCGCGGGGAGCGCCGCGGTGCTCACGAACACGGATGGGCCGCACCCGCAGCTCGTCGCCGACCAGGCCGGCGGCTATGGCTTCTCGCTCGACGTGACCAACGCCCTCGGGGTCGAGGACCTCTCCCCCTGCACGGCGACGCTCTCCGCACGGCCGGCGGACGATCTTTACGTCGAGATGATCTGGGACAACCTACCCGTGGACATGGACCTCCACTTCCTCGGCCCGGGCGGGACGCTCGATTCGCCGGCGCTCGACTGCAACGGGAACAACCAGAACCCGAGCGGCTTCGCCGCGACGTGCAGCGACGATCACCTCACGGGGCCGGGGCCGGAGTGGGCCGAGGACGCGAATCCGGCCGCCGGCACGTACACGATCGCGGTCGTCTACTACTCGTCCCACGGGGTCGCAAACCCGACGACCAACGTCACCGTCCGGGTGTACGAGTTCGGCATCGTCAAGGCGCAGCTCACCCAGCAGCTCACCACGGAGAAGCAGGTCTGGGAGGTCGCGACCATCGACTGGCCGGCCGGCACGGTGACGCCGCTCGGCGTCGTTCAGGGGCCCTAGGTCGTGACCGCCCCGCGCCAGCACCTTTCGCTCGTCGCCGGTGTTGCCGGGGCGGCGCTCGCCGCCGCCGGGTGCGGAGGACCGAAGGGCTGGAAGACCGACGCCGGCATCGACGCCGGTCCCGGCTGCCGGACGAACGGGGACTGCGCGCTCGGGGAGGTCTGCACCGCCGCCGACGGAGGTCCGGGGCGCTGCGGTCCCTGCGCGAAAAACGGCCAGTGTCTCCCCGATCAGGCGTGCAGCGCGTCCCACGCCTGCGCCTTCCTGCCGGGCTGGGGCGACCAGTGCACGGAGAACGGCGACTGCCCCCTGGACCAGGACTGCAAGCAGGGACTTTGCGCACCCCTGGCGCAGGTGACTTCCTGCATCCGCAACCGCTGCCCGAGCGGACAGCGCTGCAACCAGCAGAACCAAGTCTGCGAGCAGGACCTCGGCTGCTTCTTTAACGCCGACTGCCTGCCGGCGCAGACGTGCAACCCCGGCACCCACGCCTGCGTCCCCGCCTGCACGAGCCAGAACGCCGGCCAGGTCTGCCTGCCCGCCCAGAAATGCGTGAACGCCCTCTGCATCGATTGTGCGAGCGACGCCGACTGCGGCCCGGGCCTCACATGCAACGTCGCCGCCGGCCGATGCGGCGGCGAGAACGCCTGTTACAGCAACGCCGATTGCCCCGCGGGGCAGGTGTGCAGCGCCGAAACGCAGGCGTGCGGCGATCCGCCTCCGCCGTGCGCCTCCGACGACGATTGCCCGCCCGGAGAGAGCTGCGATCTCCCCACCGGCCAATGCCAGTCCAACGCCTGCCTGCCCGACGTGTTCGATCCCAACGGGAGCGAGGCAACCGCGGCTCCGATTCAGGCGGGAGAGACCTACACCGGCCTCACGCTCTGCAACACGGACGGCGGGGTCGAGGAGGACTGGTTCTCGATCCCCCTCCAGTCGGGAGACCGGATCCAGGTCACCATCAACACCGACGTGACGGGCTCCGGGTACGCCTTCGACGTCCAGCTCCGGGCCGCGGATGGAACGATCCTGCAAGACGGCAACCTGGTCATCGATCAGGAGGTGCAGAGCAGCGCCACCTATTACCTTCGCATGACCGATGGCGATCCGCAGACGAACTACGGCTTCGGGGTGCTCGTCTCGCACGGGACGCCTTGCCCGGCGAACCCCTACGAGCCGAACGGCAGCGCCGTTCAGGCCGCGCAGCTTCAGGGCGGCTCCATCGGCCCCATCTGGCTATGCGCAGGACAGCAGGCCTGGTTCGTCACCAGCGTCCCCGCGGGGCGCTCCCTGACCGTGACCCTCGGCTGCGACCCGACGCAGGGGCCGCTCTCCCTCGCGCTGTTCGCCGGAGACGGGACCACGCTTCTGACCCGCAACGACAGCGGACTGCCGACGGAGACCGTCTCCACCGCGAACGGCGGACGCGTCTTCGTCGAGGTCACGGGTGACGGCCAAGACTCCAACGCCTACACGCTGTCCCTCTCCTTCCCCAACGGAGGGTAGACCGATGAGCCGCCCCCCTTCCTCGCGATCGAGCCCGCTCTGGGCGTTGCTCCTCGCCGCGGCTTGCGGTCATCGAGGCGTGGCCGCGGGCGACGCCGGTCCCTCGCCTGTCGTCCTCTCAACGAGCGGGTCGGACAGCGGCGCTGCCGGCCCCACGGACGCCGGCGGCTCCTCCGACGCTGGACCGCTCCACTTCGACGCAGGCCAGCCGGTCCAGGTCCGGATCACGCAGATCGCGCCCGATCGCGGTCCCGTCCAGGGCGGGACGCCGGTCACCATCGCCGGCGGCGGCTTCCTGTCGGGGCAGGTGACCAACCCGACCGTCGCCGCGACCGTGACCGCCGTTTCGTTCGGAGGGAATCCCGCGATTGGCGTGAACGTCCTTACGGATGGAACTCTCCAGGTCTCCGCGCCGCCGGGCGTTCCCGGCCCCGCGGACGTCACCATCGAGAACCCGAATGGACGGGCGACCTGCGCGGGCTGCTTCACGTACCTCGCCACCCTCGAGGTCGACCAGGTCTCCCCGGTTCGCGGCCCCCTGTCGGGCGGGACCTCCGTGACCCTCGCCGGCATCGGCTTTACCCCCCAGACGACGCTGCTCTTCGGCCCCCACGCCGGGATTCACACCACGTTCGTCTCCAGCACCACGATGACCTGCCTCACGCCGCCCGGGACGCTCGCCGACCCCGTCGACGTGCGCGCGTTCAACGGCAGCGGTGCCACCCTGCTCCACGGAGCGTTCACCTACTTCGCGCGGCCCGCCCTCAGCGGGGTCACGCCCGCGGGCGGGCCGATGTCCGGAGATACGCCGCTCATCCTCTCCGGCAGCGGTTTTCTCGGCGAGGCGCTCGCGGTGACCATCGGAGGCCGCCCGGCGACCGGGGTGTCGGTCGTGGACGACCAGACCGCCACGCTCGTCGCTCCGCCGGGCGCCGCCGGCCCCGCGGATGTCGTGGCGACCGACGCCGACGGAGCCGACACCCTCGCCGGCGGCTACGTTTACTATCCGGCCGACGTGAGCTCGACGTCGGTCCTGGGCGTCGCGCCCGCGCGCGGACCCGCGGCGGGGGGAACCCCGGTCACGGTGGTCGGGACTGGCTTCTCCGCAACCCCCCAGGTGACCTTCGGGGGCGCCCCCGCCGGGACCGTCGGCCTGCTCGACAGCCACCGAATCGCGGTCACGACGCCCCCGGGGGCCGCGGGGCCGGTGACGGTGACCGTGACGGATGGAAGCAGCAGCGCGAGCCTCGCGAACGGCTTCACCTACTTTGCGGGCCTCACCCTCACCGCGGTCGCCCCCGCGGAAGGCAGTACGGCCGGCGGCACCACCGTCACCTTGGCCGGCAGCGGCTTCGCGCCCGGGGATCGCGTGCGGATCGGCCCGCTCCCTGCCACGTCGATCCAGGTCGCGGGTCCCGGGACAATCGAGGCCACGACGCCTCCGGGGACGGCTGGGCCAGCGGACGTGCGCGTGATCTCCGGAGCGGATCCGAGCCTCTTCGCGATCCTCCCCCGGGCGTTCACCTACTCGGACGACTTCCGGCTGATCCAGGTCGCCCCCGGCAGCGGCGCGCAAGCCGGGGGAACGTACGTGACGCTCTTGGGCTCGGGCTTCGGTCTGGGCGTGGGCGCGACCTTCGGCGGGAACCCCGCGAGCGGCGTGCAGCTCGTCGACCCGTACACGATCGCCTGCCATACCCCCCCCGGCGCGCCCGGCCCGGTCGACGTGACCGCGACCCGGGGCGGCCTCGATGGGGGCGCGACCGAGACGGGCACGCTGCCCGGCGGCTTCTCCTACTTCGACCCGACGAACATCGCCGGCGGCGAGAGCGGCGGACCTCTCGACGGCACGCTCAACGTTACCGTCCTCGACAGCGACGCGACGGCGTCAGGACGGCCGCTTCAGGGGGCTTCCGTACGGCTCGGCGTCGATCCCCGGACGCCGTTCCAGGGCCTCACCGACCAGAACGGCCAGATCACGTTCAGCGATCCTTCTCTCGTCAAGGCGCAGACCGTGACCGCGAACTACGAGGGGGTCGCCGCCGCGACCATCGATGGCGTGGCGAGCCAGAACCTGACCCTCTTCCTCGACGTGCCGATGGGTGGCGGCGGCAACATGCCGAACCCGTGCCCCTGCGGCGCCCCCCCCGACTGCCCGAAGGACTGCGGCCTCCCCTACTGCGGGGCCATGGGCTTCTGCGTGCAGTGCCTCGCGGACAGCGATTGCAAGAACCCCGCCATTCCGGGCTATGACCCGAAGAAGCCGAAGTGCAACCCGCCGGGCGGCTTCGGCGGCGGGTGCGTGCAATGCCTGGCCGACTCGGACTGCGCGGCGTATCCCGCCACCCCGGCTTGCGACGACCAGCGGGGCCCAGCGAGCAGCTTTTCTTGCGTCCAGTGCACGAGCGATTCCTTCTGCACGGGGACCGCGTACTGCAATCTTCAGAGCCTCACCTGCGTCCCCGCGGACATGATCAGCGGCGCGGTCTATGGTTTCAAGCTGCCCCCGAGCGTGACGCTCAGCTCTTCCCAGCACACTGAGGCGCGCGTCGGCTTGCTCGAACCGTACGTCTACGCGTTCGAGCCCTTCGCGCCCGCGCCCGCCACGGTGACCGTCGCAAGCGACGGCGGCAAGTTCAGCATTGCCCTCGACATGGGCGCGACGACGCTGGGGCTGTACGCGAAGTTCGGGGTCGTGGACACGGGGGTCAATCCTCCTTCGTTCACGCCCCTGCTGCTCGGCGTAGTGCGCGGCCTGCACGTCGATCCGCAACATCCGGTCACGGGAGCGGACATCATCCTCGACACCCACCTCGACCAGACGGCGCCCATCCAGACGCTGAACACCTTGTCGGCGCCCGCACCGCTGCCCGGGGAGACGAACACGAACCCGGTTCACTACGATACGTTCGCCTACCTGGATCTCGGCCAGGACGGCATCCTGCCCCTGCAGGACGTGGATGCGACGACCGCGGCGGCCTCGCTCGCGAGCCTACCGCCTGTCTCGGGCAACGGCGTGCTTTTCCTCACCCAAGCCTACCAGCCGCAGCCGCCAACGGCCGCGGCGCCGACGCCGGACGCGAGTCAGCGGGCTCCGGCATCGTTCTTCTTTCGCCGCGTCAACGGTGACTTCACCGCCGGGGTTGACGTGGGCCCGCTGCTCTCGTTCGTGAACCCCGTCCATCCGCCGTTTGGCGGCCAACTCGACGGCACATTCTCCTGGGCCTTCGCGGACCCAAGCGCCCCGCTCCCCGATCTCACGATGGTCACGCTCTACTGGCTCCTGGTCGATCCGACGACCGGCTCCCAGTTGAGCCCTCTCCAGCAGATTTGGCAGATCGTCGTCCCCGGCAGCGAGACCTCGGTGAGCGTCCCGCCCGACGAGCTCTCGACCCTGCTCCAGAGCTTGCCGCCGAGCACCCCCTCGACCGAGACGATCGTGGCCTGGTTTATCCAGACCGCCCGGTCGCCGCGCTTCGACTACAACTTCTGGAGCTATGAGGAGCTTTCGGAGCTGACGTGGACGAGCTTCACCTCGGCCTACTCCCTGGACCCTCCGTGAAGAATCTGCCTGCCCTCGCCGCCCTCACCCTCACCCTCGCCGCCTGCCACGAGCAGACGCTCTCCGTCGCCTGTTCCACGGACAGCGACTGCCCGGCCCACTTCCGCTGCTCCGCGTCCGGTCAGTTCCAAGGGCGTTGTCTCTGCGCGGACGACCAGGCGTGCACGCAGGACACCGACGCCGGCCCGCTGATCTGCAACCCACAAGGCTTCTGCCAGAGCAAGGTGGGCTGCTTCACCGACAGCGATTGCCCCGCGCCGCAGGTCTGCGCCTGCGGCATCTGCGTGCAGGCGCCGGGCTGCTGCTCCGACATCGACTGCCCAATCGGCCAGATCTGTCCTGCCCACACGCATCTTTGCACCCCCGGCTGCCGCTCCAATGGCGACTGCCCTCTCGGCGATGGCGGCGCCGTCGTGGCCTGCGTCTGTCCCGGGGGGGTGGAGTGCCATTGCCCGCCCACGGGTGGCGGCTTCGTCGATCCGGCGAGCTACGATCGCTCTCTTTGCCCCATCGGCCGCTGCGACCCCACGACTTGCGCGGGCGATACCTCCGTTTGTCCTTACGATCAGAGCTGCCTCGGCTCCACAATCGACGGCGGTCGTTCCACCTGTGAGACGGATCCGCGCATGAACATCCTCTGCCAGAGCTGCACGCTTGCGACGCCCGGTCAGCTCCAGGCTTGCGGAACGCAAGGCGCGAATTTCTGCCTCGTGGATCCCGAGGACTCGACCGGGAATCTGACCTACTGCGGGATCGATTGCAGCCAGGGACAGAGCTGTCCGTCGGGCTACGACTGCGACGACGTGATCATCCTCACCCAGGCGCTCTGCACGACCAACTCCTCCTGCGCGCCGACGGGCGGGCCCTGCGACATCACCCAACCGGACGCCGGCTGCCCGGTCGACGCGGTCTGCGCGGTGCGCCCCGGGGAGACCCAGGGGCGGTGCAGCGGCTTCTGCGTCAAGGAGGAGGGCAATTCCGCCGGCTTCTGCACCTGCGTCACCAACAAGGACTGCCCCCGCGACCAGTGCGACACGAGCACCCGCACCTGCACGATCTCCCAACAGCCGTGCGACCCCACGAATCCGGCGACATGCAACGCCATCGTGAGCTGCGTGGATTTCGGCGGCGCCCGCGGCTGCTGGATTGGGCGCAATTGCGCGCCCGGTCACGGGCTCCACTGCCCGCTCTGCACCGGCGGCGACTGCCAGCAGCGGTAGGCGCCCGCTCAGCTCCCCGCGGGGCGCGCGCAGAAGACGGGCTCCTGCATTTCGGCCAAGATCGCGGCTCTTTGCGCGGGCTCCACCTCGGCCACCCCCCGGAGGAGGCCATCGCGGCGCGCGCGGAGGAGCGGCGGATTCTCGCAAGACGCCGCCTCGTCCCAGTGGGTTGCGGCGAGGACCAACTCGGCGCTCTGGCCCCAGGCGAGCATTGCGGGGGGGACATGAAACAGCCGTTCGCTCGCCTCCGCGACGCCCTGCGGCCCACCCGGCGTAAATGGTAGCGCGGAGAGCCAAAGCGCAAAAAGGCCCTCCCGGCCGAGCCGGACACGGATCCGGTCGGCGGCGACGTGCCGCTCGAAGCTGCCCGCCGGCCGCAGACGATCGGCGAGTTCTTCGGCCATCGCCGCGGCACAGCCCGACGATCCGCGGCCCGCGAGAACCGACTGCCAGAAATCGAGCGCGGTGGGGACGGGGGCGGCGAGATAGCCCGGGCAGCCCCGCGCAACGAGAAACGTCCGCGCCAGCCGAGACCCGAGCAGCGCGGGCGGCACCACCCGGAACGGCGCAATCCGCGCGTCCCGCGCTCCGTTGGCGGCGGCTGCCCTCTGCGCCTGGACGGAGTCCCCAACCCGTGCAGCGACCTGATCGGAGGTTTCCATCTCTGGCAGCTCGGACAAGGTCTTCACATAAGCGACGGTCGCGCCGATCACCCCCACGAAAATCAGGAGCAGGAGGAGCCCGAACAGCCGCCGAAGCGCACCCATCCCGAATCAATCCTCGGCAGCATCGCCGCGAAGGTCGTGGACGGCGGTTCTCTCGACGGGATCCGCATCCTCCGCCGGTCCCGGCAACTGCTCGAGGCTTTCGAGGAGATCCGCCGCCGCAGTTCGCGCCTCGGGTCGTGCGCCCGCGACGTGAGGTCCCTGGACGGGCCGAGGCGCCGGCCGGCCCGATCGGGCGTCGGCGGAAGTCGCGTCCCGGGGGCGAGCAGGCGGGGCCGCCGCGGGAGCGGATCGCGGAGCTTCTCGGCCGGGGGCGGCGGCTGGACGGGAGACATTTGCGTGCCTGTTCCCGGTGGAGATCTTCGGAAAGCTGGCGATCAACTCTGGAGAATCCGGTTCACCCCGCTCCCGGTGGCGAAAGCGAGGGACCCACCGCACGCGGAACGTACCGGCCGAATGGATCGCCGGCGGCGGCAGACCGCGGGCGATCGGGTCAAAGAACGCCTCATCGATGTCCGCGAACCCGTAGGGCGCAAGGCGGTCCAGGAAGCTCGGCAGCGCTCCGGTCGGCGCGTGATACCCCTGAATCCTCCCCTCCTCATCCTTGTGGGTGGGGGTAAAGACGAAGATGTCCTGCGTTCGGTACTCCCCCCGATCATCGAGCGGCAGCACCTCGGAGACATGCGTGGTTCGGCGACTCCCGTCCATGAACCGGGCGCAGCAGACGACGAGGTGGATGGCCGAGGCCACCTGGGCTCGCACCGCAATCATCGGGAGATCGACCGCACTCATCAGCGCGAGCGATTCCAGCCGTCGCAACGTGTCGACCGGCGTGTTGGCGTGGGTCGTGGCGAGCGATCCACCGTGGCCGGTGTTCATCGCCTGCAAGAGGTGGAAACACTCGCCGCCGCGGACCTCGCCCACGACGATCCGGTCGGGCCGGAGCCGCAGGGCGCTGTGGAGCAGGTCTCCCATGTCCACCCCGCCCTTGCCGAGCTTGTCGGGAGGCCTTGATTCGAAGGGCACCAGGTGCTCCTGGTTGAGTTGCAGCTCGGCCGAGTCCTCGATCGTCAGGACCCGTTCGTCGTTGGGGATGAACTGCGCGAGGACGTTGAGCAGGGTCGTCTTGCCGCTGCCTGTCCCCCCGGAGACGATGATGTTCTCCTTGAGGATCACGCAGGCCTCGATGAAGTGGGCCATCTCCGGGCTCATCGAGCCAAACTCGATGAGCCGCTCCACCGTCAGCTTGTCCTTGAAAAACTTCCGGATGGAGATGGTCGTGCCCTTGCGCGCGATCGGCGCCAGGACCACGTGGATGCGCGAGCCGTCCGGCAGCCGCGCGTCGAGACGCGGACGCTCGTCGGTGAGAGGCCGGCCGACGAACTGGGCCATGTTGCGCGCGGCGGCGTTGACCCCCTCGACGGTGAACCGCGCCTGGGTCTTGATGAGCTTCCCTTTCTTCTCGACCCAGATATCCTCCGGCCCATTGACCATGATCTCGCTCACGTCCGGATCGTCCAGGAACGGGATGACCGGCTTCAGGAAGGACCGGAGCGATTCGGCAAACAGGTCGGCCACGGAAAATTGAACTTACCACAGTTGACCGCGCGGGTCCCGCGTGAAAGGATAACCACCCTCCGGCGGCGATCTGAATCGCCGCGGATCGCGCTCCTCGATGGTCCTCTCGATCGTCATCCCCGTCTACAACGAACGCGCGACGCTCGCGGAAATTATTCGTCGCGTGGCCGAGGTGGCCCTCGACAAGGAGATCGTCCTCGTCGACGACTGTTCGACCGACGGCAGCCGGGAAGTTCTCCGCGGAATCGCCGATCACGGCTTGCCCGCAGCGCTCCCCGGGGTCGTCCCCAACGGCAAGACGAGCGTTCGCGTCGTCTTCCAGGCGCGCAATCACGGGAAAGGCGCGGCTCTGCGCCGGGGGTTTGCGGAATCCACGGGGGACATCATCGTCGTCCAAGACGCGGACCTGGAATACGATCCGGCCGAACTACCCCGTCTCATCGCCCCCATCCTCGCCGGTCACGCGGACGCGGTCTTCGGAAGCCGATTCATCGGTCCCGAACACCGCGTGCTCTACTTCTGGCACTCGGTGATGAACAAGGGACTCACGCTCCTCTCCAACATCTTCACCGATCTCAACCTCACAGACATGGAGACCTGCTACAAGGCATTCCGAGCCGAAGCCCTCAAGTCCATTCGCATCGAAGAGGACCGGTTCGGCTTCGAACCGGAGATCACCGCCAAGGTTGCCAAGGGGGGCCTGCGCATCTACGAGGTCCCGATCTCGTACCACGGGCGAACGTACGCGGAGGGGAAAAAGATCGGCCCGCGCGATGCGCTGCGCGCGGTCTACGCAATCCTCAAGTACGGCCTGCGGCCTTCCCGCTGACCGCCTGCTCCCGCGCTTGCTTGCTCACGGGTCCGGCGATGCTATCATGCGTCGGTCTTCTGACTGCGGGAGAAATTCGAAAACACGACGATGTTTGACTGGCTCTACACCTTTTTCTCTCGGGACCTCGCGATCGATCTCGGGACCGCGAACACCCTCATCTTCATCCGCGGCGCGGGCATCGTCTCGAACGAACCCTCCGTCGTCGCCGTCAAGCAGGACGCCCGGGGCGGCAAGAAGGTCCTCGCCGTCGGCAAGGAAGCCAAGGAGATGCTCGGCCGCACCCCGGGCAATGTCGCCGCGATCCGCCCAATGAAGGATGGCGTCATCGCCGACTTCGAGATTACCGCAGCGATGCTCCGCTACTTCATTCAGACCGCCCACAATCGCAAGACTCTGGTCCGCCCGCGGATCATCATCGGCATCCCGTCGGGGATCACCGAGGTCGAACGCCGCGCGGTCCGCGAAGCGGCGGAGAGCGCCGGCGCGCGAGAGGTCTACCTCGTTGAGCAACCGATGGCTGCGGCCATCGGAGCCGGGCTGCCGATTACCGAGCCCTCCGGCAACATGATCGTCGATATCGGGGGGGGGACGAGCGATGTGGCCGTCATCTCTCTCTCCGGCATCGTCTACAGCAAGTCCGTCAGAATCGGCGGCGACAAGATGGATGAGGCGATTATCCAGCATATCAAGCGCAAGTACAATCTACTGATTGGCGAACGGACGGCCGAGTTGATCAAGATCGGCATCGGCACCGCCTATCCGACCGAGGAGACGCTGACCATGGACATCAAGGGACGCGACCTCGTGGCCGGCGTTCCGCGAACCCTGTCCGTCTCCTCCGATGAGATCCGTGAAGCCCTCGCCGAGCCGATCAACGGCATCGTGGACGCGGTCAAGGTCACTCTCGAGCGCACGCCGCCAGAACTGGCGGGCGACATCGCCGACCGTGGGATCGTGCTCGCCGGTGGGGGCGCGTTGCTCAAGAACCTCGATACGCTCCTGCGGGAGGAAACCGGCCTCCCGGTCTTCCTCGCGGAGGATCCGCTCTCCGCGGTGGTCATCGGGGCAGGGAAAGCGCTCGAGAACCTGGACATTCTGCGCCAGGTCTGCTCAGCGGCCTAAGGCGCACGCTTGAGCTCTCGCCCGTGCAGACTCTCTGGATCGGGCCGCCTCCTGCTCGTCGGGACCCTCATCGCCTTTGCCTCTGGCTGCCCCGCCGGGGCCCTCGGCGCAGACCGTCTCTCGGCCATTCCGCCCTCGATTGCCGACCGCTGTGCCCTCTGGACCAAACCGCTGCTCGGCGCCTCGTGCCGGCGGCAGCAGGACAAGGCGCGGCGGGCCCTCGCCCAGATTACTACGGGCCGCCAGCTTTGCCTCGACCCGATGTTCGGCGACGATCTCGCCAACTGCCGTGCCCGAGCCGAGGTTACGGATCAGGATACGCTGCGCACGCGCGTCCAATTCCTGGACGTCGATCCCGTGTCGACCTGGTCGCCACACGCTAACCAAGCGATCTGGTTCGAAAACCGGACGCTCATCGACATCTATCTTCAGGGCAAGGGCTTCTGAGCCCGTCTTATTCACGGTACGGCGTAGCGAGGCGTTCGAATCCGCAGCCGAGAAGGGCAAGCGCAGCGACGACCGACGAGGCGTGCGTAAAGCACGCCGCAGGAGGAAGGAGCGAGCACCCCCCCATGTCGTTGTAGGGGTGGCAAGCCCCCCCTTCGCAGGCGCGGGATCGGACGCCGCAGCAGCCGGACCGTGAATAAGACGGGCTGAGCCCGCGGTCATGACGTTCCGGCCGCCGCTACGTCCCTGTCCCTGCGTGAGGGCTAATACGGTGGGCTGAGCGCCCCTGCGGCCAGCAACCGCGTGCCTCGGTGTCGGGCCTTTCGGGGACACGGATTGACCCGAGATTCCCGTGCCAGAAATCCGCGCCCGCGGCGTCTCGTCGCTGGATTGTTCTTCTCCCCGTTGGTAAATCCTGCTCTGCGGACAGAAAAGCCAAGTGGTTATCCGCCCCTCCACGTTTTCCCTTGCCTGCCTCCCCCGGCCTCTGGTACCTCCGCCCGCGATCGTGGCGAGGGTGACGTCGGATTCGTGGATGGGAAGAGGGGCGCCTTGAGCATGCCGATGCCTCAAGCCGAGAGTAAGGACCTTTGGCTTCGCTTGCTCTCCGCGCTCGCCGGTCGAGGAATTTCGCGTCACGTCCAGGACCTCCTGGGTCAACTCCGGCCGGTGGCGTCTCCAGCCGGGAAACTCACGCTGCGCGCGCCGAACCCCTTCATCCGAGACTGGATTCAGGACAACTACGGCGCGCTCCTCGCGGACCTTCTTGCGGACGCGGCAGACGGCCCCCTTGCTCTCGACTTGCTTGCCGAGGTGCCTCCCACGCAGGCACCCGTCGAGGCACAGGCCGCGATGCCCCCCTCCGGCCTGAACCCCGACTACACGTTCATGGCGTTCGTCCTCGGAAAGTCCAATGAGTTGGTCTTCTCCGCCGCCCAGGCCGTGGCGCGGCAGCCGGGCGCTGGCAATAACCCCCTCTTTATTTATGGCGACAGCGGCCTCGGTAAGACCCATATTCTGCACGCGATCGGCAACGAGGTCCTGCGCCTGCGGCCCAAGGCCCGCGTCCGCCTCGTCAACGGCGAGCAATTCATGAACGAGTACATCGCCGTCGCTCACGCGGGCAAGATGATCGAGAAACGCGAGGAGTTCCGGCGCAAGTACCGCGAGGAGTGCGACGTGTTGCTCCTCGACGACATCCAACTCTGGCGTGGCAGCGCGGTTGAGACGCGGCACGAATTTTTCCTCACGTTCAACGAGTTGCACGAGAAGCGGCGTCAGATCGTGATTACGAGCGATCGACCTCCCTCCGATCTCCCGGACCTCGAGGAGCGCTTAAAAACCCGCTTTCACCATGGTCTGCTCGCCGACATCCAGCCGCCGGCGTACGAAACCCGGATGGGGATTCTCCTCAAGAAAGCGGAAGCGTTACGAACGCCTCTGCCTGATGAGGTCGCCGCTTTTATCGCCGAGCGCGTTCGGAAGAATGTTCGGGAGTTGGAGGGGGCGCTACACCGGTTGGTGGCTGTTCACGACCTCATGGGTCTCCCCATCACCCTGGAGATGGCGCAGGACGCCTTGCGCAACATCCTACCCCCACCTCCGGTCGTGAACCTCGATTCGATCATCGAGCAGACCGCCCGGTATTTCGATATCTCGCTCGACCGCCTCATCCGCGGCGGCCGGCTGAAGCGCATCGCCCATGGCCGTGCCGTGGCGATGTACCTCTGCAGAACGTTGACGACCGCGAGTTTCCCCGAGATCGGTGCTCGGTTCGAGAAGGACCACGCTACCGTGATGTACGCCTGCCGCAAGATCACCCGTGCCGTCGAAGGCGATCTCACCGTGCGCCGCGAAATCGCCGAGATCCGCGCTCGCGTGACGTCCTAAAGGGAACCCCCGTCCAGACGTTCGACGGCACAAGCTTACAAGTTGCGGAGATCCACGGCTGACCGCTATTCCCTCGACGCAGGTACGGCTGATTATCTGGGGAGGACGGCGTGGTCACCGCTCATTCTTATAGACCGCTCGCCCGTTGCGTTTTTCATCCCCCGGATATTAAATAACCATCCACAGTTTATGGGTTTTCTTTCGCGCAGTTCAACGACCCGGGATATCACCGGCTTAACCTCTTTTTCAACAAAAGGAACCGGCACTACGATCGTCGGCTGTAAGAAGTGTAGAGTCCTTTTCTTCTCCGTCGTCGAATGGAGCAGCCTATGGAACTCAAGATTGCCGTCGAGGAATTAGCCCGGGCGCTCAGGCGGACTCAGGGCATCATCGAGCGCAAGACGCCCATGGCTGTTCTCACGAACGTACTACTGGAGGCACGGTCTGGCGACGGCGTGCGAGTGACCGCTTTCGATAACGAGATAGGGCTCGTCGGGCAGCATCCTTGTGAGGTGACGGCCGGCGGGGCAGTCGCGGTTTCTGGGCGGCATATGTACGACATCGTTTCTCATCTTCCCGGAGGGACGGTTTCGCTGCGGCACGCTGCCGGCACGCAACTCGATATCGCCTGCGGATCTTCTCGATTCAAGATCATGACGACTCCTGCCGAGGACTACCCGGCGCTGCCTCGGCCCGAGGGCGCGGTAGGGCTGGAATTGCCGCCGGACGTGATGCTGCGCATGATCGAGCGGACGCACTTCGCGATCTCCACCGATGAAACGAGGTACAACCTTGGAGGGGTGTTTCTGGAGAGGACGAGAGAAGATTCGATCCGTATGGTTGCGACCGACGGTCATCGCCTCTGTCTCGTTGACCAGCCCGTCAAGGAAGGCGCCCGATTGGAGAGGGGGGTGCTCATCCCAAAGAAGGGATTGATGGAGTTGCGACGTTTGCTGGGTGAAGACGGGGGGGTATGTAAGCTCGGTTTCACGAAGGGTTCGGCGATCGTCACCCGGGACGGCGTGACGATGGTGATGCGGTTGGTCGATGGTGAGTTCCCTGATTACCGTCAGGTGATTCCCAAGGAGAGCGGAAAATCGGTCATAGTCGATCGCCAGGCCTTTACGGATACCTTGAAGCGGGTAGCCGTGGTCGCCAGCGACAAGACTTTCGGTGTACGGCTGACGCTCGCCGGGGATAAAGTCGTGATCAGCAGCCAGAACCCCGACCTTGGTGACGCCCAGGATGAGTTACCGGCGAAGATCAGTGGAGGGGATCTGGAGATTGGATTTAACGCGCGCTATCTGATCGACGCGGTCTCTGTGCTTTCGTGTGATGAGGTCCGGATCGAGGTGGCCGATCAGCTTTCGCCTGGTGTCATACGGGCGGTTGGAGATGATAGCTATCTCGCGGTTGTCATGCCGATGCGGCTGTAACGGCGCTTGCAGATCCTGCGTATCGAGGTTTGCGACTTCCGTAACCTCGGGCTCGTTCAAGAGGCGCCGCACGCGCGGTTCACGGTTATCTCGGGTGAGAACGGGCAAGGTAAGACAAACCTGCTCGAGGCTGTCTATTACTCACTCTGCCTGAGGCCGCTTCGACCCACGCACGGAGCCGAACTGGTGAGGTCCGGGAGCGGGCGTGCGTCCATTCAACTGTTGCTCTCACGCGGCGCCGTCACCGAGACCATCGAGGTATCGGTCACCGCGAGCGGGCGCGAGCTGCGCCTGAACGGTAAGGCGGCGGTGGACCTCGACCGCTGGTTCTCTGGGACCGCGGTCGTGGCCTTCACGCCGGAGGACCTCTCGCTCGTCCGGGGAGGCCCCGAACGCCGCCGCCGCTTTCTTGATCGCGCAGTATTCACCCGCTGGCCTCTGTTTCTTGCGGAGTCCCGCGACTACCATCGCCTTCTGCGTTCCCGTAACCGCATACTCGCAGAGGGTGGGCCGGCAAGCGTTCGCGAGAGTTTCGAGGGGCCCCTTGCCCGCGCGGGGGCTCGGGTCGTCACGCGCCGGCGGGCCTGGCTCACCGAGGTGGCCAAGCCGCTCGCCGGAGCGTTCGATCAGATCGCGCGCATCCCCCATGGACTTACCACGCTTTATCGTGGTCCTCCCGAGGGAGATGAAGGGAGGGTGGAGGACTGGCTGAGAGGCGAGCTGAGTCGGCGGGCCGAAAGCGATCAGGAGCGGGGTTTTACCTCTGTCGGTCCGCACATCGACGACCTGCGCTTCTCGTTTGGTAATCTAGACGCCCACCGCTTTGCCTCCCAGGGGCAGGCGCGCGCGCTCGTTCTGGCGTTAAAGATCGCGGAGATCGAGAATCTGAAGGAGCAGCTT
Organism: Myxococcales bacterium; assembly: GCA_021807105.1. Taxonomy (GTDB): domain Bacteria; phylum Myxococcota; class Myxococcia; order Myxococcales; family JAKAPL01; genus JAKAPL01. The sequence goes on along the minus strand of JAKAPL010000046.1, from coordinate 13,380 downwards.
GGGTTTTCGCCCCTGCTCCTGCTCGATGACGTTTCGAGCGAGCTCGACCCCGACCGCAATCGACAGCTTCTCGATTACCTCGGAAGCCTTTCCGGTCAGGTGCTTCTCACGACGACCGATCCCGAGCCGCTTCTCGTTCGGCTCGGCGGCCGGAGCGCCCTCTGGCGGGTCACCGCCGGCTCGGTCGTAGCCGAGTGACAGGCGATGGAGCCGTCGGGGCGCTTGAGACTGCGCTGGCTCCGTGTTACGAGAACCGCGGCGGATCGTGTCGCCGAGGCCGGTGACGCTGGACCGAGGAGCCCATTGGAGGCCGAGATTACCAAGAGCACTCCCGAGACCGAGGGCTACACCGCAGCCTCGATCACCGTCCTGGAGGGGCTCTCCGCGGTCCGTAAACGGCCGGCCATGTACATCGGCTCGACCGGAAGTCTGGGCCTGCACCACCTCGTCTTCGAGGTCGTCGATAACTCGGTGGACGAAGCGCTCGCTGGCTATTGCAAGTCCATCGCCGTCACCGTCCACCTGGATAACTCGGTGACCGTGGTCGACGACGGCCGCGGTATCCCGGTCGATATCATGGAAAAGGAGGGCCGGCCGGCCGCTGAGGTCGTGCTGACCAAGCTCCACGCCGGCGGCAAGTTCGACAACAAGAGCTACAAGGTTTCCGGTGGCCTGCATGGCGTCGGCGTCTCCTGCGTCAATGCCTTGTCAGAGAAGCTCGATCTCGAGATATGCCGTGACGGCAAGGTCTGGGTGCAGCACTACGAGCGGGGCGTGCCAGTCACCGATGTCGTCGCGGAGGGGGAGACCGAGCGGACCGGTACCAAGGTTCACTTTAAGCCGGACCCCGAGATCTTCGAGGAATTGGAGTACAGCTTCGACATTCTGGCTAACCGCCTGCGCGAGTTGTCGTTTCTGAACGCTGGCTTGCGGGTGAGCCTCGCCGACGAGCGGACGGGGAAAGGCCACGATTTTCATTACGAGGGCGGGATCCGTTCCTTCGTTGAGCATCTGAACACGAACAAGGTCCCGATCCACGACGCGCCGATCTATATCGCCCACGCCGGCGGAGGCCTCGAGCTGGAAATCGCACTTCAGTGGAACGAAGGGTACGACGAGAAGGTCTACTCGTTCGCGAACAACATCAACACCCACGAGGGTGGAACGCACCTCATCGGCTTCAAGAGCGCCCTGACCCGGACGGTCAATGTTTACGCGCAGAAGGAAGCTCTGTTCAAGGACCTCAAGGAGACGCCCAGCGGTGAGGACATCCGCGAGGGGCTGACCGCGGTCATCGCGATCAAACTCCCGCAGCCGCAATTCGAGGGACAGACCAAGACCAAGCTTGGAAACTCCGAGGTCAAGGGGATCGTCGAGCAGATGGTCAACGACCGGCTCGCCTCGTTCCTCGACGAAAACCCCCAGGTCGCGCGGAAGATCGTTGGAAAGGTCGCCGACGCCGCGAGGGCACGCATCGCCGCAAGGAAGGCTCGGGAGACCGTGCGCCGCAAGGGCGCGCTCGACGGAGCCTCACTGCCCGGCAAACTGGCGGACTGTCAGGAGAGGGACCCCGAGAAGAGCGAGTTGTATCTCGTCGAGGGGGAGAGCGCCGGCGGCAGCGCGAAGCAGGGGCGAGATCGCCGTTTCCAGGCGATCCTCCCGCTTAAGGGCAAGATCCTGAATGTCGAGAAGGCTCGCTTCGATAAGATGCTCTCCTCCGCGGAGATCGCGACCCTGATCACCGCGCTAGGGACGGGCATCGGCCGGGAGGATTACAGCGTTGAGAAGATTCGGTACAAGAATATCGTCATCATGACCGACGCGGACGTCGACGGCAGCCACATCCGCACCCTGCTGCTGACGTTCTTCTTCCGCCAGATGCCCGACGTTGTGGAGCGAGGGTACCTCTATATCGCCCAGCCGCCGCTCTACAAAGTAACGCGGGGCAAGAAAGAGACGTATCTCAAGAATGAGGCCGCGTTCGATGAGTTGATCCTGTCGATCGGCACCGCCGAGGCCGCTCTGCCCCGCGAGGGCGGAGAGACCCTGCGGGGCGCGGCGCTGAAGGCCCTGCTCGCGGACGTCTTGGCCTATCGGGCGCTGCTTGACCGGATAGACAAGCGGCGCGACGCCCGGCTCGTGGACGCGCTCCTTGGATCGACCACGATCCGCCGGTCGACTCTGGACGACGCGGTGGAGCTCTCCCACCAGATCGAGAAGATCCAGGCGGCCCTGGAGACCCGGTGGCCGGATATGCTTCCGCTGGTCGCGCGGCTCGAGGCCGACGCGGAGCACCATTGCAAGCGGCTTGTTTTAAAGCCCCGTGGTGCCGCGCGCGAGACGGTCATCGATCACGGCTTCCTCTCGGGCGCGGACTTCGGCGAATTGGCCCAGCGACATGCGCGGCTCGCGGTGGTGGGCGCGCCGCCGTTCCGGCTCGAGCTGCCCTCCGGGATCCGGGACCTGCCGTCCCTCGACGCGGTCTGGGCGGCCATCCGGGAGGAAGCCGGTCGTGGCCAGAGCGTCCAGCGGTACAAGGGCCTGGGCGAGATGAACCCCGAGCAACTTTGGGAGACCACGATGAACCCGGCGAGCCGGACGTTGCTCCAGGTGCGGGTGGACGACGCGGTCGAGGCCGACGGAATCTTCACCGTCCTGATGGGGGACGCGGTCGAGCCGCGCCGGCAGTTCATCGAGCGCAACGCTCTCGACGCGGCCAACCTGGATATCTAATCCCACGCCTGCGAAGGGCCTGCTCGCTCCTCCCTCTTGCCGCGGGCTTCAGATCGCCTCGTCGCTCCCGGGCGCCCTTCTCGGCTACGGGTCGCGGTGTCAGCAGCGCACGGGCTCCGGAATAGACGAAAACGCCCGCGCCATCCGTAGGACGGCGCGGGCGTCGAAAGCGGCACGCTCGTCGCTGAAACCTACGCGACCTTGCGGACGTTCTGGGCTTGCAGACCTTTGGGCCCGCGAGTCACTTCGTACTCGACGGCCTCGCCCTCAGCCAGAGATCGGAATCCTTCGATCTGAATGGCGGTGTGGTGGACGAACACGTCGTCGCCACCGTCATCCTGGGTGATGAATCCAAACCCCTTGGCATCGTTGAACCACTTCACCTTGCCTCTGGCCATACGCTTCTCTGCTCCTTCGATCACAGCCGGGATTGGCGGTGAGATTGACGACCTCCCGCTTAGCACGAAACCCGGCCGGCGCAAAGGAGGCTGAGGCGGGTGGATTCGAACCACCATAGACAGATCCAAAGTCTGCCGTCCTGCCGTTAGACGACGCCTCAAGGACCCGGCCGGTCATACCACGACCTTCTCCCGGACCAGTTCAGGACGTAGCGACCACCGCGGGGGTGGTCGCTGGCACCGGCGCGGCGGCGGTATTCGCGGGGGCGAGCGAGGAAGCGACGATCTCGGCGACGTCGAGCACACGAAGCTTCTCCTCCCGGCCCGTCTCGTTGATCCCGTCCTTGATCATTGTGGTGCAGAACGGACAGGCCGTCGCGACGATCGACGCCCCAGTCGCCGCGGCCTCATCCACTCGGTTCTGGTTCACGCGGGCCCCGATTTTCTCATCGAGCCACATCCGCCCGCCACCCGCGCCGCAGCAGAAGCCCGTGCGCCGGTTGCGCGGCATCTCGAGGATCTTCAGGCCAGGCACGGAGCGCAGCGCCTCGCGCGGGGCCTCGTAGATCGCGTTGTGGCGGCCGAGGTAGCACGAATCGTGATAGGTGACCGCCTCGGGGATCTGCCGCGAGGGGGAGATCCTGCCCTCCCGCACGAGGGTCTCGATGAGCTGCGCGTGGTGGACGACCTCGAAGTGACCGTCGAATTGGGGGTACTCGTTCTTGATTGCGTTGAAGCAGTGGGGGCACTGCACGACGATCTTCTTCTTGGCCGCGTACTTGTTGAGCGTCTCGACGTTCGCCTGCGCGAGGGTCTGGTAGAGGTACTCGTTGCCCAGGCGCCGCGCGGGGTCGCCGGTGCAGCCCTCCTCGTTTCCCAGGATCGCGAACTTGACGCCGGCCTCATGTAGGATCATGACGAGGGCGCGGGAGACCTTTTTCTGCCGCTCGTCGTAAGCGCCGGCGCAGCCGACCCAGAAGAGCACCTCGTAGTCGCCACCCGCAGAGGCGAGCGGCGCGTTGAGTCCCTCGGCCCACGCCGCCCGATTGCCGCGGTCGAGACCCCAGGGATTCGCCTGCGACTCCATGCCCTTGAAAGCGAGCGTGGCCTCCTGCGGGAAGGCACTCTCCACCATGACCTGGTAGCGCCGCATGTCGATGATGCGCGGGACGTTTTCGATGAAGACGGGGCAGGCGGTTTCGCACCAGGCACAGGTGGTGCACGCCCAGACGGTCTCGGCGGCGATGGGTCCGCCGACGAGGACCGGCAGCTTCTCGGCCGCGTCCTTCTCGCGGAGGAGAGTGCGCGCGCAATCCAGCACATGGTGCTTGATCGTCTGGTTGAGCTGCTTGTGGGTGAGCGGCTTGCCGGTGACATACGTCGGGCAGTAGGTCTCGCAGCGGCCGCACTCGGTGCAGGAGTATGCGTCGAAAAGTTGCTTCCAGGTGAAGTCGGTCGCCTTGCCGATCCCGAACTGCTCGGCCTCGATGTCGAGTTTCGACAACTGCCCGCTCGGGGCAAGCTTCTTCATGTAGACGTTCGGCAGCGCGGTGATGATGTGGAAGTGCTTGCCGTAAGGGAGAAAATTTCCGAAAACGAGGATCTGGGTCAGGTGTGCCCAGAAACAGACCGCGCCGACGGTGACGAGAGCCGCAGGGGAGAGGTGGAGGCCGGCGAGGATGTCGGCGGCGAATGAGGAGATCGGCCGCCAGGCGTCGCGCGTGTCGGCGAGGACCATCTCCGACCCCTCGAAGACGAGGTCGGTCACCATGAGGCCGACGATCATCGCCAGGATGAAATGGGCCTCCCAGGAGAGGGTGATCCGGTCGGGCTTGGTAACGAGCCGACGCCACCACGCGATTCCACAGCCGACGATCGCGCCGACAGCGACGATGTCGCGGGCTAGGTAGTAAGGGCCGAAGAGGGGCTGCCCGCGGCCGAGCAGCGGCAGGTGGAAGCCGCGAGAGAAGCCGAGGCCAAACATCGTGATCGTCCGTAACGAGACGACGAGGAACGCCGAGAAGATGAGGACGTGCATGAGCCCCGCGACGGGCTCGTCCAAGAGCCGTCGCTGCCCGAAGCCGAAGGCAACGAGGGCGTCGGCGCGCTCCTGGGCGTTCTCAATCCGGTTCTCGGGCTTGAGCTTCCAGAGGATTCCGAAGCGCTGGATCATCGTCCAGGCGAAGAAGCCGCCGGCGAGGAGGAGGAGGATCGAGGTGGCGATCGGGCTCATGGGGGCACCCTGGGGTGAAGGGCGCGGTCAAGGTACGCGGGTCAGATCGCCGCGTCAAACGAAAACCGACGCTCGAACGACGCCGGGAGATTGAACGCGTTCGAGCGGGCGAGTAAGCTCGCGGCGATGGAAGAACCACCGGCCGCGGATGCGGTCGCCCCACCCCCAGCCCGTTTCTACTGGCCCGGTTCCCTGCGTGGTCTCTTCCGCGGCTTTGCGTGGGAGCCCACGCTCATCAATCTTATCGCCCTCGTGGTGGGCGTCTACGCCGGCGTTGCGACGGGTCTCCTCTCCGGCTTCATCTCACTATTCCAGTTGCTTTTCTTCCGCCCCGGCGAGCTGTTCGCGGCGCTGTCGGGCCGCGACCCCACGTGGTATCCGATCTTCCTCCACAAGCTCGCGATCGCCCATTGGCACTTCGAGCTGCTCGCGATCGGCCTCGTCGCGATCGTTGCTGCGCGGCTCCTCTCCCCGGTCTCGACGTGGAAGCCGTTGCGCGCGATCCCGATCTTCGAGAAGCGCCGGCTGCGGGTCGTCGTCTACCTCCTAGGCTTTGGCCTCGTCCTTTACTATCCGCTCCTCGCCCTTGCTTCGTTCACCCGCAGCTTCGGCGCGGCTGGCGGCGGACTGCTCGCCATCGCCGAGGGGGCCCCGCGCATCCTCTGGTTTCTCGTGCCGCTCCTCGGCGGGCTGATCGTCGGCCCCCTCGTCCGCTACGTCTTCCCCGAATCCGGCGGCCACGGCGTCGCGGAGGTCGTGGAGGCGGTCGCGGTTGGACGCACGGACATTCCCGGCCGGGTGGCGCTCTGGAAGTCGATGGTCGCCGGCCTGACGATCGGTTCGGGCGGCTCTTGCGGCCGCGAGGGGCCGGTCGTCCATATGGGGGCGGCCGTGGGGAGCGAGCTGTCGCGCCGCCTCGGCCTCTCGCGTAACGACGCGGCCTTGGTGCTCGCCGCCGGCGGCGCCGCGGGCCTCGCCGCCTCGTTCGCCGCCCCGATTGCCGGGGCAATGTTCGGCCTAGAGATCATCCTCGGCGACTTCGCGGTCAGCTCGGTTGCCCCGATCGTGCTCGCCGCGGTGACCGCGACCGTGACCGCGCGCGCCCTCGCCGGGGCGGCCGGCGAGATGGCCCGGGTTTCCTACGCGCTGGTTGCGCCGGGTGAGATCGCGGCTTACGCCGGGCTCGGGGTTCTCTGCGGCCTGGGCGGCGTTGCGTACGCCGCGGCTCTCCACGAGTCCGAGCTCTTCTTCAGCGGCGAACGGAACGACGCGGTCGGACGCTTCATCCGGGGAACGCCCGTTTGGCTTCGTCCGGCGCTGGGCGGTCTCGGTGTCGGCGTGCTCGGCTTCTTTGCTCCCCGCGTGCTCGGCAACGGATACGAGACGATGAACGCGGCGATCGTCGGGGAGCTCTCCCTCGGCGTCCTCGTCGTCGTTTTCGTGGCGAAGCTTCTCGCGACCTCCTGCACGCTCGGATCGGGCGCACCGGGCGGCAGCTTCTTCCCGGCCGTCTTCCTCGGCGCGATGCTCGGTGGGGCGTTCGGGACGGTCGTCCATGCGCTCGTGCCGTCTTACACCGCCACCTCCGGGGCGTATGCTGCGGTCGGGATGGGTGCCTTCGTCGCGGGCGCGACGCTCGCCCCGTTGACGGGGATGCTGATGATCGTCGAGCTGACCGGGAGCTACCAGGTGGTCCCGCCGTTGATGATTGCCTGCGGTCTCTCGGCGCTCCTCGTCCAGCTCGTGCTCGGCGGTTCGATCTATACGCGCGGGCTCAAGGCGCGTGGCGTCCTGCGCGGCGCGCTCTGGCCGTCGCACATGCGCAGGCTCTCGGTCAGCGACGCGATGGTGCACAGGCCGGAGGTCGTCGCAGCCGGGGCGACGCTTGGCGATCTGCGCGCGACGCTGGCCGCGTCCGCGCAGCTCGTCTATCCGGTGCTGGACCCCCGGGGCCGGCTCGCGGGGCTCCTCGACGTGGCATCACTCCGGACGGCGCTCTATCGCCAGGAAGGAATCGACGAGCTGGTGGTCGCGGCGGAGCTGTGCGACCCCCACCCAGAGACGATCCGGGAGACCGACGACCTCCTGCTCGCGGCCGATCGCCTTGCGACGGGCAGGGCGCTTGGCCTTCCGGTCGTCGCGGCGGAGGATCCAGGACGGTTGGTGGGGCTTGTGACCCGACGCGAGGTGCTCCAGGCGCTCAACCGCGCGCTCGTCGCGAAGCGGGAGCTGGCGTGAGGGCGCCGGACCTCCAAGGAAAGCAGGAGGGCGGGGACGCCCCCCGCCGGTCGGCTCCGGCTCTCGGGGTGGGGCCAAGAGAGGAGCGTCGGGCGCGGGTCGGGCAGGGCCCCACGAGGAGACGGTGGTGAAGAAGATCTCCCTGCGCGTAATGACAGCGGACGCGGGGCTCCGGCTCGACAAGTTCCTTGCTGCGCGCTCGGGCCTGTCGCGGACCACCTGCCGTAAGACGCTCGGCGAGGGGGGCGTCTTCCTCGGCCGGAGGCGGGCAACGCGCCTCTCGCGACCGGTCGCGGCCGGGGAGACGTACGTGCTCGTGTTCGCCGCTCGGCCCACGCTCGCGGCCGAGCCGCGCGTGCTGTACGAGGACGATGGGCTCCTCGCCGTCGACAAGCCGGCGGGGCTGCCTACGGAGGGGACCCTCTGGAGCGCTCGGGCGACCGCACTCGCGTGGGCGGAGCGCCACGCCGGCGCGCCCGTCTTCTCGGTCCACCGCCTGGACGCGGTGACCAGCGGTGTTCTGGTGATCGCGAAGACGCACGCGGCCGCGCGAAGGATGGCCGAGAGCTTTCGGGTGGGGGCCGCCGTCAAGACGTACCTGGCCGCCGTCGCCCTGGGCGCGGCCGGACTGCCGGGTGCGGATGGGTCGATCGATGGGCGCCTCGCCCGCGCCGCGACCCCCGGCCGCTTCGAGGTCGTCCGGCAAGGTGGCGTCCCGGCTACGACGGACTGGCGGACCCTCGCGCAGGGCCCCGGCGCTGCTCTGCTCGCCGTGCGACCCCGAACTGGGCGGACGCACCAGATTCGCGTTCACCTCGCCCACCTCGGCGCGCCCATCCTCGGGGACATTCGGTACGGCGGACCCCGCGTGCTTGCGCTCCCCGCGTGGGGCAACCTCCCGCTCGCCCGCCCGCTGCTGCACGCGAGCCGGATCGAGCTTCCCCATCCGGAGGGCGGCCGCATTCTCCAGGTCCAGGCGCCGCTGCCCGCGGACTTCGTCGAGTTGATGCGCGTCTTCGGGTGGAGCCCGAGCCTCGCAGACGCGGCGTCCTGATGGATGACCTCCGAGAATCCTCCTGCGTCGCGAAGATTCTCGCAGGCTCGAACGGAGGAAGCCGTGTCGGAGAGCGGCCGTCCCCGTTCCCGATACCCGAGGACCGCAACGATCGAGCGAAACCGCAGAGAGCCCCTGCGTTTGGAATCGAGGCATCGAGAGGGGGCTGTCGCCGCGGGGTCGGGGGTCCGCGCTGCGCCGATGGCGGCCCACGCTGCACCGATAGCAGGCCGCGCGGCGCCGGCAGCGACCCTCGTCGTACGGTTCGGGTCCTCGCGCCGTCTGCGCTGGGGCCCAAAGCGAAGCTGGGGAGCTGCACCCTTCTCGCCGGAAAGGGCCCCGCCTCACACGGGGTGAGGCTGCTTGCGGACGGACGAGGGCCCCGGGCGGGGCGCTCTTGACTTTCTCCCCGAGGAACGGTTCTAGTGCCGCCCCTCTGGGGGATGTAGGCGCGAGGAGGCGTTGAGCGTGAAGCGGACGTATCAGCCGAAGAAGAGGCGGCGCAACCGGAGGCACGGCTTCCGGGCGCGAATGAAGACTCCAGCGGGCCGCGCGGTGCTCAAGCGGCGGCGCGCCAAGGGACGCAAGCGGCTCGCCGTCTCGGCCGGCCGCAAGTAGCGGCTCGCGAGAGTGAGACCCAACCGATCGTCCGAGGGCGAGACGAACGACGGCGTGTGCCGTGTCGGCGCAGGGCCTGGGGAGCCTCGTCGGGAGCTAGGCGAAGAGAGGTTCCCGAAGACCGCGCGGATCACCGCGCGCTCCGAGTTCCTCGCCATCCAGGAGCGGGGCCGCAAGGTCTCTCTCCCCGGCGTGCTCGCCCTCTGGCGGGGCGGCGGTTCCCGCCCGGCGCGGCTGGGGATCACGGCGAGCCGGAGGGCCGGCTGCGCGGCCGAGCGCAACGCGGTCAAGCGCTGGATCCGGGAATGGTTCCGAAGGGCGAGGACAGGCTTGCCGGCCGGGCTCGACCTCGTGCTCGTCGTCCGCGCGGGGGCGTGCTCTGCGGGCCACGCGGCCTTGGGCCGCGACCTGGCGTCGTTGACCCGCAAGCTCGCGAGCATCGGAGCCGGTGCGAGATGAGCCGGCTGCTCGCCGCCCTCTTCGACCTCTGGCACGTGGTTGTCTCGCCGGCGCTGCCGCGTGCCTGCCGATTTCACCCGACCTGCTCAACGTACGCGGCGGAGTCCCTGCGCCGTTTCGGGATCGTCTCGGGCGGGTCGCTCGCGCTGCGGCGCCTCGCGCGCTGTCATCCGTGGAATCCCGGGGGCTTCGATCCGGTACCGCGCGCCGGCCCCCTCGGGGCGGTCGAAAGGGGGGCGCGATGAGCGAAGAGCGGCGGCTGCTGCTCGCAATCCTCCTCGCGATCGCCATTTATTCGGCGTGGTCGTGGTTGGTCGTGGCGCGGCGGCGGGCCGACCTCGCGAGGCCTTCGCCCCCGGCGCCCCAGGCCGAGAGGCAGAAGACGTCGGCGATACCCCCGGCGATGCCGCCGGCGGTCCCGCCGGCAGCGAAACCGGCAGCTCCAGCCGCGCCGCAGCAGCCGGAGGAGCTCGTCTCCCTGTCGACCCCGGAGCTTTCCCTCGTCTTCTCCTCGCGGGGGGGCACGCTCGCCCACGCGATCCTGCGCAAGGGCCAGTACCGACGGATCGTCGCCGGCAAGGAGGCGCCGATGGACCTCGTGCGGGGCGCGGGCGGCGCGCTCGTGGTCCGTTTCGAGGGGGCGAGTTGGCCCGACGCCCCGACCGCCGACTACTCGGCACAGAAAGATCCGTCGGGCAAGGCCGTGACGTTCCGGCGCGTGGCGGCGGGGGCGACGATCACGAAGCGGTATGAGGTCGTGGCGCCCTACCTGCTCTCGCTGCGCGTGACCGTGATCGGCGGCAGCGCGAAGGCCCTCGCGGTCACGTACGCCGGGGAACAGCCGCCCCATGAGCAGAGAAGCGGCGGGTTCCTGGGACACCTCGCCCGGTCCTACCCGAACGTTGCGACGGCCATCTGCCGCGTGGACGGGACGAACAAGTCCTCGGGGAGCGACAAGGATCAGCTCCTGACGCTCCCGGCCCCGCCCGGGACCGGGGTGGTGCAGTTTGGCGGCATCGATGAGCGCTTCTTCGTGGCCGCGGTCACGCCGCAGGGTGTCCGTCAGGGGGCGTGCGCGGTGTCGAGCAGCAAGAGCGGCCACGTGGAGGCGGAGATCGATCTCCCGGCAGAATCCGGGAAGCCGATTGACCGGCTCCTGGGCGTCTTTCTGGGACCCAAGGATCTCGATCTGCTCACGCGGGACTCGCGCCTGCCTGGCCACGACGAGGATGCAGAGCTCGCGACCTCCATTGGATTCGGCTTCTGGACCGCGCTGTGCGTGCCGATGCTCAGGGCGCTCCAGATCTTCTACCGCGTGGTTCCTAACTGGGGGGTCGCCATCCTTGTGCTGACGATCCTGATGCGCCTGTTGCTCTGGCCGCTCAACCACGCGCAATACAAGTCGATGGAGAAGATGAAGGCGCTCCAGCCGAAAATGGCCGCGCTGAAGGAGAAGTACGGCAAGGACAAGGAGCGGCTCAACGTCGAGATGATGAAGGTCTACACGGAGAATAAGGTAAACCCGCTCGGCGGCTGTCTCCCCATGCTGGTCCAGCTTCCGATCTGGTGGGCTCTCTACCGGCTCCTCGGGACAACCATTCAGCTCTACCACCAGCCGTTCATTCCCGGCTGGATCAACGACTTGACCGCGGCGGACCCGTATTTTGCACTCCCCATCTTCATGGGGGTGACGATGGCGGTCACGACGCTCATGTCTCCCCAACTCCCCGACAGCGGCCAACAGCGGCTCATGATGTGGTTGATGCCGGCCATGATGACCTTCTTCTTCCTGAACCTTCCGGCCGGCCTCAACCTCTATATCGTGGCGAGCAATCTGCTCTCGATTGCGCAGCAGGCGTGGGTTCGGCGTCGGGCCGCATGAGTAACGAGACGCCGTTGGCCCCCACGAGCGTGGCCGTGGAGAGCCTCGAGGTGAGGGTTGCTCGGGGGCGGGCGTTCCTCCTCGGGCTCTTTGCCCGGCTTGAAATCGAAGGCCGGGTCGAGGTCGAGCCGACGCCCGAGGCGATCATCGGACGCGTGACGGTCAGCGGGGGGGCGAAGGCCGCCGCCTTCGCCGATCCGAAGGCGCCGGTCTGGGATGCGATCGCCTATCTTCTCCGCAAGGTCGTGAACCGAGAGCTGAAGGGCCGTCTCTGGGTCTCGCTGGAACGGACCGCGGCCCTGCCCGCGCCCGTCGAGACGACGGATGAGGGGCTCGTCCGTCTCGGCCGGGAGCTCGCGGAGAGAGCGGTACGGCTCGGGACGCCGATCGCCATCGGCCCGATGCGGGGTGTCTCCCGGAGATGGATTGCGACGGGGGTCGCGCTGGTCCAGGGCGCCTCCTGCCGCAATGACCCGGACCCGGGCCCGAGAAGACTCACGGTCACTCCGGCGTCGCGAGCACCGGATCCGCAACCGGGCAATTGATCGGCCGCTTCCCGAGAAGGCTCGTGCGTCGCGAAGATTCTCGCAGGCTCGAACGAAGGCGAGAGCGGATGGGGGTGCGGACCCCGATGGTGGACGCGGCAACGTTCCACGTGGAACATCTGACCCGGAGGCTGACCGAGGCGGCGGCGAGACTCGGGGCGCCGCTCTCCGGCGGCGCCGCCGCGAAGCTCGTGGGCCATCTGCGGCTCCTTGCAGAATGGAACCGGACCCACAATCTGGTCGGGCCGGGGACGATCGAAGACTGGCTCTCCCGCCATACTCTGGACTCGCTCGCCGCGGCGTCGCTCGTGCCGGCGGGGACCGGCTTCGACGTGGGAAGCGGGGCGGGCTTCCCGGGGATCCCGATCGCCGTCGCCCGTCCGGATGTTCGGATGGTCCTGATCGAACCGCGGCAGAAGCGCGCGGCGTTCCTTCAGGCGGCCATCGGGAGCCTCGGGATCGACCGCGCGACCGTAGAGAGCCGGCAGTCGAGCGCTGTTGCCATCGCAAAGAGGCCCGTCTTCGTGATCTCCCGTGCGACCTTCCCCGTCGTGGAGTGGATCGCGACTGGAGCAGCGCTGCTCGGATTCGGAGGCCAACTCGTCGCCTTCCTCCCGGGTGGGGGGTGGCCCGAAGAGAAGCTCGTCGCGCTTGGCCGGGCTGCGAATCTCGCGCCAACCGCCAGGAAGGACTATGAGATCCCGGGACAGCCCGCCAGGACCGTGGTCCTCTTCGTGCGGGAGGATGCGCCGGTGGGATGAATGGGGGATGGAGCGCGCGATCGCCGTGATCGTGCTGAGGAGCCCCCCCCTTTTTTCTTGAGCCATCCGCTCGATTCCTGGACCTGTTCCGGCTCCCCTTCCGCCCCTCCGATCGCAGCCTCCGGGCCTCCGATCGCTGCTTCCGGCTCTCCGTCCGCAGCTTCCGAGGCTCCGTCCGCAGCTTCCGAGGCTCCGTCCGCAGCCTCCGAGGCTCCGATCGATGCCTCCAAGCCTTCCATCGATGCATCGAAGCCTTCCATCGATGCCTCCAAAGGTCTCGGCAGCTCCTTCCGGCGACCCGATCGCTCCCTCCGGCTGCCCGATCGCTGCTCCCGGCGACCCGGTCGCTGCTTCCGGCGACCCGGCCGCTGCTTCCGGCTCTTCGGCGGGCTCGACGGAAGGCTTCGAGGCATCGACAGGAGCCTTCGAGGCATCGATGGAAGGCTTCGAGGCATCTTC
>JAKAPL010000045.1 GCA_021807105.1 Myxococcales bacterium | reverse complement strand
CCCACACCGCGACGGCGAAGGAGAAGCTGGTCGCCGCCGCCAAGCGGGAGCAGACGCGGAAGGTGCGCGGGACCAAGGGCAGGAAGCAGCGGGCCGCGATGAAGGTCGTGGGCGACCCCGCGGTCCATATCTCCTCGACGGGCGAGGTGGAGGTCTCCGCGCCCCCGCTCAACCTCCCGCCCGCCGGGTCGGACGGCGCCACCCCGACGGGCGGCGCGGGGGCGGCGTGACCCGCCGGCGTTTGGCGCGCCGGTGATCGGCAGAGGATGGGCAGGGCGTCGGCCGGCGCGGCAAGCGTCGGGTTGAGCTGAGCCGGGGCGCGGCGGTTCGCGAAGCCGCCTCGGCGTTCCGGCTGCTCGAGCTGCCGCGCAGCGGCTTTCGCTCAACCCCGTCTTTATCGACGGGCTCAGGGCGCGTCGATTCGCGTTGACCGAGCCACGGTCGACTGCGAAGATAAACCGGTGGAACCGCTCCGCGCCGTCAAGGGAATGAACGACCTTTTGCCCACGGAGGCCCGCGCCTTCGCGCGGATCGAGGCGGCGGCGCGGCGGGTCTTCGAGCGACATGGCTATGGCGAGGTGCGCACGCCGCTCGTCGAGGAGGCCGCCCTCTTCTCCCGATCGATCGGCGAGGAGACGGATGTCGTGGGCAAGGAGATGTACGTCTTCCCCGACCGCCACGGCGTCCCGCTCGCCCTGCGGCCCGAGGGGACGGCCGGGGCGGTGCGCGCCTTCATCGAGCACGGCGCCGCCGCGGCGCCCATCGTACGCTGGTTTTACGCCGGCCCGATGTTCCGCCACGAACGACCCCAGAAGGGGCGCTATCGCCAGTTCCACCAGATCGGGGTCGAGCTTCTCGGCGCCGCCGCCCCCGAGGCCGACGCCGAGCTGATCGGCGCCGCGGCCGCGTTCCTCGCCGAGATCGGGATCTCCGGGACGCGCCTGCTCGTCAACTCGATCGGCGACGACGCCTGCCGCCCCGCCTACGTCGACAAGCTGCGCGATTTCCTCCACGCGCGCGCCGCCGAGCTCTGCCCCGACTGCCGGCGGCGCGCCGGGACCAACCCGCTGCGCGCGCTCGACTGCAAGGTGGCGCAGGACCGGGTGATCCTCGGAGAGGCTCCGGTGCCCGGGGACAGCCTCTGCGAGCCCTGCCGGGCCCACTTCGCGACGCTCCTCGGTCACCTCCGCGCGCTCGGCCTCTCGCCGATCCACGAGCCCCACCTCGTGCGCGGCCTCGACTACTACACGCGCACGACCTTCGAGATCCTCGCGGGCGGCGATCTGGGCAGCCAGAACACCGTCGCCGCGGGCGGACGCTACGACAAGCTCGTCGAACGGCTCGGGGGGCCCGCCGTCCCGGCCGTCGGGTTCGCGGCGGGGATCGAGCGGCTCGTCCTCGCGCTCGGCGGAGCCCCCGCGCCCGCGCCCGGTCCTGACCTCTTCATCGCCGCCCTCGGCGACGCCGCCCGCCGCCGCGCCCTCGTCCTCGCCCAGGCCGCCCGCGCCGCCTCCCTGCGCGTCGAGATCGACCCGCGCTCCGGGAGCCTGAAGAGCCAGATGCGCTGGGCCGACCGAACGAGCGCCGCCTTCGTGCTCGTGCTCGGCGAGGACGAGCTCGCCGCGGGCCGCGCGCCGCTCAAGCAGATGGGCTCGCGCGGCGGCGGCGCGCCCGGCGCGCAGGAAGACGTGGCGCTCGACGCGGTCGCCGGCGAGGTCCGCCGGCGGCTCGCCCCCGGGAGCGACGATCGTGGGCAGCCCGGTCTCTCGTAGCCCCCCAGCTCCTCGCCCGTCGTTCGGGATGGCAGACCGCTCACCGCTCGGGAAGGCAATGCCCATGAGGAGACCAGGAGGCCTGGGGCGTTGCTTCCACTCCTCGTTTCATGCCTTCCTGATGAGCCTTTGCCGCGGGCAACACGGCTCCATCCCGTGAACGGTGACGTGGAGCCTTTCGCCCGGGCCGCCGTGCTCTGCGGCCCCACGGCGTCGGGCAAGAGCGCGCTCGCCGCCGTGCTCGCCGGGCGGCTCGGCGCCGAGATCCTCGGAGCCGACAGCCAGCAGGTCTACCGGGGGCTGCCCGTCGGCACGGCCCAGCCGGAGCCGGCGCTGCTCTCCCGCGCGCCCCATCACCTGATCGGCTTCGTCGATCCGCCCGATCGGATGACCGCCGCCCTCTACGGCGCCCTCGCCTCCGCGACCGCGGCGAAGGTGCGCGCCCGCGGCCGCCGCGTGCTGCTCGTGGGGGGGACGGGCCTCTACCTGCGCGCCGCGCTCGAGGGGCTCTTCACCGGCCCCGCGGCCGACCCCGAGCTGCGGGCGCGGCTCGCCGCCGGCGCCGAGCGCGAGGGGCCGGCCGCGCTCCACTCGCGCCTCGCCGCGCTCGACCCCGAGACCGCGGCGAGACTCTCGCCGAACGACCTGGCCCGCGTCGTGCGCGCCCTCGAGGTCTTCGAGCGGACGGGCATCCCCCTCTCCCGCCACCTCGCCGCTCACGAGCGGAGGCGCCCCGAGGTCCTCTGGCTCGGCCTGGCCCCGCCGCGCGACGAGCTGTACCGGCGGATCGCCGAGCGGACCGCGCGCCTGTACGCGGGCGGTCTGCTCGACGAGGCCGAACGGCTGCGCCGGGAGGACCTCCTCTCCTGGGCGCCGGCCCGCTCGGTCGGCTACCGCGACGCCCTCGCCCACCTGCGCGGGGAGCTCGGGCTCGGCGACGCCATCGCCCGGACCACCCGCGACACCCGCCGCTACGCGAAGCGGCAGCTCACCTGGTTTCGCGCCGTGAAGGATCTCCGCTGGCTCCGCTTCCCCCCCGACGTCGAGGAGGCCGCGAGCCTCCTGGGCGAGTGGTGGCGAGGGTAGCGAGCCGGGCTCGCCCGCTCGTCGGGGCCTGCGCGGTCGATCAGCAGCCGCCGTCGTCGTCCGCGTGACAGAAGCCATCGGCCCCGCAGGCCGCGTGGCCCACGGCGCAGCTCCCGCCGTCGCCGCATGGGTAGCGGCAAGCCCCCCGCGCGCCGCAGCTCGTCCCCAGCGGGCAGTCCTGGTCGGTCTGGCAGGCGAAGCAGTAGGGATAGTCCGTGAGCGAGAGGTCGCAGCCGCCCAGGCCCAGGGCCAGGACCAGGACCAGCGCGAGCGCGCCGGCGCGACGGCGCCCCCGGCCCGCGCCGCCGGCCGCGGCGCCCGTCGCGAGAAGGCTGACGCCGAGAGGATCGAGCCGGTAGGCGTTCTCGGCCTCCGCGAGCGAACGCTCGAAGTAGCCGAGGTCGTAGTCCCACATCGACTCGTGGACGAGCCGCTCGGCCTCGCGGACGTCTCCCCGCGGGATCGCCGGCGAGGCCACGAGCAGTCGCAGCACGAGAAACAGCGTCACCCGTCACCGATCCTTCGCCACCCGGGGCCTGCGACCAGGGAGGGGGAAGGAAATGTCAAAGGGTCGAAAGGTCAAAATGGCCCCGTCCTCAACGCACGCACCGGACCTGGTTGGTGTCGCTCACGACGTTGTCGTATGTGTTGCCGTCGCTGAAGTCGACGTACCACGCGTAGGACGGACTGCCCGCCAACGGCGAGGACGACCAGAACCAGGCCGCCGGCGTGTTCGGGAAGGCCGTCGCGTCGATCGTCGCGCCCGAGGTCACCGTGAAGTCCACGAGCGTCATCAGCTCCTTGACGCTCGGCAGCCGCCAGCCCGTACCGGCGAGGGTCAGGCCGCCGCAGTAGGAGCCCGCCTGGCTCCACGTGTAGGTCCCCGGCGCCACCGCCTGCTGCCAGACGAGCCCGGTCTTCGTGTCGTGGACGGTCCCGTCCCCGGGGATGCTGTACTGCCCAGGCGGCGCGGCGGCCGAGGCTGCGAAGGCCCAGAGCCCTACCAGCAGGCCCAGCGGCCATCGGGCGTCGAGCCTACATCGGCGGCTTGCTCGGTTCATGTCATGCCTCCTCGGATGTACTTCTGCCCCTTCGGGAACTTCTGGACGGCTGCGTCCACGCGCACCGCGCAGTCCATCGCGGCGCGAAAGATCGGTAATGCCTCGTAGTAGCTCGCCATGCCCAATCAGCGGTCAAAGGGTCGAAAGGTCAAAATGTCCCCGTCCTCAACGCACACACCGGACCTGGTAGGTGTTGCTCACGTCGCTGTTGTTCGTGGAGCCGCTGTAGAAGTCGACGACCCACGCGTAGGACGGATAGCCCGCCACCGGCGAGGACGACCAGAACCAGACCGCCGGCGTGTTCGGGAAGGCCGTCGCGTCGATCGTCGCGCCCGAGGTCACCGTGAAGTCGACGAGCGAGTACAGCTCGATCTCCGAGGGGAGCCGCCAGCCGGTCTGGCCCGCGAGCGAGAGGGAGGAGCAGTAGGCGCCCGCCTGGCTCCAGTCCATGGTGGTCGCGTTGATCGGCTGCTGCCAGGTGAGGCCGGTGACGTTGTCCTTGACGACGCCCGGCGTGCTCGTGTCGTAGCTCGACGGGTTCGGGAGCCCCGTGCTCGCGGGGTTCGGCATGGGCCAGTCGGCCCAGGGCGAGAGACACTGGCTCCCGCTGCACGCCCCGCCGAAGTTCGCGTTGCACGGCGAGGCGCCGCCGACTCCGCAAGCGCAGGCGCCAGCCTGGCAGGACGCGCCCAACCCACAGACGATCTCGCAGCCGGACGTGGAGCCGCTGGAGCTGGACCCGCCCGACGTGACGCTGCCCGAGCTGGAGCCGCTGGACGTGGAGCCGCTGGAGCTGGAGCCGCTGGACGTGACGCCGCCCGAGCTGGACCCGCCCGACGTGACGCTGCCCGAGCTGGAGCCGCTGGATGTGACGCCGCCCGAGCTGGAGCCGCTGGAGGTGACGCTGCCCGAGCTGGACCCGCTGGAGGTGACGCTGCCCGAGCTGGAGCCGCCCGACGTGACGCTGCCCGAGCTGGAGCCGCTGGAGGTGGAGCCGCTGGACGACGCCGCCCCGCTCGACGATCCGCCGCCCGTCGTCGAGCCGGAGCTGCTGCTCTCTCCGCTGGTCGTCGAACCGGCGCCGCTCGTCGTCCCGGCCCCCGATGAGCCGCCCGAGCCGCCGCCGTCCGGCGGGTTCAACACCGGCGCGATGCTGGGACAACCGGCGAGCAGCAACGCCGCGAGGGCGCCGCCGCCGGCACCCAAGAGGACCCGCTCCCCGAATATCGGCCCGCCCTCGCCCTTCCTCGCTCGCCGCACTTCTTGCCTCCTCGTGACAGCAGCCGCGACCTTGTAACGGCACGCATTTTGCCCCCCCCGAAGAGTTGTCAACCCGTCTTATTCAAAACTGAAGAAAAGACGACGCGCCGCCACGGAAGCGTGGCAGGACAAGGTTTCCACGCCGATGTCCGGCACGCACGAGGAGGCGCGTCATGGGTGAATGCCTACCACTCTTTGCGGTTGAGCTCAACGGGTTCAACAACGACGCGAGGTTGGTGGTCGAAAATGGGCGGAGAGCGCTTGGGGCCGCGAAGACGCGCGGTTGCACCGGCCGCCGCAGCCGGGCCTCCGTCTCGCGCCGTGGGGCCTCCGTCTCGTGCCGTGGGGCCTCCGTCTCGTGCCGTGGGGCCTCCGTCTCGTGCCGTGGGGCCTCCGTCCGGCGCGGACGGAGCCCCGTCCCGCGGCGGCGGACCCTCGTCCGCGCGCGGGAGCGCTCCGTCCGCGGTGGACGAGGCTTCGTCCGGCGCGGACGGAGGCTCGTCCGGTCCCGACGGAAGCTTCAGCGGCTCGGACGGAGGCTTGGGGGCCATCGACGAAGGCCCCACGCCGCCGGACGGAAGCCTGAAGGCTGCGGACGGAAGCCTGGAGGCTGTGGACGGAAGCCCGGAAGCTGCGGACGGAAGCCCGGAGGCTGCGGACGGAAGCCTGGAGGCTGCGGACGGAAGCCCGGAGGCTGCGGACGGAAGCCTGGAGGCTGCGGACGGAAGCCCGGAGGCTGCGGACGGAGCCCCGGACGACCGGCGGGCGTACAGCACCTCCCCCCGAAGTCGTTTGGAGGGTGGCAAGCCCCCCGCGAGGAGGTACGGAGCGAGCACCCCCCCCATGTCGTTAGTAGGGGTGGCAAGCCCCCCCTTCGGGAGGCGCGGGATCGGACGCCGCAGCAGCCGGACCGTGAATAAGACGGGGGCAAGAGAAAGTCTTCAGAGGAGCTACCCCATTTCTCTTGAGGCAGCCGCTCGATTCCTGGACCCGTTCCCGCTCCCCAAGGCCCCGATTCCAGACGCAGGGTCTCTGTGCGGTCTCCTTCGATCGTTGCGGACCACGGGTATCGGGAGCGGGAACGGCCGCGCTCCGAGACGGCGCTTCGCGAAGCGGCCGCTCGGCGCTCCGGGTACTCGAGCCGCCGCGCAGCGTCACGCCCACCCCCAGCGCCTCCGCAGCCACCACTCCAGGCCGAGGGTCAGGCAGAGCCCGAGCAGCGGCCAGACGTTGTCCCAGATCGGACGGCCCTCGCGCCGGCCGATCTCCACGACGTCCGGCGCGAGCGCGTGGAGCGCGGGGACGTGGGCCGGCAGCTCGCCGTAGGAACCGCCCGTCACCCTCGCGATTTCGCGCAGCAGGCCCGGCCTGGGAAGAGGGTCGTCCATCTCCGGGCCGCTGCGGCGCACGGCCAGGGCGTCCTCGGTCTCGCCGAGCGGTGCGCCGTTGGAATCGGTGGCGGAGGCGACGACGCGGTACGCGCCCGGGGGGACGCCCGACAGCTCGACGCGGGCGCGGCCGTCCGGGCGGGCGGTGGCCGCCGCGGAGGCCACGGCCTTCGCGGTCTCCGCGTCGAGGAGGCGGACCTGCACGGCGGCGCCGGCCGCCGGACCGTAATCGGCCTCGCGGGCGGTGACGTCGAGGGCGATGGGCTCGCCGGGCGCAACCGTCCGTCGCTCGGCCTCGATCCGGAGCTGCGTCAAGTCGGGGTCGTGCACGAGCCAGCGGATGGCGTTGTTCCAGAAATGGTCGTAAGCCCGGC
The DNA here is from genome assembly GCA_021807105.1 of Myxococcales bacterium. GTDB lineage: Bacteria > Myxococcota > Myxococcia > Myxococcales > JAKAPL01 > JAKAPL01. The sequence continues at coordinate 24,963 of JAKAPL010000045.1, read as the reverse complement.
TGGTGATTCCCTGACCTTCGGCGGGCAGGCTCCAGAACCACGAACTGTCGGTCATGAGGGCGAGGCTGCGGCCGCGCCCCTCCTCCGCGGCCACCAGGACCGGCGCGTTGGCCCCGCCCACGGAGAGCAGCGAGTGCTCCAGCAGGACCCGGGCGCCGGGTTTCGCCCGCACCAGGTTGAGGCCGGCGATCGGCGGCAACGAGGCCCAGGCCCGTGCGCTCGCCTCGCCGTCCTCCGCGATCGCGGTCACCGGATGGCGCCTGCCCTCTCCCGTCAGCCGGACGGCGAAGCGCTCCTCGGACGGGGGGAGGCCCGCCCCCACGACCGGCAGGACGTTCTCGACCGGCGTCTGGTCCCAGTGTCCGTCGCCGAAGCTGTTCTCGCCGCCGATCATCAGCAGCGCGCCTCCGCCCTCCACGTACCGCTCGATGGACGAGAAGTAGCGGTCGACGCCCAGCGCGGACTCCTCGGCCGAGAAGGGCAACCAGGCGAAGTCCTGGAGGATGACGAGGTCGAAGGTGTCGATCTGCTTCTCGAAGATCTCCTCGGTGGGGAACGGGATCAGCGACAGCTCGTCCTGCCGGGCGTGCGGGTCGTCGCCCGGATCGCGCAGGATGAAGAAGGAGACGAGGTCGACGTTCGGGTCGTCGCGGAGAAGACCGCGGAGAAACCGCTCGTCCCAGGACGGCCGCCCGCAGACGAGCAGCACCCGCACGCGGTCGCGGATGACCTTGACGACGAACGCCCGCTGGTTGTTGTCCGCGGTCGCCTCGCCCGGTTGCGGCGGTACGGAGACCGTGTAGACCAACTCTCCGGTCCGGTCGGGCGAGAGCTTGAACGAGACGGAGTAGCGCCTTCGCCCGGGCCCGAGCGCGAGGGTCTGCGTCGCCACGACGCGTCCCTCGTGGGTGAGGACGACCGGCACGGACCCGCCGGAGAACCCCTGGCTCACGACCTCGACCTCCACGGTGATCGGGTTGCGCACGAAGGCGAAGGCGTCGGATCGGACCGCCGCGACGGCGAGGTCCTTGACGCCCGCTTCGCCGACGAGGACCGCCGAGACGGGCGCGCCGAGTGCTTGGAGGGCCGCCTTCTGCGCCGGGCCGATCCCGTCCGCGAGCAGACCGTTGTCGGCCCCGTCGGAGACGACGAGCGCCGCCGCGGCCTTCCGGCCGGCGGCCGCTCCCCCGCCCTGAAACGCGGCGATGAGCGAGCCGAGGATGTCGGTCCGCTTCCCCTCGGGCGCGGCCGAGGCCGTGAGCCGGTCGAAGCCCGCCGCCGACGGGGCGGAATCGAAGGTGAAGTACTCCACGTCGAAGCGCCTCTCCAGATCGCGCAGCTCGTCCCGCCGGCCGTCCAGCCAGCGCGCCGCCGCCTCGGCGCGCGTCGGCGGCGGCTTCCCCCCCCCGGGCGGCGCGGCCGGGAACGCCATGCTTTGAGAGGTGTCGAGGAGGACGAGGAGCCGGCTCCTCGTCCGCATCGTCTGGACGAGCTCCACCCCCGGCTCCAGGACGAGCGCGGCGATCGCCAGCGCCGAGGCCACGCGGAGCGCGAGGAGCAGCGCCTTGCGCGCCCTCCGGACCTCTCTCTTCAGCCCCAGGGCGGCGAGGACGACCGCCGCCGTGACCGCGAAGAGCAGCGCGCCTCTGGCCCATCCCGGCAGCGGCGAGAGCGAGACGAGACGCCAGGTGTCGTAAGCCGCCCCGCCGGTCATCGCCGCCGCTTCAGGATGAACGGCAGGTGGACCTGGTCGTCCTTGTAGTCGAGGCAGGTCGCGTACATCGCGAGATTCACCCCGAGGCGAAACGCCTGCTCGCGCTGCCTCTCCCCGCCGGGGACCACGTCGTACTCCCACTCGCCCCGGTCGTCGCGCGCCCAGGCGCCCCCGAGGTCGTTGCGGCTGTATACGACGGCGAGCCGCCTGCCGACCGTGATGGCTTCCAGGTACGGCTTCACGATCTGCCGGCCGCCCTGGTGATCGATCAGGTAGAAGCTCTTGTAGAGGACGTGCTCGGCCGCCACCCGGGCGAACGGGGAGTCCGGGAGAATCCGGGCGAGGTCGCGGCGGAGGGAGCCGTCGAAGCGCTCGCCGCCGTCGGCCGAGTCGCAGAGGAGGAAGCCCCCGTACTGGAGGTAGCGGCGCAGCGCCCGGACCTCCGCCTCCGAAAGCGGGGGGAACTCTCCCTCGCCCGCGAAGTAGGCGAACGGGTGGTAGAACAGCTCGACGTCGGAGGCGGCGAGCACCACGGGCTGGGGCAGGACCTCAAGGCTCGTCCGGTCCATCAGCTCCCAGGCGAGCTTGCGCAGCGCGTGCTCCCGGGGCTGCCAGATCCCGCCGTGGCGGAGCACGGCGAAGACGAGCTTCGAGGTCTCGCCGAAAGCTGCGGCGCGCCTCGCCCAGAGAACGGCGGGGAGGGTGAGCGCGCGCAGAAAGCCCCTCCGGCCCAGCGGGGAGAGGCTGGCCGCCTCCGTCACGCCTGGGCCCTCGCGGGAGCCTCCTGAATCTTCGCGCGGCATGAGCAATCTCGGCGGTCGTCGATCAGAGTCCGACCGCGGGATCGATCTCGATCGGGCAACCCTCGGCTTCGTACTCCCCCCAGGCGGGCACCATCCGGTAACGGCCGCGCGGGCCGCGCGTCGCGATCTCGCGCAGCACGCCGACCGCGTGGTCGACTTCGGCCTCGGTGTTGAAGATGCCGAAGCTCATGCGCACGAGCCCCGCCACCCCGCTCCGGTCCGCGGCGAGGATGCGATCGATCGTCCGCTCGGCCTCGCCGGGCGAAACCTCCAGCAGGTGGGCGATGAACGGGTGGGCGCAGAAGCAGCCGTGGCGGACGCCGATCGCCCCCTCCCAGGAGAGCGCCGCGGCGAGGAGCGAGTGGCTCAGCCCCGCGAGGTTGAAGGGGATGACGCCGATCCGGTCCTCGCCCGGGACCGGCTCGACATCCCCGTAGAGCGTGAGGCCCGGGACCTCCTGGAGCCGGCGCAGGGCGTACGCGGTGAGGCGCCGCTCGTGGCTCGCGATGGCGTCGAAACCGACCTCGGCCAGGCAGCCGATCGCCCGCGCGAGCGCCACCGCCCCGAGCAGGTTCGGCGTCCCCGGCTCGTCTCGGTCCGGGCTCGGCGACCAGAAGGCCCGATCGGCGGTGACCAGCTCGACCATGCCGCCGCCGACGTAGTCGGGGTCTCCCTGATCGAAGAAACGCTTGGGACCGACGAGGACCCCGACCCCGTACGGCGCGTACATCTTGTGCGCGCTGAACGCGACGAAGTCCAGGTGCTCGGGCGTGTCCTCCCCTCCCACGTCCACGGCCCGGTGCGGCGCGAGCTGCGCGAGATCGGCGAAGACCTGGGCGCCGTGCCGGTGAGCGAGGGCGGCGATCGCGTGCAGGGGCGCCTGGTAGCCGGTGACGTTCGAGGCGCCGCAAATCGCGACCACGCGGGCGCGGCCGTGCGCGCGCTTCAGCTCGGTCTCGATCTGGTCCATGTCCATGGCGCCTCGCCGGTCGACGGGGATGCGTACGACGCGGGCCACCTTGCGCCAGGGGAGGTCGTTGGAGTGGTGCTCGGCGTCGGAGATCAGCACCACGTCGTCCGGCCGCAGCCCGAAGCGACGGGAGAGCTTGTTGACCATCTCGGTCGTGTTCTTGCCGAAGATGGCCGTGGCCGCGTTCCCTCCCGCCCCGACGAAGTCGAGAACCTTCTTCCGGCACCGCTCGAACGCCTCCGTCGAGACCAACGACTTGTAGCCCGTCCCGCGATGGACGCTCGAATACATCTCCAGGAAGGCGTCGACCGCGTCGCGCACCTGCCGGAGGGCCGGGGTCGTCGCGGCGTTGTCGAAATTCACGTACCGCCGCCGCCCGCCACCCAAGACCGGGACCTCCCGGTCGAGGCCGACGCAGGAGGCCGCAAGCTCCTGGAACGAGAGGCTCACCGGGGGCAACTCGATAGCCCCTTCTCGCCGGCATGACAAGGGTGCGGCGGTCCACAGGGCGCGGCGGTCCGCCGCGATTGACCCTCCCCGAGGCCCCGGTTCCCGACGGTGGGTCTGTGTACGGTTTCCTTCGATCGTTCCGGACCACCCGTTCGTCCCCAACGCCCCCGGCGAGCGAGTGTGCCCGCTCGACGAGATATCGCTCCCGCTCCCCGAGGCCCGAACCCAGGAATGGGCTCTTTCTGCTTTCCTCATCAGCGCCCCTTAAACCCGTCTTATTCACGGTCCGGCTGCTGCGGCGTCCGATCCCGCGCCTGCGAAGGGTGTGCTCGCTCCTTCCTCCTCGCGGGGGGCTTGCCACCCTCCAAACGACTTGGGGGGAGGTGCTTTACGCGACGCCTCGTCGGTCGTCGCTCTCGCTTGCCCTTCTCGGCTGCGGTCTAAAAACGCCTCGCTACGCCGTACCGTGAATAAGACGGGTTGAACGGTCGCTCCGAACCCTTCGGCCCGCGGCCGGCTCTACGCGGGCATGGACATCCAAATCAGCTTCCCCGGCGGCAAGCGGGTCGACGCCCAGGTCGGCCGCCACGTCGTCCGGACCGATCAACCCGCCCCGGTGGGCGACGGGTCCGCCGTCGCGCCGTTCGAGCTCTTCCTCGCCTCGATCGGCACCTGCGCGGGCATCTACGCGCTCGGCTTCTGCGAGGCCCGCGGACTGCCGACCCAGGGGCTCGCCCTGCGCCAGAGCAACCACTTCCACCCGGACGGTCGGCTCGCCCGGGTCGATCTGGAGGTGACGCTGCCCGCTGGGTTCCCGCGCAAGTACGAGGCGGCGATCCTGCGCGCGGCGGAGGAGTGCAAGGTCCAGCGGACGCTCTTTGCCCCGCCCGAGTTCCACGTCCGGGCGGCGGTCGCCGCGGACCAGGCCGCGAAGGCGAACCCCGTGGCCGCCGGTCCAGGGTCCCCGTAGCCGCGAGCCCCTAATCCGTCCCTTGAAGGCCTCGCCCCGCGTGAGGCGCGCCCCCAGCCGGCGGGAGGGTAAGGGTGCAGTTCCAGATCTTCGCTCTTGGCCCCAATCGTCGGCTCAGGCGCTGGGTAGGCGCTTGCGACCGCCGCCCCGCTGGGTTATCCCAGCGGGATGGCGGAGACGGCGCGCGAAGAGGAGCTGCTCGACAGAGCCCGGGCCGGCGACCGGGCGGCGCTCTCGAAGCTCTTGGAGCGCCATGAGCCGCGGATCCTCCGCTTCGGACGGAAGATGTGCGGCGATCCCGAGGACGCGAAGGACGTCCTCCAGGAGACGCTGATCGCGATGGCGCGGTCGGTCGGGGACTTCCGGGGGTCGTCCTCGATGACGACCTGGGCGTACACGATCGCCCGGAGCTTCTGCATCAAGAAGCGGCGCCGCAGCAAGTTCGCGCCCCGGGAGGAACGATCCCTCGACGAGCCGCGACTCATGGCGTCGCTGCCGGCCGACGAGGCGCCCGATCCCGAAGCGCGCGTCGCGAGCGCCGAGATCCACCGGGCGCTCGAACGGGCGATCGACGCGCTCGAACCCAAGTACCGCGAGGTGCTGGTGCTGCGCGACGTGGAGGGCTTGCCGGCCGCCGAGGTCGCGGAGGTGCTCGGCCTCGGCGTGGAGGCGGTCAAGAGCCGGCTGCACCGGGCGCGTCTCTCCGTCCGGACGGCGATCGGACCGCTGCTCGCCCCCCCGGCCGCCCCCCGGGCGCCCGGGAAATGCCCGGATGTGCTCGAGCTGCTCTCCCGCTCCCTCGAGGGCCAGATCGGACCCGAGACTTGCGCGGCCATGGAACGCCACCTCGAGGTCTGCCCGCACTGCCGGGGCGCCTGCGACTCGCTGCGCCGCACGCTCGCCCTCTGCCGCGAGCTGCCGCCCGCGGCGGTGCCGCCGGAGGTCCAGATCGCCGTCCGCGAGGCGGTCCAGCGCTTCCTCCGCGACGGCGCGACCCGGGCCTGACCCGAGCGCGGCCGAGGAATCTTCGCGCTCGGGCTTGGCAACGGGTTTGCCCGTGTTGTATCCCACGTCCCGGACATGCTCGAGACCATCACGCAAGGGTTCAAGACCGCCCGCCATCGCCTGCGCGGGCAGGTCGAGCTGAACCAGAGCAACATCGACGAGGCGCTGCGCGACGTCCGGATCGCGTTGCTCGAGGCCGACGTGGACCTCGGCGTGGTCCGCCGCTTCCTCGCCCGCGTGCAGGAGAAGGCGATCGGCGAGGTCGTCGCCCTGTCGGCGAAGGGGGCCCGCGGCCGCAGGATCGTCACCGAGCCGGGCGACCACTTCATCAAGATCTGCCACGAGGAGCTCGAGGCCCTGATGGGCCCGGTCGACACCTCCCTGCGCTACAACGAGCGGCGTCCGACCGGCATCATGGTCGTGGGCCTGCAGGGGTCGGGCAAGACGACGACCGCGGCCAAGCTCGCCGCGTGGCTCGTTAAGGACGGGAAGCGACCGCTGCTCGCCGCCGCCGACATCTACCGCCCGGCGGCGGTCGACCAGCTCCGGACGCTCGGCGGGAAGCTCGACATCCCGGTGTTCCACGCCGAGGGCGTGGCGCCGCCCGAGCTCTGCCGCCGGGCCCTGGCCGAGGCGACGGCGAAGAAGCGCGACGTGGTCGTCTTCGACACCGCCGGGCGGCTCGCCATCGACGAGGAGATGATGGCCGAGCTGGAGCAGGTCAAGGCGCTCACCCAGCCGGACGACATCCTCCTCGTCTGCGACGCGATGATCGGCCAGGACGCCGTCCGTACGGCGGCGGAGTTCGACCGCCGGCTCAGCCTCGACGGCTTCATCCTGACGAAGCTCGACGGCGACGCCCGCGGCGGAGCGGCGCTGTCGATCAAGGAGATCACCGGCAAGCCGATCAAGTTCCTGGGCGTGGGCGAGGGGCTCGACAAGCTCGAGGAGTTCCGTCCGGACGGCCTGGCGAGCCGGATCCTCGGCTTCGGCGACATCGTCGGCCTGATGAAGGACTTCGAGGAGGTCGTCGACGAGGAGAAGGCGGAGGAGGACGCGGCGAAGATCCTCTCCGGCGACTTCCACCTCGGCGACTTCGTCGAGCAGATCCGGCTGGTCAAGAAGATGGGGCCGCTCTCCGAGCTGATGGAGCGGTTCCCGCTCTTCGGCGAGCTTCCGGAGGGCTTCTCCTTCGACGACAAGGCGCTCGACAGGATCGAGGCGATGGTGGGCTCGATGACCACCCGCGAGCGGCAGGACCCCGACGTGATCACGCCGTCGCGCGTCCGGCGCATCGCCGCCGGGTCGGGACGGACGGAGCAGGATGTCCAGAACCTGCTCGCCCAGTACCGATCGATGCGGCAGATGATGAAGCAGATCGGATCGGCGCCGGGCCTGCTCGCCCGGCTGCCTGGCTTCCGCCAGATCGCGCAGCTCCGCAGGCTCCAGGGCAAGGGGCTCGAGGACGTGTTCGGGGAGGACGCCGCGGCGGTCGAGGCGGCGATGGACGGCGGGATGGACGCCCGCGCGGCGGCGAAGGCCGCTGGGTTGCCGCCGGGCGTCACGCCGCGCCTGCCGGCCGGAGCGATGGCCCGGGCGCGGCTGATGGGCTACGCGCCGCCGGACGCCTCCCGGGCGCCGAGCGATCGCGAGCGGCAGAAGCTGCGCGAGAAGCGCAAGCGCGAGCGGCAGAACCGCAAGAAGAACCGCCGGAAGCGGCGGTAGTCAGCCGGTGTTCTTCGCGCCGATCCTCTTCGGCACGACCAGGCCGCGCGAGAGGCGGCGCAGCACGCGGCGATGCTGCCGCGCCTTGTACCGCTCGTGGCTCGCATCCCCCTGCTCGTTCTGGCGGGCGGCCGCCTCGTCGACGATCTGGAACTCGACGAGGCCGAAGCCGATGCGGCCGTTCGGGTACCTCCCCTGCGCGTCCGGATCGATCCACCGATCGAGGCGCACCGGGAGGTCAGCGATGAAATTGAGGACCCGGTAGCTGGCGGCGGAGAAGCGGTTCCCGTCGCCGTTGCGGCGCCGCTCGCGCCGCTCGCGCCGCTCGAGGTCGAGATCCAACTGGAGCCGCGGGATCAGGCGGCGGAGGCTCGGGGTCCCCTCGACCGTCTCGCGGAAGTCGATGAGCGAGTTCTCCGTCTGTCCGGGCACCACGAAGTTGAACGGGAAGAGGTGGGTCGCCAGGTGGTGGAGGACCGGGAGGACGTCCGCCCGATCCCGGGTGACGATCCGGTAACGGACCTTGTCGTAGATCTGCGCCGCCAGCGTCTCCTTCTTCGACAAGAGTTTCGTGATCAGGCTCTCGCGGGTCTTGAGGTTCCCCGTGAGATCCACGATGGGAAACCCGGCGGCCTGCATCCCCATGGCGAAGTCGCGCACCCGCTCGGCGACGCGCGCCTGGAAATCGGCCTCGGCGATCTTCGCCTGGAAGCGCAGCTCCCGGGCCTCGACGTGGTGGATGCAGTGCATGACCTTGAGCACGACGCAGGCGATCCGCCGGAACCGGTCCGGCGCGAAGCGGCCCGAGGCCATGAGGAACAGATCCTGGATCTCGTCGGGGTTCGCCACGCGATCGGCGACCCGGTAGTGGAACGACGCCCGCAGGTAGTCGACGGCCTGGCGGAGGATTTCCCGCAGCCGGGCCGCGTCCAGCGGATCGGACGTATCGAAGAGGGAGAGACGCAGGAAGCGATCGACGTCCGCCCGCCCCTCGAAGTTGAGCCGGCGCCAGTCGATGACCGACCCTCCCCGCAGGATGAGCCGCAGGATCTCGACGTCCTGCAGCCCCAGCTCGGCGAGCGGCACGAAACGCGCGAACGATGCGTCGACGGTCGTCTCCACGGGGAAAAGTCAGGATAGTGAAAGAGAGGGCCCGGGTCCAGGCAGGCGAGCGGGCGGGCTATTTCGCCGTCGGGTCCACGACCCGCCCCAGGAAAAGGATCGTGTCCGCCGCGCGATCGCGCAGCACGAAGAGGAACGGATGATCGGCGACGAAGCGCTGCGGCAGGCGGACGATCCTCCGGGTCGTCCGGTGGGCGGTCGCGGCCGCGGCGACGGTGCCCTCCTCGTCGACGTCGATCCGGGCCGCGTGGACGCTCTTTCTTATGAAGAGGTCGCGCTTCCCGTCGATTCCCGAGAAGTCGGCGCCCGGGCCGTACGCGAGGGACATGCCGAGCGCGCCGAGCGCGGGACCGAGGTCGAAGCGCGACCGGATCGAGAAGCGAGGGAGCGTCACCGCGACCTCCCGCGCGCGCAGTCCGGCCACCCAGGAACGAAACGCCCGCGCGGAGAGCGACGCGCGCAAGGCCGGCAGGCCATCGGGATCGTCCGGCAAGAGGACATCGAGCGCCAGCAACCCGCCGGAGTAGGGCAGCTCCAGCATCGCGAAGCCGGGCCCGCGGAGGTAGCCGAGGCGCGCGGTCTCCTCCATGAGCGGCGCCTGGACCGTCTCCCGGGCGGAGACCCGGAAGGGGCCGAGGCCCGTCCGCGAGCCGTCGAACCTCGTGGCCCAGCCCCCCTTGAAGTAGAGCGCGGCGACGAGGACGACCCGGCAATCGGCCTCCTCGTCGCCGGGCCCGAGCAGCTCGTCGATCCGGCCCCGGGTCGCGGCCGACACCCAGCGGTCGATGGCCTCCACCGCGCCGGCCGGGTCGCCCGCGAAGTCGAGCAGCGAGGGCGGCGCGGCGAAGTCCCGGGCGAGGAGGTCGCGAAAGGACGGGCGCACGGGGAGCCCTCGCTGGATGAAGAGGCCGCTCGCGACCGAGAGCGCGTTGCCGGCCGTGGCGCCGTCGGCACGCAGGCGGCCGGAGAGGACGCCCGCCGCCGCGTCCAGCTCGCGCGTGCGGCGGCCGAGGTGGAGGACCTGCTCCATCTGGCGCGCCGTTTCTCCGGCGGCGCCGGCCTCGGCGAGGGCCACCGAGGACCAGATCGAAGAGGGTGAGAAGACGGTGTTGCCGGCGGGGTCGAGGCTGCGTTCGAGGTCCCAGGCGAGCGCGTTCGACGCGTCGGCGACCGCCGCCACGTCGGCCTTCGCGACGGAGCCAGGCGCCGCGCCCTCGCCCGACGGGGCCGAGGAGGCTCGCACGCTGCGGGCGCGACCGGCGCCGAGCGCCAGGGCGCCCAGCGGCGCGAGGAGGAGGACGATCCCGTGCGGCGAGATCACCCGAGCCGTTTTCAAGAGCCTTGACCACCTCGCGGCCGCCATCGACACCTAGCCTTCTATACAACAACGCCCCTGCGACCCTCTTCACCCCCGCCCGCGCACGCAGACGCGAGTTGCGCCCTGCGCCACGCGCGCGGCCTTTCCTCGGGTCGTGAACGGAAGGCCCTCGCGCACCCCGCTCTACCCCTTCACGCCCCCCGCGGTCAGGCCGGAGACGAGCTGCTTCTGCAACGCGAAGAAGAGGAGCATCACGGGGATCGACACGACGATCGCGCCGGCCGCGAAGTGGCCCCACTCGGTGTGGTACTCGCCCACGTACTGCTGCAGTGCCACGGGGAGCGTGAACGTCCGGGCGTCGCCCAGGAAGGTCGCCGCGAGGATGTACTCGTTCCAGGCCGACAGGAACGCGAAGAGCGCGGTCACGGCGAGCGCGGGCCGCGCGAGCGGGAGCACGACGCGGGTGAAGACGGCCCACGACGACGCGCCGTCGATCCGGGCCGCCTCGTCCAGCTCGCGGGGGATCGTGTCCAGGTAGCCCTTCAGGCTGAAGACGCAGAAGGGGACCGCGGTCGTGCTGTAGACGAGCACGAGCCCGGTCAGGGTGTCGAGCAGCCCCAGGTCGTCGAGGAGGATGTAGAGCGGGATAGCCATCATCGTGCCCGGGAACATTTGGGTCGCGAGGAAGAAGGTGAGCGAGGCCTGCCGGCCCGCGAAGCGGAGGCGCGAGAAGGCGAAGGCGGCCGTCGCGGATGAGGCGAGCCCGACGGCGGCGGTCGCGAGGGCGACGACGAGGCTGTTGCCGAGCTGCCGCCAGAGGCCCATGGCGCTCCCGGGCGCCCAGAGATCCGCGAAGTTTTGCAGCGAGACCACGCGCGGCCATGGTGACGGGGAGGCGTCGAAGGACTGCCCCGGCGAGAGCGCCATCTTCACGACCCAGAGGACCGGGTAGAGCGTCGCGGCCGTCGCGATCACGATCGCCGCGTGGCCGAGGACGAGCACGGGCCAGGAAGTGCGGCGGGTCATGTCCGGGGCCCGCTCCGCGCGGGCGGCCGATCTCCGCGGAGGGCAGAGCGGCAGGACAGGCGGCCTCTCCCCCCCGGCGCTCCTGTCTCCCTCGACGCCGATCTCACGCGCGCGCCTCCCTCCCCGCCATGAGCCGCTGGGCGAAGAGCGCGTAGGCGGCGAGGATCAGGAAGAGGATCACCGAGTAGGCCGCCGCGTAGCCGTAGCGGGCCTGCCGCGCGAACGCCCAGCGGTACGCCTGGCTGATCAGGATGTCGGTCTCCCCGCCTGGCTCGCCTCCGGAGACGAGCCAGATGACGTTGAACATGTTGAAGGTCCAGACGCCGCCGAGCACGACCGCGGGCAACAGCGCGGGGCGCAAGAGCGGGAGCGTCACGTGCCGAAAGCGCTGGAAGGGTGAGGCGCCGTCCAGGGCCGCGGCGTCGTACAGCTCGCGCGGGATCGCCGAGAGGACGCCCAGGGTCACGACCATCATGAACGGGAAGCCGAGCCAGACGTTCGTACAGACGTCGGCGGCGAAGCTCGTCGCGAAGTGCGAGAACCAGGCGACGGACGGGAGCCCCAGGGCACGGAGCAGGCCGTTCACCGCCCCGAACTGCCGGTGGAACATCCCCTTCCAGATGAGCGCGGTGATGTAGTTCGGCACCGCCCAGGGCACGATGAGCAGGACGCGGAAGACGCCCGACAGGCGGAGCCACGGGGCGCGCAGGAGGAGCGCCAGCGCGACGCCGAGGGTCACGTGGAGGGCGACGTTGACCGCCGTCCAGAGGAGCGTCACGCCGAGGGTGAAGTAGAAGGAGAGCGGCTCGGCCGGCGCGTAGCCGCGGGAGGCCAGGATGTCCACGAAGTTCCCCAGCCCCACGAAGTCGTAGCCGCCGTCGGGCCGGTGGTGGAAGGCGGAGAGGCCGACGGAGAAGAGGATCGGGAGGAGGACGAGCGCGACGGTGGCGACGGCCGCCGGGAGGACGAAGGCGTAGGCGACGGCGGAGCCGCGCTCCGGGACGCGGCCCGAGCGGTGCCAGCCAAGGACGATCGCGACGCCGGCGAGCAGGACGACGGCGAGGCTCGCCCAGGGGGCCGCCTTCGGCGGCGGCGGCAGGGAGAGCGCGCGGAGCTGCCGCTCCCCCGCGGCGAGCGCGGCGGCCGGGTCGTCGCCCCGCAAGGCGGCGCGCAGGGCGGTCTGGGCCGGCTCCCAGAGCAGCTCCATCGCGGGCGAGCTGCTCATCGGGACGGCGTCCCGGGCGGCGGCGCGGAAAGCGGTCAGGACGGGATCGCTCGCGACCTCCGGGTCCTCGTAGGCGGCGCGGTTCGCGACGAGCTGGCGGGCCGTCCTGGCCCGCGCGAGCGCGGAGGCGTCGGAGACGAGGAAGTCGGCCGCCGCGCGGGCCCCTTCGGGATCGGGGGCGCGCGCCGACCGGAAGAGCGCCTCGACGGTGAGGAACGGCCGGGCCGGCTGTCCTGTCGCCGAGACGATGGGCAGCGGCGCGACGGCCCAGGGGAGGCCCGCGGGCGGCAGCTCGCCCACGAACCAGGGGCCGTTCACCGCGAGCGCGGCCTTGCCCTGCGCGAAGAGCTGGGTGACGAGCGCCGAGCTGGCCTCCTGCGGGATGAAGCCGCGCCGCGCGAGACGCGCGACGAAGCGGAGGGAGGCAACCGCGCCCGGCGTGTCCAGCTCGGGGCGGCCGGCCGGGTCGAAGATCGCGCCGCCGAAGCCGAGGAGCCAGGGGACGTGGTAGTAGAAGTCGCCGCTCTGGTAGGCGAGGGCGAAGCGGCCCGCCGCGGGGTCGGAGAGGGCGGGGGCGAGGGCAAGCAGTTCGTCCGTCGTGCGGGGCGGGGAGGCGACGAGGGCCCGGTTGTAGAAGAGCGCGAGCGTCTTGAAGGCGAGGGGGAGACCGAGCTGCCGCCCCCTCCAGGCGAGCGCCTCGGCCATGCCCGGCAGGAAGACGTCCGGCAGGCTCGCCGCCGGCGCGAGCAGCCCGGCCTCGGCCCAGCCGCCCAGCCTCTCGTGGGCGAAGATGAAGAGGTCCGGGCCGTGGCCGCGGGGGATGGCCGCCGAGACCTTCGCGGCCATCGCGTCGTACGGGATGGCGAGGAGGGTGAGCGCGTAGCGCGACTGCGAGCGGTTGAACGCGTCGGCGAGGGCTTGCAGCGCCTCCGCCTCCTGCGCGCGATAGCTGTGCCAGAGCGTCACGGGGCGCGGGGCGGTGAGGAGGACGGCGAGGAGCGGGGCGAGCATCGGGGTGGGGCTATCCGCGCCGGGATCGCGCGGCTCCCGACCCGGTCGCGGGGGCGAGGCGAGGGGGCTGCCTCCCCGCGCGCGCGCTCACCTCTCCCCCCCGGCGGGGGAGAGGCGGGGGGGCGGGGCCGCGGAGGACTCGCACGCCTCGTTCGGGCCGCCGGCGATCGCCTCCTCCGTCTCCGCGTCGAAGAGGAGGAGCGCCCTCGGGGCGACCGTGGCGAACGCTGGGCGGCCGACGGGGAGGTTCGCGGCCGCGCTCGCCTAGGCCCGCACGAGCACGGCGTTTCCCCCGACCCGGAGCTGCACGAACGCCTCCCAGCCGAGGATCTCGACCGCCTCCACGAGGCCCGAGAGCGCGCCCCCCTCGAGCACGAGGGAGAGGTCGTGCGGCCGCACGCCCAGGAGCAGCTCGCGGCCCGGCGCCACCGCCCCGGCGGGGAGCGGCAGCGCGAAGCCGTCGCCCACCGCGCGCAGCTCGCCGCCCTGGCCGCGCGCCGTCGCGGGCAGGACGTTCATCGCGGGGCTGCCGAGGAAGCCCGCGACGAAGCGGTTCGCGGGCTGGCGGTAGAGATCGAGGGGCCGTCCGACCTGTTGCAGCTCGCCCGCGCGCAGGACCGCGATCCGATCGGCGAGCGTCATCGCCTCGACCTGGTCGTGGGTGACGTAGATCGACGTCGTGCCGAGCCTCCTGTGGAGCTGCTGGAGCTGGACCCGGACCTGGGCACGCAGGGCGGCGTCGAGGTTGCTGAGCGGCTCGTCGAAGAGGAAGACCGCCGGGCGGCGGACGATGGCGCGTCCCATCGCGACCCTCTGGCGCTGGCCGCCGGAGAGCTGGCGGGGGCGGCGGGAGAGCAACGCGGTCAGCTCGAGCAGCGCCGCCGCCTCCTCGACCCGCGAGTCGATCTCCGCGCGGGGGAGCTTACGCAGCGTCAGGCCGAACGCGAGGTTCTCGCGGACGGTCATGTGGGGGTAGAGCGCGTAGCTCTGGAAGACCATCGCCACGTCGCGGCGGGCGGGGGGGAGGCGGTCGACCCGCCGGCCGCCGATCCAGATCTCGCCCGCCCCCGCCTCCTCCAGCCCGGAGACCAGGCGCAAGAGGGTGGTCTTGCCGCAGCCCGACGGCCCGACGAGGACCAGCATCTCCCCGTCGCCGATCGCGAGGTCGACGTCCCGGACGATCGGCGTCTGGCCGATCGTCTTGCCAAGGCCCTTGAGCTCGACCGTCGCCACGCCCGGCCGACTCTACCAGCGGGACGGGGCGAATGCGCGCTGCCTCTCCGCGCGCCTTCAGCGGGAAGCGGCGTGAGCAGCGGCGGCTCCCCGCGCGTACCGCTCGTTGATCGTCTTCCAGTTGAGGTTCTTGAAGTAGGCGCTGAGGTAGTCACCCTTCTTCGTCTGGTAATCGAGGAAGTAGGCGTGCTCCCAGACGTCCAGCGCCAGGATGGGCTGATAGCCCGCGAAGAGACCGATGTGGTGCTCGCCGTGGATCAGGTTGTTGGCGAGCTGGTTGCGCAGCGGGTCCCAGCCGAGGAGCACCCAGCCGTGGGCGCTCGCCCCGCACGCCTTGAAGTCCTGCACCCAGGCGTCGTAGCTCCCGAACGCCGTCTCGATCGCCTTCTTCAGCTCCGGCGAGGGCTGCCCGTCCGGGCCGAGCCCATCGAAGTACAGCTCGTGGAGGACCGTCCCGTTGTAGGCCACGGGCTCGCGCCGCCGCAACTCCGAGTAGTCGCCGAACGAGTAGTTCACGAGCGCCCGATCGGTCCTGGGCAGCTTTTCCCAGATCTCGTTGAGCTTCTTCACGTATCCCTGGTAAAGCGTCAGGTGGGCCGCGAGCTGCGGGTTCGAGATCCCCTGAAGCTTGCCCTGTAGATGCTCGTAACTCTTCGCCACGTGTCCGGCCATGGTCGTTCCGTCCTTTCTTCGGTGGTGGTCTTCTGAAGGAAGCTGCCACCATATAAGAACGCTCCCCGGGCGCCGCAACCGGACGCGAGGCCGGCGCGCGATCGCGTTGCGGCCCGGCGACCGCACCCTTAAAACTCCGCCGGTGAGCTGGATCCCGTGGAGCGAGGCCCTCCTGCGCTGGGGGCACGTGCTCGCGGGCGTCGTCTTCCTCGGCCTCGTCTACTTCGTGAGCTTCGTGGGGGGGCCGTTCCTGGAGGCGTGCGACGCCCCGACGCGAGAGAGGATCGAGCCCCGGCTCCTCGCGCGCGCGTACGGGTGGCTCCGCTGGGGCGCGGCCGGATCGTGGGCCGCGGGGTTTTGCCTGCTCGGCCTAGTCTACTACATGCCCGGCAGTTACGGCCGCCTCGTCGATCCCGGGATGGCGCTCTCGCAAGGGGCGGCGATCGGTCTGTCCCTGGGGCTCCTCCTCTTCGTCTTCTTCGCCTACGACGCCCTCTGGACCGCCCTGTCGGACGAGAAGCGGGAGCCCATCGCCAACGCCGTTTCCTTCGCTGGCGTCGTGGCCCTCGCCTACGGACTCTCGCGCGCCTTCAACGGACGGTCGATGTTCCTGCACCTCGGCGCCCTCTTCGGCACGATCCTGACGATGAACGTCTGGATGCGGATCGGGCCGGCGCGCAGGAAGATTCGGGCCGGCGTCGCGGGGGCGGGCTTGGCCGGGGAGGCCGCGTCGCGGCGGCGCGTCGCGCTGCGGGAGAAGCACAACGCCTACCTGTCCCTCCCGCTCATCTTCTTCATGGTGAGCAACCACGTCTCGCAGCTCTACGATTCGGACTTCGCCTGGGAGATCGCCTCCGGCGTCGTGGCCGTGGGCTTCTTCGTCGCCCGCTGGCTCTTCGCGGCCTCGGCGCGGGTGGCGGACCTCCCCGGCGGGACCGCGGCGCCTCAGCCCGCGGCCGGCCGGGCGGGCGGCCAACGCTTGAACCCGCCGCCGGAGTCGGTTAACTAGCCGCGTGACCTGCCACGCAGTCGTCCTCATCCCCGGCGACGGGATCGGCCCCGAGGTCGTCGAGGCGGTCGTGCGGGTCGTGAACGCGACGGGGGTCGCCATCGACTGGCGGCGGGCCGAGGCGGGGGCCGCGGCCGCGGCCCGCAACGGCACGGCCCTCCCCGAGTCGACGATCGACGCGGTCCGGGCCGCCGGCGTCGCCTTCAAGGGCCCGACGGCCACGCCCATCGGCGGCGGCTTCGCCTCGGCGAACGTGGCCCTGCGCCGGGCGCTCGACCTGTACGCGAACCTGCGGCCCGTCCGTTCGCAGGAGGGCGTGCCGACGCGCTACCAGGACGTCGACCTGGTGGTGGTGCGCGAGAACACCGAGGATCTCTACAGCGGCATCGAGCACATCGTCGTCCCCGGCGTCGTCGAGAGCCTGAAGATCATCACCGAGCGCGCCTCGACGCGGATCGCCGAGTTCGCCTTCGCCTACGCCGAACGGGAGGGACGCCAACGCGTGACCGCGGTCCACAAGGCCAACATCATGAAGATGTCGGATGGCCTCTTCCTCGACTGCTGCCGCCGCGTCGCCCGGGCCCACCCCGCCATCGCTTACGACGAGATCATCGTCGACGCCTGCTGCATGCGGCTGGTCGAGAACCCGCGCCGCTTCGACGTCCTCCTGCTCGAGAACCTGTACGGCGACATCGTGAGCGACCTCTGCGCGGGCCTCGTGGGCGGCCTCGGGCTCGTCCCCGGCGCCAACCTCGGCGACACCTGCGCGGTCTTCGAGGCGGTCCACGGCTCCGCGCCGGACATCGCCGGCAAGGGCGCCGCCAACCCCACGGCCTGCCTGCGATCGGCGTCGCTCATGCTCCGCCACCTGCGCGAGCCGGAGGCCGCCCTGCGGATCGACCGGGCCATCGATCGCGTGCTCGCCGGCGGCGGCCCACGAACACCCGACCTCGGCGGGGACGCGACGACCACCCGATACGTGGACGCGCTGATCGCGGCGCTCTGAACGGCACGGAGTCCTACGCCATGCTCCCCCTGCGCGAGGTCCACCGCTCCGCCGGCGCCCTCCTCGGTGAGGACGAAGGCCACGAGGTCGTCGCGAGCTACGGAGATCCCGCGGCGGGCGCGCTCGCCGCGCTGGCGGGCGCCGGCCTCCTCGATCTCTCGGATCGGGGGCGGATCGCGGTCACCGGTCCCGACCGGGTCTCGTGGCTCCACGGCATGGTCACCGCGGACGTGAAGCGGCTCGCCCCGGGGACGGGATGCCCGGCCGCGATGGTCACGGCCAAGGGCAGACTCGTCGCGCTCGCGCGGGTCTTCGCCCGGCCGGACGCGCTCTGGCTCGACCTCGACGGCCCGCGCGCGCAGCCGGCGATCGACCACCTGCGCCGCTTCCTCGTCATGGAGGACTGCGCAGTGACGGACGCGAGCGGGGGAACGGCCCTGCTCGGCCTGCATGGCCCCGGCGCCACCGCCCTCCTCCGGTCGATCGCGCCCGAGCTGCCGGAGTTCGACGAGTACGCGCAGGCCACGGTCACGGCCGCCGGCCAGGAGGCCGTGGTGATCGGCTCCCGCGAGCTGGGCCTCCCGGGCCTCGACCTCTGGCTCGCCGCCTCCTCGGCGCCGGAGGTCTGGCGCGCGCTGCGCGAGGCCGGGGCGGTCCCGATCGGACGGGACGCGGCCGAGGTCCTGCGCGTCGAGGCGGGCCGGCCGCGCTTCGGCGCCGAGCTGGACGAGGAGACGCTGCCCCTGGAGGCCGGCCTCGACCGGGCGGTGAGCTACGACAAGGGCTGTTACGTGGGGCAGGAGGTGATCGCGCGGGTCACCTACCGGGGCCACGTCAACCGCAAGCTCGTGGGGCTCTGGATCGAGGGGACGGCGCCGGCGGCGGCGCGGGCCGCGCTCTCCGCGGACGGCAGCCCGGCCGGCGAGGTCCGCACGAGCCTCGTCTCGCCGCGGTTTCGCCGGCCCATCGCCCTCGCGTACGTCCGCCGCGATCGGATCGCGCCGGGGACGGCGCTCCTGCTCCCCGACGGCCGCGGCGCGACGGTGACGCCCCTGCCGTTCACGGCGTGATCACGCCCGCGGGACCTGCTCGCTCTGGATCCAGTCCCTTCGCTCCTCGGCGGCTCGTATGAGGTAGCCCATGAGCATGAGCGACGAGGTGTTCTCCAACACCCGTTCGGGGTCGCGGGAGATGAGGCCCGAGCTGTAGGAGAGGAAGAACTGCGCGAGCTCCTCGCCGGCCTCGCGGGCGATCAGCGCGGAGAGCCGCTGCGGCTCCATGCGCGACAGCTCGCTGATGAACGCGACGGCGGCGGACTTCTTGCCCGCGGACCCCCCCATGGCTCCCCTCCTCCCCGCGAAGCTAGCCACGGGCGCCGCCGGCCGTGAGGACCCCCGATCAGTCGACGACGGACAGGACCGTCCGCAGGCCGTAGGCCTCCAGCGGCCCCTCCTCCTCGGCGCCGTACAGCGAGAGCCGCCCGTCGGCGACGAGGAAGCGGGGGGAGAACGGCTCGTTCCGGCCGGCCACGCCAAGCTGTCTGCCCGTCTTGGGATCGAGCGCGAGGACCCGGTCGTCGGCGACCAACAAGAGGACGCCACGCCGGACGAGCGGGGGCGGCCCACCGGACGCCTCGGCTTCGAACACCCGTTCCCAGCCGACCGCCCCCGCGGCGTCGACGCGGAGCGCGGCCCGAGCGCCAAGGATCACGACCCCGTCCGCGACGGCGCACATCTGGGGTGCGGACGCCCCGAGCAAACGATCGGACCGCCACCGCACCTCGCCGGCGCGTCCGTACAGGACGACCTGTCCCTTGCCCTCCGCCGTGCCGGAGGCGGCCAGCGCGTCACCCGCGGCGCACAGGCCGCCCGCGCGGGACAGGCCCGGAGAGAGCGGAGTCACCTCCCCGCTGTCCAGATCGACGAGCGCGAGGAGGAGCCCCTCCGGCCGGTGGACGAAGACCGCCGCCGTGCCGCCCCAGAGAGCCGGTGCGCCGCGCACGCGTCCCGACAGGCGGGCCCGCCACACCAGGTGGCCGTCCACCGGGTCGAGGGCATAGAGCCGGCCGTCCGAGGCCGCGGCCAGCGTGAGTCCGGGCGCCTGGGTGATCGCGAGGCCCCCGCAGCCGGGCGGAGCGAACCGCCAGGAGGGCTCGCCGGCGGCGAGCGTCAAGCCGACCACCTCGTTCGCCGAGGCCGCCACCGCCGACCGCCCGTCGGCGCCGAGCGTCAAGGACGCAATCGGAGCGCCCGACCCGAGCGGTCCGGACGACCAGACCACCCGTGCTTGACGGAACCGCACGACCTTCCGCCCTCCGGCGACGAGCACGTCCCCGCCCGGGAGCGCGAGCGCGAAGCCCGGCCCGCGCGGTCCGGTCCAGAGCGGGCGGCCGTCACGCGGGGAGAAGGCCGCCGATCCCTGCTCGCCGAGGACCACGACCGCGTTCGTGGTCACGCAGATTCCCCTCGGCGGCAATACGTTGACGCTCCAGAGCCGCTCGAACGCGACGCGGCAGAGCCGCCCGGTCGAGAGCGGCGCCTGCGCGCGCATCCCTCGCGGCCCCCGCGACGCGCCCCCCGGCGACGCCGCGGATGGGGTTGGGCGCCGCGGCCGGCCTCGAACCGTCCGTCCGATCTCGTCGCAGCGCGCGAGCCCCTCCTGCGCGCCCCGCAGCAGCTCGGCAAGGTAGCCGTTCTCCCGCTGCCGGGGATTGTGCGCGACGACGTAGCGCGTGAAGCGCGCGGCCGCGTCGAACAACGCTCCGGCGAGGGCGACCGGATCGACGGGCAGCGGCTCCTCCACCCCGGGGAGGCGCCCGACGCCCGCCGCGAGGGAGAGGTGCAACGCCCCGCCGGGAAGCGCGAGCGCGTGCTCCTTCTCCCCCGCGGAGAGCGCCCGGAGCAGCGCGTGGCCGCCCGCGATCAGCTCGCGCAGGATCAGGAAGACGTAGCCGTCGGCGACCCGCGGCGGCGCGCCCCGGGCGAGAGAGACCGTCACCTGGCCCGCGACCAGCAGCGACTGGAGGTCGGGAGGTCCTCCCCGGAACGTCAGGAGAGCCTCGCCGCCGGAGGGCAGCTCGATCCGGCAGGCGGGAGAGCCGCGCGCCCCCGCCGGACCCTCGATCCCGACGGCCGCACGAGCTCGACGTCCCAGCGAAGCCGGAAACGCGCGCGCGCGCCCTCGCCGGGGCTCGGCCGCGTCCTCGCCACCCGCTGGGCCGGAGATCCCGTCGCCAGGCCCCCAGGCCGCCTGGAGCTTGCGCACGGCCCCCGCCAGCCGGCGCGCAGGACCGCTCTTAGTCAGCACGGGGTTGAGCGCGGCCAGCTCGGCGAGCAGCGAATGGCCGGAGTCGAGCGCCGCGCGCCGCAACGCCGGCAGCTCCACCTCGACGCCGCGCAGGACCATCCCCGCCGGCCGACGCAGCTTGACGAACGAGAGATGGACCGAGGCCCCTCTCCGCTCGAGCAGGAGATCGACGCCCGCGGCACGGAAGGTGACCGACGCCCGCTCGCGGCCGGCGGTGAGGCCGGCGACGGCCGACGCCAACTCCGCCGTCACGGCGAGCACGCTGTCCTCCTCGATCCCGGCCGCGAGATCGACGCCGTCGACCTCGATCCCCACCGCGTCGAGAATCGGGCAATCGCCCTTCGCCGCCCGAAGCTCCGAGAGCAAGCGAGGGTTCTCGCGCCAGGCGCGTCCGGCGTGAATCCGGATCATGGCGGCTACTCTATGCCGCACTCGGGGAGCGCGGTCCAGCCCCCAGAAAGGCGGGAGGAGAGGGCGGGGGCCCCGGCCCCGCTTCGGCATTTGACTGGGATCACCGGTGGCCTCTAAGATGTTCAACTCCCTCTTCTACGGCGACCCACGATGACGTTCCCAGAAGCCGGCCTGCAGGTCTTGGAGACCTCGGGCAAACCGATGACCTACCAGGAGATTACTGCCCGGGCCATTCACGACGGCCTGCTCTCCCACGTCGGTCAGATCCCCGAACAGACGATGCGCGAGCGGCTGAGCGAGCTGGCCCACCGCACGCGCGACCGGCGGCTGAGCGTCGTCGGCCGCGACTCTTTCGCCCTGACCGACTGGGGACTCCCCGAGGACGAGGGCGCGCTCGCGCTCCTCGGCGCCCCGGAAGCGGTCCCGGAAGGCCCTCCCTACCGGAGCCGCGAGCGCCACCCTCCGATCGGCGCCCCGCGCGGCGGGCGGCTGGAGACGGGAGCGGCCGCGGGCCGGCGGCGCAAGCGGCTCCCGCCATTGCCCGAGGTCGTCGGCACCGTGCTCGGCGAGGCGGGCAGGCCGCTTCCGGTCGAGGAGATCCTCTCGGCGGCTCGCGAGCGCGGGCTCATCGGCGAGGATCTCTCCGCCGACACGCTCCTCAACGCGATCGCCGAGGAGAATCGGCGGCGGATCGAGATCGGTCGCCGCGCGGCCTTCTCGGTCGGGGAATCGGGCGCCGTCGAGCTGCTCCAGGTCGGCGCCGAGCCCGCGCCCGAGGCGGAGGCGCGCCGTCCCTCCGCGCGCGTCGCCCAGCAGACCAGCGAATCGCGTCGCAGCGCCGCGCACCTGGTCCGCCGCCGTCTCTCGGAGCTGGACGCGACGGGCCTGGAGCGGGTCGCCACCACCCTGCTCGACCGCTCCGGCTACCGCGACCTCCGCCCCGTCCGGCGAGCCGGCGAGGGACAGCCCGCGCTGCTGATCGCGCGGCGCCGGCTCGGCCTCACCGACATCCGCTTCGTGGTGCGGCTCGCGACCCCGGGCGCCGAGCTCTCCCGCGAGGACATCCAGGAGCTCCGGCGCGACATGGCCGCGCAGGGCGCCCACGCGGGCATGGTCCTCGGCCCGGTCGACGTCGGCCGCGAGGCCCGCGCCGAGGCCGGGATCGCCTCCGCGCCGCTTGTCATCCTGCTCTGCGGCGAGGCGCTCGCCGATGAACTGGTGCTGCGCGAGGTGGGCGTCACGACCTACGAGCTGTATTCCGTCGACGCGAGCTTCTGGCGTTCGTTCCCGCGCGCCCCGGCGGGGAAGCCCGCGCCGGCGCCGGCGCATCCGCCCGCGCCGGCCGAGGCCCCGCCGGCCCCGCCGCAGGCGGCCGCCGAACCCGGCCCGGAGCCGGTGGCCGTGGAATCGGCGGCCGTCACCGCGCCGCCCGCCGCGGAGCCTGCGGCGGCCGCGCTCCCCCCCCGGCAAGCCGAGGCGATCGCCGAACCCGCCGGGGCCGCTCCCGTTGCCGCCGAGCCGCCCTCGACGGAATCGAAATGACGGTCCCGGCCGGTCCTCTCCCTCCCGCCTGACCGTCGAGAGCGGGTCGAATGCACGGCGCGACCGAGCAGGGACCAGAGGGAGACCGCCGGACGCCCTCCACCGGACCGATCGGGCAGCCAGGCATCGGGCCCGCTCCCGATGGTGCGGCGCTCCCGCTCGCGGGGCTGCATGTCCTGGATCTCACGCGGCTGCTCCCAGGACCGTACGCGACCCTCGTCCTCGCCGATCTCGGCGCGGATGTGGTCAAGGTCGAGGAGCCCGGCGCGGGCGACTACCTCCGCGCCTCGCCGCCGCTCTTGGGCGACACCTCCGCTCTCTTCCATCTCCTCAACCGCAACAAGCGTTCGATCGCGCTCGATCTGAAGCGCCCCGCCGGCCGCGAGGCGGTCCTGCGCCTCATCTCCCGCTACGACGTCGTCGTCGAGAGCTTCCGGCCCGGCGTCCTGGGCCGGCTCGGCCTCGACTTCGAGGCGCTCCGGGCGCGCCAGAAGCGCGTGATCCTCTGCTCGATCACGGGCTACGGCCAGGAGGGCGCCTGGAGGGACCGCGCCGGCCACGACATCGACTATCAGGCCCTCGCGGGCACCCTCGGGACGGACCAGCCGGGAGGCCCCGCGACCCCCGCCGTCCAGATCGGCGATGTGGGCGGCGGCTCCTGGCCCGCCGCACTCGGCATCCTCGCCGCCGCGTACGAGCGCGAGCGGACGGGGGAGGGCCGCGCCATCGATATCTCGATGACCGAGGGGTGCCTGCCGTTCCTCACCATCGAGCTCGCCCGCCGCGCCGGCGGCGAGGGCGGGCAGGCCCTGCTCGGCGGGGGCCACGCCTGCTACCGCGTCTACCGGACGAGTGATTCGCGTCACGTCGCGCTCGGCGCGCTCGAGCCCAAGTTCTGGCTCGCCTTCTGCGAGGCCGTGGGCCGTCCCGACTGGGAGGAGCGCCAGTTCGAGGGCGGCGCTCTCGTCCGCGAGGTCGAGGCGCTCTTCGCGACGCGCGGGCGCGACGAGTGGGTCGCGCTCCTTGCCCCGCACGACGTCTGCTGCGAGCCCGTCCTCGCCCCCGAAGAATTGCCCGACCATCCTCTCCACCGGGCGCGCGGCAGCTTCTTCCCCGTCGAGGGGCTCGGGGCCGTCGCCCGCCATGC
Source organism: Myxococcales bacterium (assembly GCA_021807105.1). Lineage (GTDB taxonomy): Bacteria > Myxococcota > Myxococcia > Myxococcales > JAKAPL01 > JAKAPL01. The sequence goes on along the minus strand of JAKAPL010000045.1, from coordinate 1,298 downwards.
CGCGACCCCCGTGCGGATACGCGGCGTCACCATGCCCCGCCGCCCGCCGCCCGGACTGGGCGAGCACACCGCCGAGATCTTGAGCGAGGCCGGCTTCTCGACGGACGAGGTGGCGGCCCTCGCGCGGGGAGGAGCGATCCCGATCTAGGAGGATGGAGGAACGAACCGCCTCCAAGTTGCCGCGAGGATCCCCGAACGTAAGGAGCCGCCCATGTCCCACCCGTGTCTGATGTCCCCGCCGCCGCGGGGCTGGCGCATCCTCGGCGCCGAGAACTACCGCTCGCGCGGCCGCCCGCCGGTCTCCCCGCGCAGGGCCTTCGTCGAATGGCTCGCCCTCGCCGACGCCATCGAGGCGGCCGGCGGCGCCGTCGCGTTCCTCCCGGCCTCCGAGGAGCCGCTCCTCACCGGCCTCCCCTACACCGCGAACGCCGGCTGGCTGCGCGGCCCGCGCCTCTTTCGGCTCGCGAACGTCTCCGTCGCCCACCGCCGCGCCGAGCAGCCCGTCCTCGCCGCGGCGCTCTCCGCCCTGGGCTTCTCCACCGAGCCCGCGCGCGCCCTCTGGGAGGGCCAGGCCGACATGTGCCATCTGCCGGGCGCCGTCCTCCTGACCTACGGGGTCCGGAGCGTGCGCGCGAGCGTCGAGGAGGTCGCCGCCCTCTTGCCCGCGGGCGTCCGCTGGCACGCGGCGCGCCTGCGCGACCCGTTCTTCCACGGCGACACCTGTATGGATCCGCTCCCCGCCCCGCGCGGGCCCGCATGGCTCGCCTTCAGCGGCGCGTTCGCGTCCCACGACGAGTGGAAGGCGGCCCAGCGCTTTGCCGCCGAGTTCGCCGAGCCGGTCGAGATCTCCGAGGAGGACGCGCTCGCGTACGGCTGCAACTCGCTCCCGGTCGGCGAGACGCTGCTGATGCCCGCCGGCCTGACGCCGCGCCTGCGCGACGCCGCGGCGGCCCAGGGGTACGCGCTGCGCGAGCTCGACTTCACCGAGCTGTTCGGCAAGGGCGGCGGCGGCCCCCGCTGCCTGGTCAACGAGCTGCGCGGCCTCGCGGAGGTCCCGGCCGCGCTCTCCTACGCCACGGCCCGAGCCGCCCTCGCGGCGGCGATCAAGGACTACCCGGCGAGCCCGAACGGCTGATCGGGTCTCACCCCGCATGGCCTAGGAGGCTGGTGGGAAATGGCTGCCTGCTGCGAAAGCCGATCCCTTCGCTGCGACGGGCGGCCTCGTCGCTTCGCTGCTCAACGTACTGCAAAGAGTACGTTTCCGCTGCTCACTCCTCGGGCGCCCGTCTCGCCTCGGT
>JAKAPL010000044.1 GCA_021807105.1 Myxococcales bacterium | reverse complement strand
GGCCTGCCGAGCGCTGGTCTCGCCTAGACGGCCGCTCGTCTCGCCTAGACGGCCGCTCGTCTCGCCCAGACGGCCGCTCGTCTCGCCTAGACGGCCGCTCGTCTCGCCTAGACGGCCGCTCGTCTCGCCCAGACGGCCGCTCGTCTCGCCTAGACGGCCGCTCGTCTCGCCCAGACGGCCGCTCGTCTCGCCTAGACGGCCGCTGGTCTCGCCTAGACGGCCGCTCGTCTCGCCTAGACGGCCGCTCGTCTCGCCCAGACGAGCGCTCAGCAGCCCGTGATCAACGTCCGGCAGCGGCCGGCGGGACGCCGGCGGTCCCAGGTACCCTCACGGCAGGGGGAGGGTGCCTCGGTCGTCGTGCACGTTTCACACCAGCCTCCTTGAGGTCCCACTAGGGCGGGCGCGAGAACGTCCTTGTCTTCGTCCGCCCCTCGATCTAAGAAGACCGGCGTGTCCAAGGCCGTCCTCGACGCGCTCTCGCAGCGCTTCCCCTCGGCGGTTCACGACCCGTACAGCCACCGGGGCGACGAAGCGATCTTCGTCGCGCCCGCCGCCGTCGTCGAGGTCGCGACCTACCTGAAACACGACCCGACGATGGACATGAAGCTGCTCCTGTCCGTCACCGCGGTCGACTACCTGGGGCAGACCCCGCGCTTCGAGGTCGTCTACCACCTCACCTCGCTCACCCATCACCACCGCGTCCGGCTGCGGGCGAAGGTCCCGGAGACGCCGGCCGAGATCCCGTCGGTCTCCGGCGTCTGGCGCACGGCCAACTGGTGGGAGCGGCACGTCTTTGACATGTATGGCATCCGGTTCACCGGCCACCCCGACCTGCGCCGCCTCTACATGCCCGAGACGTGGGAGGGATACCCGCTGCGCAAGGACTACCCGCTGCGCGGCCGGCAGCCCCTCGTCCCGGAGAAGGACATCCGCGACCTCGTGCGCGGGCCGGGGCCCCAGCCGCGGACGAGCGATCGGGTCTTCCCGGGGCGGGCGCCGAGGCGCTAGATGGCCGATCCCTCCGCTCCGCCCGAGGCCGCGCGCCTGCTCGCGCAGGATCCCCTCGCCGCCGAGCTGCCGCGGCGGCACATGGTCATGAACCTCGGCCCCTCCCATCCGGCCATGCACGGGGTGGTGCGCTCGCGAGTCGAGCTGGACGGGGAGACGATCGTCAGGATCGACCCCGAGATCGGCTTCCTCCACCGGGGCTTCGAGAAGTCCTGCGAGAACGTCACCTGGACGCAGTGCCTCCCCTTCACCGACCGGCTCAACTACGTCTCCTCGATCCTCAACAACGTCGGCTTCTCGCTCGCCGTCGAGAAGCTCTGCGGGATCGACATCCCCGAGCGGGCGAAGTACATCCGCGTCATCGGCGGCGAGGTCCACCGGATCTGCGACCACCTGACGATGGTCGGAGCCATGGCGCTCGAGCTCGGAGCCTTCACCGCGTTCCTCTACGCGATCGAGGCGCGCGAGCTGCTCTGGGACCGGATCGCCGAGCAGACCGGCGCCAGGGTCACGACGAGCTACACGCGAATCGGGGGCATCGAGCGGGATCTTCCCGATGGGTTCCTCGTCAAGCTTGGCGAGACGCTCACCCGGGTCTCGGAGCTGGTCGAGGAGATCGACAAGCTGCTCACCCGCAACCGGATCTTCATCGACCGGACGCAAAACACCGGAGTGATCTCCGCCGAGGACGCGATCGACTACGGCTTCACGGGCCCCTGCTTGCGCGCCTGCGGCGTCGCTTACGACGTGCGCAAGACCCACCCGTACCTCGTCTACGACCGGTTTGACTTCGAGGTCCCGGTGGGCGGGCGAGGCGACAACTTCGACCGGTACGCGATGCGCATGGAGGAGATGCGGCAGAGCGAGAAGATCCTCCGGCAGGCGATCGCGCAGATCCCCGCCGGCCCGGTCATCCTCGACGACTGGCGCTACGTGCTGCCGCCCAAGCCGGCGGTCTACGGGACGATCGAAGGGCTCATCGCCCACTTCAAGATCGTGATGGAGGGCATCCAGGTCCCGCCGGGCGACGCGTACGCGTACACCGAGGCGGCCAACGGCGAGCTCGGCTGGTACGTCGTCTCGAACGGGAGCGGACGCCCCTACAAGCTGCACGTGCGAGCCCCCGGCCTCCCGATCCTCTCCAGCTTGCCCCACATCATCGAGGGTTCGCTCCTCGCCGACCTGATCCCGACATTCGACTCGATCAACATGATCGGCGGCGAGGTCGAGCAGTAGCCGGGCCCCGCGGGCTTGCGCGGGCGGCGCGGCGTGCGCAGGCTCTCGCCGGAGAGCTTCGCGCGGGGGGGGGACCATGAGAGGGTTTTCGTTGGCGGTGGCCGCCGTGACGCTGGCGGGTTGCGCGGCGGTGCAGAACGCGGGGATGGGGCCGGCGGTGAGCGCGGAGGACGTGGGCCGGCTCTCCCAGGACGAGACGGCGCCGATCGACGCGGCGCAGCACGAGCTCCAGGTGGCCCAGCAGGCGCGCAACCAGGCGATGCTCCGGCTCCAGGACGAGCAGGGGCGGCTGGCGATGGCCAGGCCGGGCGTCCAGGCCGCGGACGCGCAGGTGGAGGCGGCGCGGATCGGGATCGAGAACGCCCGGAAGACGGGCGACCCGAACCCGATCCAACAGGCGAGACGACAGCTCGATCTCGCGATCGCCTTCCGCAAAGAGCGACAGGCCCGCGTCGACTATGAGAGGCACGCGGTGGACCTGCGGCAGGCCCAGGTGACGGCCGCCGACCGGACGATCGCGCTCGCCCGCGCGCGGGTCGAGAGGAGCAAGCTCGTCGCACTCGAGGAGGCGCACAACCCGGCCGCGGGCAAGTACAACGCCGGACTCTTCGCGGCGGCGGTCGACCGTGACCGGGCCGCCGCGGACGACGCGGCGCGCGACGTGACGAAGGCGCACGGGGACGCGGCCTCGTCCTTCGAGACCTGGCAGGCGCTCCGCCGCGCCTATGCCGAGGAGCAGGGCCTCGCCCCGGTCCGCGGCGGCGCGCCGGCCTCGCCGCAGCCCGCGCCGGGCGCGCTCCCGCGGTCCCCGCAGCAACCCGGGCCGCAGCAGAACCCGCGGCAGCCGCCGTCACAGCCCTCTTTTCCGGCCGGGCCGCAGTCGGAGGGGGCGCCGCCGGCGCCAGGCAGCCCCTGACCCTGCCAGCGAGAGGAGCCCCGGTGGTTTTTTGCTTGGACTTCGCCCGCCCTTGCGCTAGATCTCGGGCCTCCCGGAGTCCGCGTGCCCGATCCGTCTTCCCCGAAGCCGCCCGAGAAGGCGCCCTCTCCCGCGCCCCCCGCCCTCGTCAACCTCGTCATCGACGGCCGCCCGGTCCAGGCGAAGCCGGGCACGAACCTCATCGAGGCCGCGAACCAGGTCGGCATCGACATCCCGTTCTTCTGCTACCACCGGCGCCTCTCCATCGCGGCGAACTGCCGGATGTGTCTCGTCGAGGTCTCCAACGCTCCGAAGCTCGTCCCTGCCTGTCAGACGCTCGTCTCCGAGGGGCTGAAGGTCACGACCGGCAGCCCGCGCGTCCTGGAGAGCCATCGGTCCGTCGAGCAGATGCTCCTCTACAACCACCCGGTCGATTGCGCCATCTGCGACCAGGCGGGCGAGTGCAAGCTGCAAGACTACTACATGGAGTTCGATCACCGGCCCTACCAGCCGGCGCAGCCCCGGGTGCTGCGCCAGAAGCGCAAGCCGATCGGGCCGTTCGTCATGCTCGACCAGGAGCGCTGCGTCCTCTGCACGCGCTGCGTCCGGTTCATGCGGGAGATCGCCCAGCAGCCGCAGCTCGGCGTCTTCGCCCGCGGCAACCACGAGTACATCGACACGTTCCCGGGCCAGCCGCTCGACTCCAAGTACGCCGGCAACACGATCGACCTCTGCCCGGTCGGCGCGCTGCTCTCCCGGGATTTCCGCTTCCGGGCGCGCGCGTTCTTCCTCTCCACGACGCCCTCGATCTGCGCCGGCTGCGCCCGCGGCTGCAACACCTTCGTCGACCACTACGACGGGGTCGCGTATCGCTACCGGCCCCGCGAGAACGACGCGGTGAACCAGGCGTGGATGTGCGACGATGGCCGGCTCACCCGGCGGCGACTCGTCGAGGATCGCCTCACGCGGCCGCTGGTCGGCCGGGCCGGCAGCCGCGTCCAGGGGCGATCGCTCGCCGAGGCGCTCTCGGCCGCCGCCGCCCGACTCAAGCCGCTCTCCGGCCAGGCCGGGCTCGCCGCGCTCGTCTCCCCGCAGCTCTCGGTGGAGGACCTGCTCGCGGTCTGCCTGCTCGCCCGCGAGGGCCTCGGCCTGTCGGCCCTCTACGAGGGAGGGCTCGCGGACGGCGACGAGGACGCGCTGCTCATCCGCGCCGACAAGAACCCGAACCGGCTCGGGCTGCGCTGGGTCGCGCGAGGGTTCGGCCTCGCGCTCCGGCCGTTCGAATCCCTGCTCGGGGACGTGAGCGCGGGCCGGGTCACGGCGCTGTACGCGGCGGGCGTCGAGGTCCCGAAGGAGCCGCAGGTCGTGGCCGCCGCCCTCGGGCCGATCGGGCTTCTCGTGATCCAGGCGGTGCGCCACGGCCCGCTCGCCGACGCCGCCGACATCTCCCTCCCCGCCGCGCCCCACTCCGAGTACGACGGGACCTTCGTCAACTTCGAGGGGCGCCCGCAGCGCTTCCAGCGGGCCTATCCGGAGTGGGACGAGGCGCGGCCGCACTGGCGGCTCGCCGAGGCGCTGCTGCGCGAGCTGGGGTTCGCCTGGCGCTGGCCGTCGGCCCGGGAGCTGTTCGCGGAGCTCTCGCCGCGCGTGCCCGAGCTCGCCTCCTTCGACTGGAACGACCTCGGCCCGGGCGGGCGGCGCGAGCCGGGCGTCGCCGCGCGTCCCGCCGCGGCCGACGCGCGGCCGCCGGGCTACCGCGAGCGCGCCGTCGCCCAGCCCGGGCAGGGCAAGCAGGCCGGAGGTTCGCGTGGGTAGGTTCGTCCGGATGAGCCTCCTCGGCGTCCTGATCGCCGCCGGGCTGTGCCTCTGGGCGTGGCTCGGCTACGTGGCGATCGACTGGGCGGGCAGCGCGACGTTCGAGCTGGGCTGGGGCGCGACGCTCGGGCAGGCCGCGGCGGCCATCGTCTTCCTCCAGCTCCTCTTCGTGATGATCCTCGCGACGCTGCTCATGGTCGCCGAGCGGAAGTGGAGCGCGGCCATCCAGGATCGGATCGGCCCGAACCGCGCCCGTCTGCCCGGCCTGTCGCGCTTTTCCCTGGGCGGCATCCCGCACGTCCTCGCCGACGCCCTCAAGATGATCAGCAAGGAGGACTTCGTCCCGGCGAAGGCGAACCGGCTCCTCTTCCAGCTCGCCCCGGTCGCGAACCTCCTGCCCATCCTCTGCCTCTTCGCGATCGTCCCCATGGGTCCGCCCGTCCCGGTCCGGCACGCCTTCGGGGTCCTCTTCGCCTCGCTCCAGATCGCGAACCCCGACGCGGGCCTCCTCTATCTCTTCGCCATCGCCTCGCTCGCGGTCTACGGCGTCGCGCTCGCCGGCTGGGCCTCGGGCAACAAGCTCGCGCTGCTCGGCGGCGTGCGGGCCGCCTCGCAGATGGTCGCCTACGAGGTCGCCCTGGGGTTGGGGCTCGTCGGGATGATGATGACCACGGGGACGCTCCGGCTGGACGCGATGATCCAGTCCCAGTCGGCGGGCCTCTTCGGGACCTCCTGGTTCCCGGCCTGGGGGCTCTTCGTCCAGCCGGTCGGCTTCCTCCTCTTCTTCGCCGCCGCCTTCGCCGAGACCAAGCGGACTCCCTTCGACCTGCCCGAGGGCGAGTCGGAGATCATCGGCTACTTCCTGGAGTACTCGGGGATGAAGTTCGGGATGTTCATGATGGCCGAGTTCGTGGAGATCATCACCCTCTCGGGCGTCGTGACCGCCGTCTTCCTCGGCGGCTGGCACCTCTCGCCCGTCCTCGACGACGCCCTCGCTTCGGCCGCGGCCTCGCTCGTCGCCTGGCGGTTCGCCGGACCGCCCGATCCGGGCGCGGCGGCCCTGACGCTCGCGGTGTTCCAGGCGGCGCTCTTCGCGGTGAAGGTCATCGTCCTCTGCTGGCTCCAGCTCGCCATCCGCTGGACGTTCCCCCGCTTCCGCTACGACCAGGTTCAGGCGCTGGGCTGGCGTTTCCTGCTGCCGCTCGGTCTGGTGAACGTCTTCGCCACCGGCCTCTGCCTCCTCCTCGATTCCTCGCTCGGGCTCCTCGGAGCCCTCGGCCTCGCCGAGATCGCGCTCGTCGTGGGCGCGACGCTCTGGTCCTCGTCGCGGCCGGCGGCCCTCCCCGTCGCGGCGGCAGGAGGACACTAGATGGCGGACGAACCCAAGCCCCGCGCGATCGCCGCCTACCGCGCGCCCGAGAGCCGTCCGGAGAACCTCGCCGAGTACTCGTACGTCCCGGAGGCGCTGCGCGGCCTCGCCGTCTCGACCGGCCACTTCCTCCGCAACCTCCTCTTCAGCCGCGATCCCTCGCCGGACGTGATCCACCGGCGCGGTCCGAACCAGGTCACGACCGTCCAGTACCCCGAGGAGATTGCGCCCTACCCGCCCGGCTACCGCTCCATGCACCGGCTCGTGCCGCGGCCCGACGGCAAGCCGCGCTGCGTCGCCTGCTACCTCTGCGCGACGATCTGCCCCGCGCAGTGCATCTACATCGAGGCCGGCGAGTACGAAGGCGACCCGATCGAGAAGTACCCGAAGCGCTTCGAGATCGACGAGCTGCGCTGCATCGTCTGCGGCTTCTGCGTCGAGGCGTGCCCCAAGGACGCGATCCGGATGGACACCGGAACGCACACCAAACCCACCTATGATCGGCCCGCGATCATCTACGGCATCGACCGCCTGCTCAAGGGCCCGGCCGTGTCGCACCAGACCGACGTCTGGTTCAAGCGCGAGACCTCGGCGCCCCCGGAGGAGGCCCACGCGCATCCGATCCCGCGGTCCCCCGGCGACGAACCCCCGGGGTGAGACGGGCGCCCGTCCCCGCGGTTGCGCGATTCAGGTGGGCCAAGACCATGAGCAAGCTCGCCCGCTGGCCGCTCTTCGCCCTCGCCGCCTGCGCGACCGCGCCGCCCGCGGCCACCCGGCCGGCGGCGCTCTCCCCCGCCGAGCAGGCACGCGTGGAGGCCGACGCCCAGGCGGCGTTCGAGGGCCGGCCGCCGCCGGGCGCGGAGGAGGTGCCGGTCCCCGCGGCCGCCCCGCCGAATGCGGCCGCCCCGGCGCGGCCCGTGACCCCGGCCGAGGCGGCGGCCCAGGCGGGTCCCTGCCCCGCCTGGAGAGACCACCCGGAAGGGGTGAGCCCGCGCTACCTCGCCGGCGTCGGGGCCGCCTCGCTCGGCGATCGTGATCCCCTCGCGCAGGCGCAGCGGCGGGCGCTCGCCGAGATCGCGCGCCAGCTCGTGGTCCACGTGAAGGCGACCGACGTGACGCTGGAGGAGGCGGGCGCGGCCGGTCCCGCCTCCTGGGACCGGCAGGGCTACGACTCGGATGTCGTGACCGAGACCGACCTCACGCTCGAAGGGGCGAAGCTCCTCGCGACCTGCGCCCAGGACGGGACCGAGTACGCGCTCGTCGGCGTCGACCGGACCGAGCTCGCCCGGCGGCGCGGCGCCGAGGTGGCCCGCCTCGCGGACCAGATCGAGGCCGAGGTGCGCAAGGCCGACCTCGCGCTGCGGGCCGGCCGCCACCTGTACGCGGCCCTCCTCACCTCCTCCGCGATCCCGCTCGCCCGCAAGGCCCGGGCCCGCGCCCGCGCGGTCGAGGTGATCGATCCCGGCTGGAGAGCGCCGAGCTTCCCGGGCGTGACGCGGCTCTCCCGCAAGGCGCGCGACGCGGCGGCGCTCGGGGTCGTCCGCGTCGAGGTCGCCCCCGCGGGGGACGAGCCGCTCGCGAGGGCCGCGATCGCCTGCCTCGCCCGCGCCGGCCTGCCCGCGTCGGTGAGCCCCTCCGGCGCCGAGGCCACCGTGAAGCTCGACGCGCGCGTCGCCGCGGCCGAGCAGCCCTTCCCGGGCCTCTACGTGGCCACGGGCAAGCTCTCGGCGCTCCTCTCCTGGGAGGGCGCGCAGGGGCCGTCCGGGGCGGCGAGCGGAGAAGCCAAGGGGGGCGGCGCCACGCCCGACGCCGCCCGGGCCGACGCGCTCGCGCGGCTCGCCGCCGAACCGGCCGCGGACGTCATCGACCGTCTCCTCGGAGAGCTCGGCTTCCCCGGCCCGCGCTGCAAGTAGCGCGGCAACCCGGGCGCGCCATTGGGGCCTCGCCGGACGGCGGGAGACGACGGCCTGCTCTCTCCGCCCCCGATGGCCTCAGGCCGCCGGAGGCGCCTCGGCGGCGGCGACCGCTCGGGGCGCGCCCGCGGGGAGCACGTTCCAGAGCCGGGCCATCAGGACGGCTCCGGCCAGCGCGAACGGGATGGGCGCGAGCTGCCAGATCCCCCAGCCGAAGAGATCCAGGAGCTTGCCCATGGCGACGCCGACGACCGACCCCGCGATGTACTGCATCCCGTCGAGGAGGCCCGCCGCGGTCGCCGCCGCGCGCCTGCCGCCGAAGTCCATGCTCGCCGCGCCGCCGACCATCCCGTGCGCGCCGTTCACGAAGAACGAGAGGGTGACGAGCCAGAGCGCGGCCGACAGCGGTCCCGTCCCCGCGCGGTCGGCGGCCGCGAAGCCGCCGAGCACCACGGCCATCCCCGCGAAACCCGCCGTCACCACGGGCGCCCGCCGGCCGCCGAAGACGCGGTCCGACGCCCAGCCGAAGGCGAGGCCGCCCGCGATTCCCGAGATCGCGATGCCCCAGGCCGCGATCTCGTACGGGGTGAAGTCGGCGAGATGGCGCGCGTTTGCGCCGTGGACGTCGGCGAAGTACTTGGGCCACCAGTCGTCGATGACGCTGCGACGCACGAAGCCGATCATCATGGAGGCCGCGGCGATCGTCCACATGACCCGGCTCGCGAACACCTTGCGCAGCACGAACGAGAGCGAGGACGGGGCCGCCCGCTCCTCTTCGCTCTCGTCGCCCGTGTCGAGCTCGGGCAGGCCCGCCTGCGCCGGCGTGTCGCGCACGAGGAGGAAGTTCGCGCCGAGCAGCACGACGAGCAGCGCCGCCGGCACCCAGAAGACCCATTGCCACGGGAGGAAGCGCAGGACGAGCGGCGAGCCGAAGAAGGCGAGGATGAGGCCGAACCGGATGAGGATTCCGAAGATGCCGGCGAAGACGCCCCGCTCGCGGACGTGGAACCAGGCGGCGTTGATCTTGACGATGCTCACCGCGCCGAACGACTGGAAGTAGTGGTTCGCCGCCCAGACGACGGCGAAGAGGGCGAGGAGCGTCGAGGCGGTCATCCCCATCCGGAGCTGGGCCGCGGCGACGAGGTGGCGGCCCGCGCCTTCGCCTCGCCAGGCCGCCGCGGTTTCGAGGAAGAGGTGGAGGAACCCGAAGGCGAGGTTGAAGAACGCCGCGCCCGCCGCGCCGATCAGGATCGCCCGGCGCCCGCCGATCCGGTCGGCGAACGGCCCGTTCAGGAAGACCGAGAGGCCGTAGACGAGCGTCGCCACCGAAGAGACGACGCCGAGCTGCAGGTTCGACCAGCCGAAGACCTCGGCGAGCCGGGCGGCGGCGGCCGCGAAGTTGTAGCGCGCCATGTAGAAGAGCGCGTACAGGAAGCCCGCGAACAGCCAGTTGACGGCCCGCCGCCGCCGGAAGGCGGCCGTGTGGGCGGGCATCGTATCGGGCAACCCGGACGCCTACTGGCAGCAGCCGGTCATGCCGAACATCGACTCGAAGATGCACCCGGTCCCAAGCAGTCCCCCGCCTGAACAAGCGCTGCCCTCCAACGGGCACTGACATGTCTGGCCGGTCGGGCAGCCGGTGCAGCTCGATGGATTACACGACGTTCCGGAGCAGCCGCCCATGCCGGGGAACCCGCCGTCTCCAAGGCCGGGGAAGCCGCTGCTGCCGCTGGAGCTTCCGGGCGTCGCGCACGTGCAGGTCGTCGTGTCGCAGGTCTGTGAGCCCGAGCAGAGGCCGCCGCAGTTGCTCGGGCAGATGCAGTTGTTGCTGGTGGGATCGCAGGTCTGCGGCGCCAGGCAGGGCGGGTTGCACTGCTGCTGCACGCACTGCCCGCCCTGGCAGACGAGGCCGCCCGTGCAGCCGGCGCCGCAGCCGCCGCCGCCCCCGTCGGGCGTGAGGCACTCGCCGCCCGTGCACACATACCCCGGGCTGCATTGCGCATCCACCGTGCACGGACCGCACTGGTGCGTCTGGCCGTTGCAGACCGGCGCGAGGCGGGTGCAGTCCCCATTGTTGCAGCAATTCTGGGCGCTGCATTGCTGGTTCGTCGTGCACGCCCCGGCGACGCAGCTCCCCCCGTCCGGGCACTGCCCCGAGTTCTGGCAAGGGCCGCAGAGCTGCGACTGGTAGCAGACGGGGTCCGCGGGCGCGCAGTCGGCGCTCGACGTACACTTGGGGACGCAGGCGCCGGAGGCGCACAGCTCCTTGCAGCCGCAGTCGGTGCTGCGGACGCAGCCGCCGTCGGGCTTCGGCCCGCAGCTCCCCTCGATGCAGGCCGGCGCCGCGGCCGTCGTGCAGTCGCAGCTCGTCTGGCACTGGCCCGGCGGGAGCGAGCTGCCGTCCGGGTTGCCGCCGTCTCCGATCGGGCTGCCGCCGTCGAGGGTCCCGCCGTCGCCCTCGACGAAGCTTCCCGACACGCACGTCCCGTTGGAACAGAGGCCCACGGCGCAGTCCGCGGTCGCCGAGCAGAGGACGCAGGTGCCCGAGTCGGTGTCGCAGTTGCCGGCGTCCAGGGCGGCCATGCAGTCCTGGTCGGTCTGGCAGGCGGCGGAGGGGGTCGTGTTGACCGGCCCGCTCTTGGGGCTGCACGCCGAACCCACGGCGAGCGCGCCGAACGAGAGAACCGCGAAGGAAAAGGAGGAGATGCGCATGGGGACCTCTGGCGGGGGGCTCTTCGGACGAACAGCTTACCGGCCGGCGCCCCTCCTGGTCAAACCGCTCGCCGCCGGCCTTGACGGGTCGTTCGCCGAGGTGCATTGATGGGCGCGTCTCTTGCTTCCGAGGCGACCCCCGAGTGCTCACTCAGACACTGCTTCGCGCCACCCTGGTGGGTGAGGACTGGATCCTCTACCTGCTCATCGCCCTCTCCGTCCTTTCGATCGCCATCATGCTGGAGCGGCTGGCCTTCTTCGCCTCGCGGGGCCTCCCGGCCGTGGACGCCCTCGCCGCGGATCTTTGCGCCGGCCGCATCGCCCCGGTCCGGGAGGCGCTCGCCCGCGCGCGCGGCATGGAGGGCGTCGTCCTGCGCGCGGCCCTCGACGCGGCCCCCCGCGGCCCGGCGGCCGTGCAGGAGATCATCGCCGGAGGCATCGTCCGGGAGCGGATGCGCTACGAACGGTTCCTCGCGTTCCTCGGCACCCTCGGCAACAACGCCCCGTTCGTCGGCCTGCTCGGCACCGTGCTCGGCATCATCCGCGCGTTCCAGGATCTCGCGACCGCTGCGCCGGGGGCCGCGGCGCAGGGGCCGCAGACCGTCATGGCGGGCATCAGCCAGGCGCTCGTCGCGACCGCGCTCGGCCTCTTCGTCGCCTTGCCCGCGGTCGTCGCCTTCAACTCGTTCCAGCGCTGGCTGAAGGCCATCGTCGGGCGGACGAATACCCTGGGTCACGCGCTCGTCGCGCAGCTCTCGGGCAGCGCCGAGGCGGCCGAACGCCCGCACGCCGTTCCGGACGCGCGGGCGGGGGGTGCGTAGGGCGGCATGGCCGGCACGTCTTCAACCGACGACGAGGAGATGATCAGCGGGATCAACGTGACCCCGCTGGTGGACATCACCCTCGTCCTGCTGATCATCTTCATGGTCACGGCCACCTACATCGTCCGGCGGTCCTTCGAGGTGAACCTCCCGAAGGCCGCGCACGGCGGCGAGGTGGTCGGTAAGATGTTCATCGTCGTCGTCAAGGCGGACGGCGTGACCTATCTCGACGGTTCGCCGGTCGGGGACACGGAGCTCGTCGCCCGCGCGCGCGCGGCCAAGGCCGCCGACCCGAACCTGCGCGTCGTCATCGCCGCGGACGAGGACTCGCGCCACCGTGCCTTCGTGCACGTCGTGGACCTCCTGAAGGGCGAGGGGATCTCGAAGTTCGCCATCGACACCGAGCAGACCACGGGCCCGGCACCGAGGCGGTAGGACGGGTCCGTGCCGCCGGCGACGGGCGCAAGAGGCTCGATGGGCATCCGGCTCCTGGCGGCGCTCGCCCTCTCCGCCGTGGTCCATGTCGCGCTCATCGCCGTGCTCGCCGAGGCCGCCCGCGAGGCGCCCTCCACCGCGATCGACCCCATCGTCGATCTCGACGTTCGCCCGCCGCCGCCGCCCCCTCCGCCGCCTGCCGTCCCGCCGCCGCTCCCGCCGCCGCCGCCCGCGCCGCGTCCCAGGCCTCGGTTCGTCCCCTTGGAGAAACTCGCCGCGCACGTGCACCCGAAGGCCCCGCCGCCGTCGCGCACGCCACCCCCGGTTCCCGCGCCTACGCCCCACCCGCGGCCCGCCGCGGCCCCGCCTCCCATCCGGATCGGCGTCTCCCTCGAGTCGACCGTCGCGGCGAGCGACTTCTCCGCGCCCGTGGGCGACAGCCTGTACGGCGAGGCGCCCGCCGCCGTCGCGCGCGGGCGGGGCTCGGGGAAGGGGGGCGCGGCGGTTGCCCACTTCGTCGCGCCCTACAAGGTGGCCGAGCTCCCCGTCCTCGTCTCTGACTTCAAGGCGGCTTATCCGCCCGCCGCCCGGAAGGCCGGCATCGAGGGGGAGGTCGTGATGATGCTCACCGTCGACTCGCGGGGCCGGGTCGCGATGGTCCGCAGACTCTCCGGGCCGGGCCACGGTCTCGACGAGGCCGCCGTCGCCGCGGCGCAGCGGTTCGTGTTCAAGCCCGCGACCTACGGCGGTGAACCGGTGGCCACCGAGATCCGGTACGTCTATTCATTCGAGATCGAATAGCTTGACTCGCCCGCGCCCCCCGCGGCATACCTCCGCCCCGACGAGAGCGCCCAGGTAGCTCAGTCGGTAGAGCAGAGGACTGAAAATCCTCGTGTCGGTGGTTCGATTCCGCCCCTGGGCACCGTAGATTCGCGGGCTTGGGCGCGCTGGGCATGCCGTCGTGTGACGCGGTCTGTGACGGCGCGTGCCACGGCGGCCTCGGTCTCACTCGGCAACGGACCATCGACCTTCACCCGCTGGGCCGCAAGGAGGCTGAATCTGCCACTGGATCGTCAGGTCAACGGCGTCAGCAATGGTCGCGCCCGCTTGCGTGAGCCGATGGGCCGGCGTGGCGAAATCGTCCAAGAGTGCCTTGTGGGTGACGGACATCCTCTCCATCGTAGCGACGGCGACGAGCCCTGTCACATGGTCTCATCCGTTTGGGGACGTGCCAGCTTCGCGGCATCCTCATTCCAGGCACCATGGCGGCGACTTGGCGCGAACAACGGAAGCAAGACGACCCGCGAGTGTTTTGTCGACCACCACCGATCGAGCCGGTCCTCGCGCAGGTTCTCGTTGCACCATTCGAGGAAGGGCTCGAACACGTGGTCGGCGAGCAGTGACGCGCGGTCTTCGTACTCCCGCCCGCGATCTTTGCGATCGCACTCCTCGCAGACGTACTTGCCGGACTTCTTCTTCCGCAGGTCGATGAAGAACGGGGCGATGACATCGAGATGCTTGCGATGATCGCACACCGCCAAGCTGACGTCGCCGGGACTGACCTTGACCCGCAAGGCCGGGATGCCCACGAAGGCATACGTCAGAATCGACGCCTTCCTCACGAGCCGGATTCGAGCAGGGAAGCGCCCCCGATGCCGCGCAAACCACGCGACCGCGTCAGGCGCGATGGAAAGCGGGCGTCGCAGGTGGAGCGGCGCCGGCTCACCTTTCGACGTAGCGGTCTCCTTGGGCGGGCCGCGTTACTCGCTTGCGGTCTCCAGCGTATGGAGGATCCCGCTTAGGTGCGGCCTCCACGCCGATAGCCCGAGAGACGGGAACGAAATGTCGTTGAGCGCGATGCCCTCCAGCCGAAGAAGCCGTTCTCGGATCCGCGCTTCGACCTGCGGGAAGTTTCCGAGGCCCAGAGTGAGAGTGCCGTTCGCGTAGAAGATGCAGGCATTCTTCTCGCCAAGTCGGCTGATGGCCACCTTGAAGCTTCCGTGGTGCGCGCCGGTTCCCCAGTCGATGCTAAAACTTCGCTCCTGGCATGCGGCGTACGCCTGCCGCAACGCCTCGGTGTCCTCCGAGCCGATGAGTTGCTTCGCCAGGTCAAAGAAGCTCGCCTCGTCCCAGCGCTTCCGGATTCCCTTCACCTCTCTCAATCGCTCAGACGCGTTCAGGACGAAAGGTACGAAGGCCGCCTGCCCATCGGGCCCCAGGTACTGCCGTACCTCCAGGGCAAGGACCTCGGTCTCTCGCATCTGGTCGTTCATGAACTCGATCATCCGTCGCAGTTCCAGGGGGATCTTGTCCGCGGCGAAGATCAGGCGAAGTCGTCCATCCCGCAGGTTAACTTCGGCGTCTGACCAAAAGGCCTCTGGCGCCCGTTCGGAGTGGAGAAGTTGGCTCACGAGGCCTTCGAGTTTCTCACCCCAGGTCTTCTTCGCCACCTCCTTCAAATTGCCTGCCGACCAGTTCCGCCCAGCGTTGGAGGCATACTCGATCAGTTGCCCAACGACCTCGCGCCGAATCCGTGGGTCGGACGACCTCTTCAATTCTACGAACGTCGGTGTCGCGTCTTGGTCCAGGAAGACGTGATCGATGTTCCACCGATCGCCCTGATCAGGGCCCCCTGGAATGCCGACCTCGCGACCTACAAGAAGCCATCGACGAGGCTCTTCTGGGTCGATCTGATCGCCCGCAAGCAACTCCTGTGCGTGATCAGCCAAGAGCTTCTGAAAGAGGTCCTCGCTTTTGTACGGCTCCTGCTTCAGTTGGGTCAGTTCGCCACCGTGGCTCGAACGCATGAAGATGCTCGCGGACATCTCGGACATTGCCGACCTCGCTTGATTGAGCTCGCCGATGACGTGGGTAGCTAGCACGAACCGTGGTCACCGTCCACACCGGCGCCCTGCGTGTTACCCCGTCTTATTCACGGTACGGCGTAGCGAGAGCAACGACCGACGAGGCGTGTGTAAAGCCCCCCGCGAGGAGGTACGGAGCGAGCACACCCCCCCATGTCGTTGTAGGGGTGGCAAGCCCCCCCTTCGGGAGGCGCGGGATCGGACGCCGCAGCAGCCGGACCGTGAATAAGACGGGGTTACCAGTCCAGCGAGCCGCGAGAGGCGGTACGGGCCAGCGCTGCAGTGGGGGGCGGAGCCGCCGAGCCCGCGCCGTCTTCTACCCGGCTTCTACCCGCCTCCCGGACGGCGGCTGCCGAGGGCGCCGCCGTCGCTCGGGACGCCTTGTCTATCAACGGTTCTGCCGGAGCGGGTGAAGGGGGTCGAACCCTCGACATCAACCTTGGCAAGGTTGCACTCTACCACTGAGTTACACCCGCAAACGATACGAAGCTATAGGACCCGCGGTCCTGAAGTGTCAAGCCTCCAGCCGCGACAGGGGCAGCCCACCATCTTGCGTCTCGTGAACCTTCCCGCTACGATCCCGGCTCTCGACGGGCGTCCCAACGCTTCGAGGAGATCCCCGATGGCCGAGCATACCAGGCTCTTGATCGTCGGCAGCGGTCCTGCCGGCTACACCGCGGCGCTGTACGCGAGCCGCGCGGAGCTTTCCCCTGTCCTGATCGCCGGTTCCCAGCCCGGCGGCCAGCTCATGATCACGACCGACGTCGAGAACTACCCTGGCTTCCCGAAGGGCATCCTCGGCCCCGACCTGATGGATCTGTTCAAGGCCCAGGCCGAGCGCTTCGGAACGCGCTTCGTCCAGGGCACGGTCACCTCGCTCGACCTGTCGCGGCGCCCCTTCCGCGCGGTCGTGGACGAGAAGGAGGACTGGACCGCCGACGCGCTCGTCCTCTCGACCGGCGCCTCGGCGAAGTGGATCGGGCTGCCCCGCGAGGCGGAGCTGTCGGGGTACGGCGTCTCCGCCTGCGCGACGTGCGACGGCTTCTTCTTCAAAGGCAAGGAGCTGGCGGTCGTGGGCGGCGGCGACACGGCGATGGAGGAAGCGACGTTCCTCACGAAGTTCGCGACCAGGGTCACGGTGATCCACCGCCGGGGCGAGCTGCGGGCCTCGAAGATCATGCAGGAGCGCGCGCGGAAGAACCCGAAGATCGCTTTCCGGTGGGACAGCGTCGTCGCCGACATCCTGGGCAGCCGAGAGGAGGGCGTGACCGGGCTCGTGCTCCAGGACGTGAAGACCGGCGCCAGGAGCAACTTCTCCTGCCAGGGGCTCTTCGTCGCCATCGGCCACGAGCCGAATACGAAGCTCTTCGCCGGCCAGATCGAGCTGGACGCCAAGGGCTACGTCAGGACGGTCCCCGGAACGACGAAGACGAGCGTCCCCGGTGTCTTCGCCTGCGGCGACGTTCAGGACCCGTTCTACCGGCAGGCGGTCACCGCGGCCGGCAGCGGCTGCATGGCGGCGATCGACGCGGGCCACTGGCTCGCCGGGTGATGCAGGATCGCCCGCCGATGACCGCGTCTGGAACGGCGCGTGGCGATTCGGCGGTAGGGGGGAGAGCGTGAAGGTCGTCGACGTGGGGAGGAAGCTGCGCACCCGCCGGGTGGCGGTCGCGCGCGGGCGGCTCTCCTGCACCGCCGCGACGCTCGACGCGATCGAGCGCGGCGAGATCGAGAAGGGCGACGTGGTCTCCGCGGCGCGTCTGGCCGGCATCCTCGGCGCGAAGCGGACGCCGGACCTCGTGCCCCTCTGCCACCCGGTCGCCCTCTCCGGGATCGAGGTGGAGGTGAAGCTCGCGCGCCGCCCGTCCCCGGCGATCCTCGTGACCGCCCGCGTGCGCAGCTTCGACCGGACGGGCGTGGAGATGGAGGCCATGGCCGCGGTCTGCACCGCGGCGCTCTGCGCCTACGACATGCTCAAGTCTCGCGAGCGGGGGATGATCCTCTCGGAGGTCGCGCTGATTCGCAAGGCGGGCGGCCGCACGGGAGCGTGGAGTCGGACGGAAGGCTAGGAGGCTGGTGTTTTTCGGGGGGACGCTTCACGCCAATCCCCGAAGCCCAGAGCCGGTGGGACGCCGGCGTTCCCAGGGTACCCTCGCGGTCGTCGTGCACGTTTCACACCAGCCTCCTAGGCCCCGAGGTCGATCCGGAAGAAGGCCGCGGCGTTGCGCGCCGCGACGCGCCGGAGCGCCGAGCGGGGCATCCCGAGGGTCTTCATCGCCGCGAGGACCTTGGGCACCGCGAGCAGATCGCCGTGACCACCTCCCGCGCCGGACGCGAGCAGGATGCCCTCGCTCCCGTTGAGATTCACGAGGTCCGCCACCTGCCCGACCGAGAGCCGCCCCGCCGCCGGCCGGAGCGCGACCGGGAACCCGTGCTCACGCAGGACGCGGAAGCTCGGGGCGCCGGGCCCCACGATGAGGACGCGAGCCGGGTCCGCCTCCTCCTCCCCGAGGACGCAGAGCAAACGCTCCAATCCCGCGGCCGGTGCTCTCCTGCCGAGGTGGACGACGAGGGGCCGGTTCGTCTCCCGCGACAGCTCGACATGCCTGCGGAGCGCGTGCTCCTCGGCTCCGCCCGCGCCCCAGAGGCCCGCCGGCCCCACGGCCACCACCCGGCGGCGCCCGAGGAGCGGGGCGAGCCGGTGGAAGGCCAGCGCGAGGCCCCGCTCCGGCATCGCGTCCGGCGGGACCCCCAGCACGACGAACGGCTCGATCCCCTGGCCGCCCAGCAGCGGCGCGTCCCTCTCGAGGAACTCCTCCCAGAGCGCCACGAGCGCGGCCGCGTCGTGGGGCCTCGGGCGCAGCGCCGGCCTCACCAGCGCGGCGCGGACGTCGAAGTGAACGAGCTCGATCGCCTCCCCGCGCGAGAGGCCGGCCGGCAGGATGTCCGCGTCGAAGAGGATCGGGAGCGCGGGCATGGGCTACCGGGCGTCGCCTCGGGCCCCGGGGGCGCGCGCGGGCGGCGGGATCCAGAGCGAGCCCGTCGCGTCCCCGGCCACCTCCCGCCAGCCCATCCACCCGAGCGCCGCGAGGAGCGGCGTGCCGTGGTGCACCGGGCCCCAGAGCACGTAGTCCGGCCGCGCGGCGGCGAACGCCTCCCGCCACCCCGGCTCGAGGAGCTTCATCTTCACGTACGCCTCGTGGATCGCCGCCGGGAAGAGGTCGTTGCGGCCGTCGATGAAGACCGGGTGTCCGGGAGCAAAATAGGCGACCGCCCCACCCCAGCGCAGGCGCGCGAGCACCCTGCCGGGCGGAGCGCCTTCGAGGGCATGGAGCGCGGCGACCGGGTAGTCCTCCCGCGGGAGCCTCGCCTCGAGGCTCCCCGGTCGATGGGCGGCGAGCATCGCGACGATCCCCACGGCCGCGAACGGCAGGACCCCGCCCCCGGCCGCGCCGTTCCAGCGACGGAGCCCGCGGTCGACGCCCGCGAATACGCGCCCCCAGGCGCCGCCGACCCCCCGCGTCCCCTCCGCCATCTCCGCGATCGCCGCGGCCAAGGCGAGCGCCGCGAAAGGCACGAGCCGGATCACGAGGACCGCCCCGGCGGCCAGCGCGGCGGCCGGCAGGACGAGCGCGAGCGGAGCCTTCCTCGTCCGCCCGGTGAAGAAGACCGCGAGGAGCAGGAGCATGAAGTAGGCGCGCGCGAAGGGGAGATCGAGGGCGAGCGGCATCCACTCCACGAGCCCGGCCGTGGACGGCAGCAGCGCGTGGCGCAGCGGGTAGAGGTAGAGGGCGGGCCCAGGGATGGAGGCCCCGGCGCAGAGGAACGCGGCGGCGGAGAGCCCGACCCCGGCGGCCGCGCGGCGGGGCGCCGGGTCGGACGCCATGCCGAGCGCGGTCAGGCCGAAGAGGGCCGGGGCGAGCGGCCAGCTCGCGTGGAGGTTCGCCCAGAGCGCGGTCAGGGGGAGGACGAGGAGGCCCGCGCGCGCGGAGCCCGCGCGGTACGCCCGAAGCAGGAGGAGGAGCGCGACGAAGAGGAGCTGCCCGAAGTGCCAGGGGCGCTCCTGCGCGAAGGTCGGCGACAGCGCCTCGAGGACCAGCACGAAGAGGACCGTCGCGAGCATCCCCCGGGACGGCCGCGGTCCGAGCAGGTGCCAGAGGAGCAGGGCGGTCGCGGCGAAGAGGAGCGCGACGAGCAGCTCCGGTCCGGCGGCGCCGAAGGCTCGCGCCGACAGCTCCGCGACGATCCCGAACGGCCACTCGTGAGGGAATTGCGGCCCGGACGCGGTGAAGCTGAAGGGGTCGCGGGCAGGGAAGCCGTGCGCGAGGAGATCGCGGCCGGAGGCGAGGTGGAAGAAGAGGTCAAACGACTTGGGGGGCGAGAGCGCGATCGCGGCGGCGAGCGCGGTCACGCAGAGCGACGCGGCGTCGGGGAGGAGTACGCGGCGCAGGCGCACCATGGGCCGATGCTACCGCGTTACCCCGGCGCGGGCCCACCGCCGGCGCGGGAGTGTCGAGGGACGGCTCCCCGAGGACCCTTGAACGGCGCCGCGCGCGCGGCTAGGGTAGGTTTTCATGACGACGATGACGATGAGGAGACGGACCTCGGCCGCGGCGCTGGTCGCGGCCGGCGCGCTCGCAGCCTGCGCGAAGCCGGCGCACCCACCGGACGCCCCGGTGGTCACGCCCTCGGGGCCAACCCGCGCGACGCTTCTCTTCACGGGAGACGGCTGGGGCGAGTATGCCCCTTGTGGGTGACACCTCCACCCGACTGGCGGTCTGGCCAGGCGAGAGACGGCGGTCATCAACGCCCGCAAGACGGCGCCCGGCGCGCCGCTGATCGACGTCGGCAGCGCGCTCTTCAATAACCTCTCGGTCCCCGACGCCGACCGCGCTCGGCAGGAGGCCCGGGCGAAGCTCATCCTCTCGGCCATGGCGGCGATGAAGTACCTGGGGCTCGTGGCGAGCGACCGCGACTTCGCGGATGGGCTCGCCTTCCTCGAGAGCGCGGCCCGGGCCGCGGGCGTGCCCCTCCTCTCCGCGAACCTCACCGACATGTCGGGCAAGCTCCTCTTCCAGGATCGGCTCGTCTTCCAGGCAGGCAAGGAGAAGGTCTGCGCCGTCCCCCTCTCGCCCGCGGCCGGCTACGGTCCGGGCACCCAGAGGCTGGACGCGGCCGCCGCCGCGAAGAGAGTGCTCGCCTCCCTCGCGGGGGAGGGCTGTCAGGTGAAGCTCCTGCTCGCGAACCTCGCCCGCCCCGACCTGGAGACGTTGCTCAAGGCCGTGCCGGGCTTCGACCTGGCCTTCGCCGCCCATGATGGCTGGGGAGGAGCGCCCCAGATCGTCAACGGCGTCCCCGTCGTCTATGCCGGCCAGCGCGGGCGGATGCTCAATCGGATCGACGTCCTCACCGACGACGGCCCCGGCGTCTTCAGCGACGTGGGGAGCCTGGACCGGGCCCGCGGCGATCTCGCCCGAATCGATGTCCAGATCCAGGAGATCACGAAGCGGATGAAGACCGCCTCCGGCCCCGCCGCGGCGAACTTCCAGGGACAGGTCGCCGCCCTGACGAAGCGCCGGGCCGAGCTGGCGCAGGAGGCGGCCGGGACGAAGGCGTCGCGAACATTCCGGGCCACGTCCGTCCTCCTCGACACCTCCGTCGCGGACGACCCGGCGCTCGAAAAGCAGATGGACGCGTATCGCGCGAAGTGGCCCGACGTGCCCGAGCGTCCCTTCCCGGTCCCCGCGATGCCCGTCGCGGCGGCGCGGATGACCTCGGCGGGGATACCGGCCGTGAGGCCGGTCCCGCCGCCCCGTCCCGCGCCAGCCCACTAGGAGGCTGGGGTTAAATGGCTGCCTGCTGCGAAAGCCGATCCCTTCGCTCGCGACGGGCGGCCTCGTCGCTTCGCTGCAAAACGGACTGCAAAGAGTACGTTGGACGCTCTGCACTCCTCGGGCGCCCGTCTCGCCTTAGGTCTCGGGGCTCTCGCGACGGCACCCATTTCACACCAGCCTCCTAGGGCTCCATGGTGATCGAATCGGTCAACCCCACCACCGGGGAGACCCTCGCGCGCTTCCCCGTGATGGCGCCGGACGAGGTCTCCGCGATCCTCGACGGGGCGGTGCGCGCGCAGCGCGCCTGGGCCGGGCTCTCCTTCCCGCGGCGGGCGGAGCCGATGCGCAGAGTCGCCTCGCTGCTACGGGAGCGGACGCCGCTCCTGGCGCGGCTCGCGGCCCTGGAGATGGGCAAGCCGATCGTGGAGGGCACGGCCGAGGTGGAGAAATGCGCCTTTCTGTGTGACCACGCCGCCGAACATGCGGAGGGCTACCTCGCCGCCCGCGAGGTGCCGACGGACGGCAGCCGCAGCTTCGTTCGCTTCGATCCCCTCGGCGTCGTCCTGGTGGTGATGCCCTGGAACTTCCCCTTCTGGCAGGTCTTCCGCTTCATCGCCCCGCACCTGATGGCCGGGAACGGGGGCGTCCTCAAGCATGCCTCGAACGTCCCGCAGTGTGCGCTCGCCATCGAGGAGCTGCTGCGCGACGCGGGCTTTCCCCCGGACCTCTTCCGCGCGCTTCTCTCACCCTCCGGCGCGGTCGCCGGCGTGATCGCCGACGCGCGGATCGCGGCCGTCACGCTCACCGGGAGCGACGCCGCTGGGCAGGCGGTCGGGGCCGCGGCAGGCAGGGCCATCAAGCCCGCCGTCCTGGAGCTCGGCGGCTCGGACCCGTTCGTCGTCCTCGACGACGCCGACGTGGCGGAGGCCGCGAGGGTGGGGGCGCGGGCGCGGCTCTTAAACGGCGGCCAGAGCTGCATCTGCGCGAAGCGCTTCATCGCGACCGCCGCGGTCCACGATCGGTTCGTCGGCCTCCTCGGGGAGGAGCTCTCGAAGGCTCGGATGGGCGACCCGCTCGACGCCTCGACCACGCTGGGCCCCCAGGCGCGGGCCGACCTGCGGGACGCGCTTCACGCGCAAGTCGAGGCGAGCGTCGCGGCGGGAGCGAGGCTCCTGGCCGGCGGCCATCTGCCCGATGGCCCGGGCGCCTTCTACCCGCCGACTCTCCTGACGAACGTGCCGCGCGCGAGCCCGGCCTTCCGCGAGGAGACCTTCGGCCCCGTGGCCGCGGTCGTGAAGGTCGGCTCGACCGAGGAGGCAATTGCCGCGGCGAACGACTCGGCGTTCGGCCTCGGCGCGAGCCTCTGGACGGCCGACCCGGACGTCGCGGTTCGACTCGCCCCCCGCGTGCAGGCGGGCGCCGTCTTCATCAACGGCCTCGTGAAGAGTGACCCGCGCCTGCCCTTCGGCGGAGTGAAGCGGTCCGGCTTCGGACGCGAGCTGGGGCTCGAGGGCTTCCGCGCCTTCGTGAACGTGAAGACGGTCTGGATGCGGTAGCCGAACCGGAGGCTGACGCGAAACGCGCGCGACGACCGAGGCCGTCTCCCCCGGCCCTCTTCCCGGGTAAAGGGGAGAGGGCCGGAGTGGAGGCCCCGAGCCGGCTAGGAACCGGTCCCGACCGTCAGCGACCCCAAGGGAAGGAACGTGTTGGCGGGCGTGTCGTATCCGCCGGCGGGCGGGGTGACGAAATTGGGGTCATAGACGATGCCGTAGGTGCCCTGGGGATAGTTCTCGATGGTGCATCCCTTGATCACCGGCCCGTCGGAGGCAGCCCCGCTCGCGATCCCGATGACACCCTTGTCGGCTGCGTAGCTGATGGACCCGTCGCCCGCCCAGTCGATCGTCACGCCAATGAGCTGGGTGGATCCGAGTTGGTTGCCTCCGCTGGACGGGGTATTGAGCGTGAAGCCGCTCCACGCTCCCGTCACCGGGTTCGCGCTGGCGCTCGTGAAGACGATCGGGGCCGTCGGCGTGCCGATCGCGAGGAGGACCGCCTGGCCCGAACCGTTGGGATCCAGATCGAGCGAGCCTCCCGACTTGAACTCGATCGTGTTCGGGGCGGCGATGGTCAAGGTGGCGGTGCTCTGGCCCGCGCCCTCGATCTGGATCCCGTTGCCCGCGCCCACGACGCTTCCGTCGGCGAGGTAGGGCAGCGGAATCGAGGGCCACGTCTGGGTGAGCGCCACGCCCGCCGTGCCACCGCCGCTCCCCGTCGATCCCCCCTGCCCGTTGATCAGGTCGACCGCCGTGCCGGCCGGGCCGGAGATCGTCACGGGCAGCGTCGAGGCCTGGTTCGCGGCGATCACGAACGGCTCGTAGCCCGTCCCGACATCGTCTACCTTGAGATTTCCCGAGCCGGTGGCGAAGCCCGCCTTGAAGTTGTCGTAGACGAGGCCGTTACCCGCGTTGTTCGCGAATTCGAGGTCATGCAGGACGAGCGAGACGCTTCCCGTGCCCCCGTAAACGATGAGCGCCCCCGCGGGCTCGTCGTAGCTGTAACCATCCTCGTTGCTGGTTTGGCCGCCGCTCCCCGCGAGGCCGCTCGCGAAGTCGAACTTGGCGAATGCGATCGTCGAGGTCGCGAGCGTCTGGTCTCCGAGAGCGACGCCCGCCCAGTCGCCGGGCGCCGGGATCGCGGCGCTGGAGGTGAAGGTGATGAGCTTCCCGGGGACGCCGACGGCCTGGATGCCGCCCGGCGCGCTCGTGCCGGCCGAGAGGAATCCGCCCTTGTCGACCGCGACGGTGACGCCCGGGTCGATCTTGAGCATCGGATTCCCGTTGCCGGCGACGGTCGTTCCGCTGGAACCGACGTGCCAGACGGGGCAGGCCGTCGTCAGCTCCATGTCGCTCGTGATCGTGGCCGGCAGGGTGCAACTCGCCGGGCCGCCGCCGCTGCTCGTGTTCCCGCCATCCTTACCGCTGCCCGACTTGGGCCCGCAGGCCCAAAGCCCCGCCGCCACGAGCCCCGTCCATCCGATCCTCGAAAATCTCATTGTTGCTCTCCCTTCAGGGAAAAGAATTCCGCGTGTTGCGAACGACCGCTGTTCTAGCCCGCCGCCCGCGGGCGGTCAACCCTCTGTTTCTCCCGCTCTGACGCTTCGGCGGCGCGGCGGATTCAACCACCACCGAGGCGTATCTGAAGTGCCTCTCCCGGGTCGTTTGCAGGGGAGACAAGCCTCCCCTGCAAAGGCGTGGGATCGGACGCCGCAGCAGCCGGACCGTGAATAAGACGGGTTCAACCTCAGCGTGCAATCCCCCGCGCGCTGCCCTCGATGAAGTCCACGAGCGCGTCGATCTCTCCGTGGCCCGCGAATTCCGCCCGCACCTGCGCGAGAGCCTCCCGCAGGCCGAGGCGGGAGCGGAAGAGGATCTTGTAGGCGGCGCGGACGCGGGCGACGGCCTCGGCGGAGAAGCCGTGCCGGGTGAGGCCGATGGTGTTCACGCCCGCGAGCTGCGCGCGATCGCCCTGCGCCGTGCAGTAGGGCGGGATGTCCATCGTGACCATCGCGCCGCCGGAGATAAACGCGTGGATGCCGATGCGGGTGAACTGGTGGACCGCCGAGAGGCCCCCGAGCACCGCGTGGTCGGCCACCTGGACGTGGCCGGCGAGGGCGGCGCTGTTCGCGAGGATCACGCCGTCGCCGACCCGGCAGTCGTGGGCCACGTGCGAGCAGGCCATGAACAGGTTGGCGTTCCCCACGCTCGTCACGCCGCCGCCGGCCGCGGTCCCGAGGTGGAGCGTCGCGAACTCGCGCACCTGGTTCCGGTCGCCGAGGACGAGCTTCGTCTCCTCGCCGGCGTACTTGAGATCCTGGGGGATCGCCCCGAGCGCGGCGAACTGGAAGATCCGGTTCTCCGCGCCGATCCGGGTGTCCCCTTCGATGACCGCGTGCGGCCCGATGACCGTCCCGGGCCCGATCTTCACCTTGGGGCCGATGACGGCGTAGGGGCCCACGGAGACCGTCGTGTCCAGCTCCGCGTGCCGGTCGATGATCGCGGTCGGGTGGATGAGCATTCAGCTCTCCTGCCCTTCTTCCACCACCGTCGCCAGCATCTCGGCCTCGCAGCAGAGCTGGCCCGCAACCCGAGCCTCCCCGCGCATCTTCCAGATCCTCCCCTTGCGTTTGAGGCTCTCGACCGAAAGGTCCAGGCGATCGCCCGGCACGACGGGCCGCCGGAAGCGGACCGCATCGAGGCCCATGAGATAGACGATCTGACCCTCCGCGCGGCCGGCGCTCTTGAAGGCGAGCAACGCCGCGGCCTGGGCGAGCGCCTCGACGATCAGGACGCCCGGCATGACGGGCCGGCCCGGGAAGTGGCCGGAGAAGAACGGCTCGCCGGCGCTGACGTTCTTGTAGGCCGAGATCCGGTGCCCCTCCTGGAAGTCGATCACCCGGTCGACCATCAGGAAAGGGAAGCGATGCGGAAGGAGCCGCTGGATCTCCCGGATATCGAACATGGGACGCCAGACTAGCACAGCGCGACCTCGGGGTGCCGAAGACCCAGCGCGACCGCTCCGAGCGCCGAGCTCACCCGGACGGACGCTCCCCGGCCCGCGAGCGACGTCCGACAGGGGCGCCCCCTCGTTCCCGCACCCCTGCCCGAGCCCCTGAACCTCATCGGGCACGGGTCCTTAAGGACGCGACGCGGCGACGCCCGACGCGGCGAAGGCTTCCCGTGCCCGCCCCTCGGGAGTACGCTTACGTCTCGTGCGCCGCCCTCTTCCCCTCCCCCTGATCCTGATCGCCGCCTGCGCGGGGCCCGCCGCGAGCGGCCCGGAGAACATCCAGCCACAGGCGATGCCCGATGGCCCGCCGGCGAACTCGGCGATGGCCGCGATGGCCCCAACCCTTCCGGCGCAGGCCTGGGCGCCCACGCCGGCCCCCGCGCCCCTCTCCTCGGAGCAGCTTCGCCGGGCCCATGTCGAAGCGCTCCTCGGCGAGGGCCGGCCGCCCCCGCCGGCCTCGGAGCTGCGCCAGCCGGGCGTCTACCAGGCCCTCCACGACATCTTCCATGATCCTCGCGAATCCCCGGGATTGCGGGCGCGCGCCCTCGCGGCCATGGGCGACCTCCACGACGCGCGAGGCATCGCCGAGCTGCACATGGTCCTCGACCGGACCGACGCGGCGCCGCTCTTCCTGCGCACGGCCATCTTCACCCTCGCCCGCGCGCAGGGGGCGGCCGCGATTCCTCGTCTCGTCCCGGAGCTCGCGAGCCCCGACGTGACCGTTCGCATCGCGACGGCCGAGGCGCTCGGGGGGATCGGCGGCCCGAAGGCGAGGGCCGTCCTCTCTCGGCGGCTCGTCGTCGAGCCCGACGGGGAGGTCAAGGCCACCATCCGCGCGTCGCTCGACCACGCGAGCCCATGAAGCGGAGGGGTCGTCGAGGCCATCCTCGGGCTCTCTGGAGGTCCCCCTCCCCCCGGGGCACTCGCTCGGGGTGACCCCGGCGGTTGCCCCCGTGCTCGATTCTTGCTTCACTGACCGCCATGCCCGGCAGGTTCGTCATCCTCGTCCTGGATTCGGTCGGCATCGGGCCGCTCCCCGACGCGGCCCGGTACGGGGACGCCGGCCGCGACACGCTCGGCCACCTCGCGCGATCGCCCGGCGGGCTCCGCCTGCCGAACCTCGCCGCCCTCGGCCTCGGCTCCATCGCGCCGCTCGCCGGCATCCCCCCCGCCGGCGCGCCCCTGGCCTCCTTCGGGAAGATGGCCGAGGCGTCGCCAGGAAAGGACACGACGACCGGCCACTGGGAGATGATGGGGCTCGTCCTCGCCCGCCCCCTCGCCCTCTTCCCGAACGGCTTCCCGAAGGAGATCGTCGAACCCTGGCAAAGAGCGATCGGCGCGCCCGGCGTGCTCGGCAACGAGGCGGCGAGCGGCACCGAGATCATCGAGCGGCTCGGCGAGGAGCACCAGCGCACCGGCAAACCGATCCTCTACACGTCCGCGGATTCGGTCTTCCAGGTCGCCGCCCACGAGCGGACCGTCCCCCTGGAGACGCTCTACGCTTGGTGCGAGGCGGCGCGGCGCCTCCTCGATCCCTGGCAGGTCGCGCGGGTGATCGCCCGCCCCTTCGTCGGCGAGAAGGGCGCCTTTCGCCGCACGTACAACCGGAGGGACTTCTCGCTGCCGCCTCCAGGCGAGCTGGCCCTCGATCGCCTCGCCCGCGCGGGCATCCCGGTCGTCGGGGTGGGCAAGATCCCGGACATCTTCTGCGGCCGCGGCATCGCGCGGTCGATCCACACCGAGGGGAACACGGACGGCCTCGCGCGAACGCGCGACCTGCTCGGGGAGGTCCGAGAGGGGCTGCTCTTCGTGAACCTCGTGGACTTCGACATGCGGTACGGACATCGCAACGACGTGGCCGGCTACCGGCGGGCGCTCGAGGAGTTCGATTCCGCGCTCCCCTCGCTGCTCGCGCGCCTCGCTCCCGGCGACCGGTTCGTGATCACCGCGGACCACGGCTGCGACCCGACGAGCCCCTCGACGGATCACTCGCGCGAGTATGTGCCCCTGCTCGCTCACTCCCCCGGAGCCCCCGGCCGGCCGCTCGGCGTGCGGGCGACCTTCGCGGACCTCGGGGCGACGCTCCTCGCCCACTTTGGCCTCCCGCCCATGGACGCGGGGACCAGCTTCCTCCCCGCGCTGTCCTGAAGTGGCCGACCTCGTCCCGGCCCCCCTCGGAGCCCTCTGCGCGCGACTTCACTCCGAGCTCTCCCGAGGCGGCCCGATCTTCGATCTCCCCGCCCGTCGCTTCGCCCGCGCGCCGGAGGGGCTCGACCTCTCGGTCGCGCTCCACGGCCGCCCCTGCGCGACCCCGGCCGGCCCCGCGGCGGGACCGCACACGCAGCTCGCCCAGAACCTCGTGCTCGGCTTCCTCGCCGGCGCGCGCATCTTCGAGCTGAAGACCGTCCAGGCGAACGATCGGCTGAAGATCCCGCGTCCGTGCATCGACATGCGGGGCCCCGGCTACAACGTCGAGTGGAGCCAGGAGCTCTCGCTCGAGGAGTCGCTCGTCGAGTACGTGAAGGGCTCGATGCTCATCGAGCTGCTGGCGGGCAGCGGGGAGCTCGGCCTCCCGGAGAGCTTCACGCGCTTCGCCTTCGACCTCTCCGCCGGCTACGACCTCGCCGGCCTCACGAGCGAGCGCGTCCGGACCTTCCTCTCCGGCATGCGCGACGCGCGTCCGATCGTCGATCGCCTGCGGCGGGAGATCCCCGCGGCCTTCGGCGCCGCGCGGGACCTCGACTTCGCGACCGGCGTGGCGCGGTCGGTCACCCTCTCCACCTTCCACGGCTGCCCGCCGGAACAGATCGAAGAGATGGCCGGCTTCCTCATGGAGGCGTACCGGTTCCACGTGATCGTCAAGCTCAACCCGACCCTCCTCGGCGCCGGGGAGACGCGGCGCATCGTCCACGACGTCCTCGGCTACGCCGATCGCGTTCCCGAGGAGGTGTTCGCGGGCGATCCGGGCCTCGGCCAGGCGATCGATCTGACGGGGCGGCTCTCCGAGAAGGCCGCCTCGCTGGGTCTCTCCTTCGGCGTGAAGCTCACGAACACGCTGGTCGTCGAGAACCGCGGGGACTTCCTCCCCCGCGGCGAGTCGCGCGCGTACCTGTCCGGACCGCCGCTCCACGTGCTCGCGATGCAGCTCGTCGCCCGCTTCCGCGAGGCGTTCGGGGGGACGCTGCCCATCTCCTTCTCCGGGGGCGTCGACCGGAAGAACTTCCCGGACGCGGTCGCGGCGGGCCTCGTCCCGGTCACCGCGTGCAGCGATCTCCTGCGGCCCGGCGGCTACGGGCGGATGGCGGGCTACCTGGCGGAGCTCGCCGCCCGGATGCAGGCCGCCGGGGCGAGGACCATCGACGCGTTCGTGGCCGCGACGCATCGGGCCGCGGGCGGCGCCCCGGGGGCGAGCCTCGCCCAGGCGCGCGTCGAGAACTCCCGCCGCTACGCCGCCCGCGTGCTCGAAGAGCCCCGCTTCGCCTCCGCCGCGCACGCGAAGCCTCCGCGCAAGGTCGGCCGCGCGCTCGAAGGGTTCGACTGCCTCTCCTGCGACCTGTGCGTCCCGGCATGCCCGAACGACGCGAATTTCGCCTTCGCCCTGCCGGAGGGCGAGATCCCCATCGTCCTCCTGCGCCAGGAGAGAGGCGGGTGGCAAAGGCGGGCCGCCGGCTCGCTCCGGATCGCGGGGGCGCGCCAGTTCGGAAACTTCGCCGACTTCTGCAACGACTGCGGCAACTGCGACGTCTTCTGCCCCGAGGACGGGGGCCCCTACGTCGTGAAGCCGCGCTTCTACGGGAGCTACGCGGCCTTCCTGCACGCGAAGCCGCGGGACGGCTTCCATCTGGAGCGGCGCGAAGGCATCGACGTCGTGGACGCGCGGTTCGGGGGACGCGACTTCGTTCTCACGGTGACGGAGGATGGGGCGATCTTCGCCGGGGACGGGTTCCACCTCGTCTTCCTCGCCGGCGATCTCGACTTGCCCGCGCAAGGGGTGGCCGGCCCCGAAGTGGATCTGACCTACTTTCGCCTGATGGACGCGCTCCGGCGCTCGCTCCTCGACGGGCCCGGCATGAACCCGGTCCGGGCGGGGGCCGGCTGATCGCGCGGGGAGTCGGCTCGTCGTCTTGGACGCCCCCGGTTCCTACCGGCGCGCCCTCGCGCCCTTCATCGCCCGGTCGATCTCGCGGCGGGTCTCGCGCGCCTTGATGTCCTCGCGCCGGTCCTCATGCGTCTTGCCCCTGCAGAGGGCGATCTCGGTCTTCGCGTACCCCCCCTTGAAGTAGATCTGGAGGGGGACGAGCGAGAAGCCGCGCTCGGTCACCTTGCTCAGGAGGCGGGAGAGCTCCGCGCGGCGGAGCAGCAGCTTGCGCGGGCGCGTCGGCTCGTGACCGAGCGCCGCCGCGGGATCGTAAGGGCCAATGCGGCAGTTGACGAGGAACAGCTCGCCCCCCTTCGGGATCGCGTAGGCGTCCGCGAGGTTCGCGTTCCCCGCCCGGAGGCTCTTGACCTCGCTCCCCGAGAGCACGAGCCCGGCCTCGACGCGCTCCTCGATCGCGAAGCGGAAGTGGGCGGACCGGTTCGTCGCGACGACCTTGCGTCCCTCGGTGGCGTCCTGCTGGGCCATGGATCAATCGCGAGCGATCATGAGGACGGAGTCTACTACTTCCTCGAGGAGGTTTGTACCGGGCAAAGAGTCCAGGAGGCTGGGTCCCGGCCAAGTCGTGCAGCGAGCGGGCAATTTCGGGACTTCCCTTTGCCTGCGTCCGGACGATTGGACCTTTCGCGCCGGCTCCTGCTGATGGATCCCGGAAGGAACCCCGCGAGCCGTGCCAACGGCGCAACAGCCCGTCGTTGCGGGGGAGCTTCCCGATCGGCGCGGGAGGTTCTCCTGGGAGAGGCCGGCGTCCCGCCCGCCTCCGCCCGGGAGACGCACGGACGGACAACCGGATTCGCGAGCAACGACGCAAAGATACCCGCGCGATCCCCGGGGGAGCGCGGTGGGCCGAACGTCTTCTCCCCTGCCGCTCACCGCCGCGCGGCGCACCCGGCCGTCCGCTCATCCCGTTCGCCCTCCCGATGTCCGTCAGCAGGGCCGAGACGAGATCGCGCGCAAACCGCCCGTAACCACGAGACGCTTCGGATGTCCGTCCCCGCCTCCCCGTCCCCGTTTTCACCTCCCCGGAAGCGCGATAAAATCCCGCAGGGGGGCAAAGCCCCCCTCTCAACCCCCTCCCTCCCCGCCGCCTACTTACACTCGTTCAGCAGCACGCTCACCGTGGCGCTCCCCGAGTTCGCCACCGCCAGGTCCGCCTTCCCGTCCCCGTTCAAGTCCCCGATCGCCACCGATGTGGGATAGCTCCCCACCCCGTACGTCACCGCCGTCCCAAACCTCCCCCTTTCCCCCCGTTCAGCTCGCGTCGCACTCCGTCGTCCTGCACGGACTCGACGTGCCGCACGTCCCTGCGCAGCAGTAACTCCCCCTGCAGATCCCGCTCGCGCACTCGCCGTCCCCGGTGCATGGCGAACCCGCCGCACCCTTCCACCCGCCCGACCGCCGATCAAGCGTGCCGGCCTGCCCACGGCTTCCGAAGGATGTTCGTGGCGCGGAATCCCAGATGTCCATCGCCGTTTCCCCACACCGTACGACTCCTCCATTCACTCCATCACTGCCGGCTTGCCGGCGCACGGACGGACGATTGTCCAAGTTCTGGACACCCGCGGGTCTCGATGGGCGACCGCAGGGGTGTCGTCGGGGACGGAGATCGGCGGAGGCGGGAGGATCGGTCGAGTAGACCGCGCACTCGACCAAGGAGACCGCGCACTCGACCAAGTAGACCGCGCACTCGACCAAGGAGACCGTGCAATCGACCAAGTAGACCGTGCACTCGGCCAAGTAGACCGTGCGATCGACCAAAGAGACGGCGCGATCGACCAAAGAGACCTTGCACTCGACCAAGTAGACCGTGCACTCGACCAAGTAGACCGCGTGATCGACCAAAGAGACGGTGCGATCGACCGAAGAGACCGCGTGATCGACCAAAGAGACCGCGTGATTGACCAAAGAGACCGCGCACTCGGCCGAGGAGACCTTGCACTCGGCCGAGGAGACCTTGCACTCGGCCGAGGAGACCTTGCACTCGACAAATGAGACCTTGCAATCGACCAAAGAGACCGCGCAATCGACCGAGGAGACCGCGTGATCGACCGAGGAGACCGCGTGATCGACCAAAGAGACCGCGCAATCGACAAATGAGAGCTTGCACTCGACCGAGGAGACCGCGTGATCGGCCGAGGAGACCGTGCAATCGACCGAAGAGACGGCGTGATCGGCCGATGAGAGCTTGCAACCGACCAAAGAGACCGCGTGATCGACGATTTGTCGCGGCTGTTGGATCGTTCGTCCCGTGACATCGATCGATCGCGGGCTGTCGGCTCTCACGTGCTTGGGACCCCCGCTTCTCAGATGCATTCCCCCCCCGGGTCCACGCGTGATGTTGGGTTAGGTTCTGCCTGAAGAAGGGCGAACTGTCCATCCGCCGCCGGGGCTGTGG
>JAKAPL010000043.1 GCA_021807105.1 Myxococcales bacterium | reverse complement strand
TGCTGCCCCGCTCCTCCAGCGAGCGGGTGATCTTGGAAAGAACGAGGGTGCCGGCCAAGAGAACGCCCAGGAGGGTGCGTTGCAAGCACCGCCGGCCGACGACGCCCGGCCCCTCTCCATGCTCATCAAGGTAGCGTGCGACCTGCTCCAGAGTGTAAGTTGATTGCACGAGGAAGCCTCCTTGGTAAGTCGTTCAGAAACACTTGCCGTAGAAGGCTTTCCTCGTTCTTTCAAGTCCCTGCTGAAATCCTGAGTCATTTCGCTCACTTGACTCGCTGCGCTATCGACCGCGCCGCCGTGGAGAGTTGGGGCAGCTCCTCCGCATCTGGATCCGTGTCGCATCTGGATCCGAGAGCAGCAACACCGAGAGCCGCCGCGGTTGACACTAACCCAGCGGCCACCTTAGAGTTACCACTCGTCGAAGTTCAACAACGATCAGGATGGCATCGGCGCTCGACGCGATGGTGAAGAGTCGGCATCGGAGGGTTCCTCTTGGGTAGCCTTGGGTAGAGCAGAACAGCGTCGTTTCCTCGTAACGCTCTTCGCCTTCGGTCTGTTCGCAGGCCTTTTCGCCGCGATCCGGCCCATGTACGACGACGAGTGGTTCAGTCTGTCACTGGCCACGCTGCCGGCGACGTCGCTCCGGGCCTCTCTGATCAACGACTTCCTTCACCCCCCATGGGTTGGGCTCTTCGATCGTGCGGTCGCGTCGATCACGCCCAGCCTCAGAGCGCTCGCTCTCGCTCGGCTGCTCCCCTCGCTCGGGGCCGTCTGGCTGCTCGGCCTGGTCGCGCGCCGCCGGCTCGGCGTTCGATGGCCCGTCCTCGCGGCGTTCCAGCCCATCGTCTTCTTTTACGCGGTCTCGGCCCGCTGGTACCCATTTCTTTTCCTCGCCCAGGCCTTGCGCGCGTGGGCGCTGTGGGGTACCCACCGCGCTCGGCGGGCGAGGCTCGCCTTTTCGCTCGGCGCCGTCCTGGGGCTGCTCTCGTGCTACGCAGATCTCGTCTTCCTTCCCATCGACGCGGCCGCTTGGATCGCACGCAGGCGATCGGTTCGCAAGAAAGTCGCCTTCTCTACGGCCCTGACTTTCGTCGGAGCACTGGCCTTGCTCGGAATCGCGCTCCTCTGGTTCTCTCCGGTTCTGGCGAGGCAGTTGCCCGCGTTGAAGAAGAGCCTCCTGCGCCACCGACTCTCCCCAGGCGGCGACGCAGAGTGGCTAGCCACCGGGCTCGCCGGGCAGTCGTTCTTCCCCGGTTACGTCCTGCCAACGATCGCCCTCTCTCTCCCCGGTTACGCCTGGAGTGTCGTGGCGCTGCTCCCCAAACTCCGGTGCCGCAGGTTCTTAATCTGGCTGGCTGCGGCCATGGCGGGCTGGCTGCTCGTCGAACTGGTCGGAACCTCCACGCAGCCGCGTAGCTCCCTGCTCGTATGGTTCCTCCTGGCTTCGGCCCTGTTGGCCGTGCTCTCCAAGCCCGGCAAGCCGCGCTTCGCTGCGGCGCTGTCGCTGGGCATCCTCGGCCTGGGGTTGGCCGCGACGATCAGCCTCAGGCTCTCCCTCAAGGGCGATCTGAACGTCCTCCCGCAGGAAGTCTGCGGCCCAATCGCCGGGATGAACGCCGATGCGCTCTTGGTAGTCCCCTATCCTCGAACCGCAGACGATCTGCTGACGCGCTGCCGACCGCGACCGCCTATCGTCTCCGCGGATTGGACCGCCCACGTGGGCGCAACCGGTGCCGACGAGCTTGCACCGATT
Organism: Myxococcales bacterium; assembly: GCA_021807105.1. Taxonomy (GTDB): domain Bacteria; phylum Myxococcota; class Myxococcia; order Myxococcales; family JAKAPL01; genus JAKAPL01. The sequence goes on along the minus strand of JAKAPL010000043.1, from coordinate 30,419 downwards.
CGCAGCGCACTGCCTGGTCATGCCCACGTGACGCTGGTCACGGTTGCGGGCGAGCGCGAAGGTATGACCCAGACGATGGAGGCCGCGACTGAGTTGCTCGCCGCGAAGTGTCGACCAGAGAAGGCCCTGTCGCTCGGCAGGGACCTGCACGCCGATTTCAAGCGAAGAATGGGAAGGTCTGTGCCCGACTACCGCTACGAGCTACGGAATTGGGACTGCCGATAAAGGTGCCCGCGACCTGGGACGCCGCGCAGGGCCGCCCTGCTCGAACTCCTGTCGCGTCGTCGCACACCCCTCCCCGTCTGACCGCCCGCAGACGCACCTCACGAGGCTGAACCCATCACTCCCGGGAGCGTTGGCCGACGCCGCCGCAATCGCGATGCCGCAAGCAGCCGCCCGAAGACCTCACGATCAACGGCCGCCAGAGCGACTGCCGCCAAGCAACCACAGGCCATCGCCAAGATCGAAACCGCGGCGAGCCCTCCGAGGTTCTCGTGCTCCACCCACCGCTGGACGAACCAGAACGGGATCGCCAAGGCCGGAATGAAGAGTGCCGTTCGAAGCGCAGCATCGATGAACACCCGCCCCTCGACAAGCTTCTGTCGGATCGCGTGCGCGACGATCGGTATCAGCGTCGCGTTGAGCCCGATACCGTACGCCATAGCCAACCGCTGCACCGGATCTGCCTCGACGGCTCCACCCCAAAGCACGCACGCCAGATAACAGACGAAGCCGAACAGGTTCGCGACGGGCAGCACGTAGACCCGCCGCCGCGCGACCAGCGCAGCGGTCACCGTGCTGCCCACGAGGACACCGAACAGGCCAATCAGGTACCAAACGACCACCCGGGCCACGACCACCGTATCAGCGCGGCTAAAGCGGCCATGCTCGAACACAGCTTCGATCACCGATCTGCCGGCAATCGTGAGCCCGACCCAGTAGGCGGCCGAGAGATAGGAAGCGACGCGGAGAAGGAGCGAGAACAGTTGGTGAAATCGCGCCATCTCCTTTCGTGCCAGATAGGCGGATAGGATCGACAAGCCCAGCACGGACAGAGTCATCCCGAGCAGTTGCCAGCCGGCGGTGAAAAACTTGCTCGCATAAAAAAGATGGGACATCGCTCCCTCTCCCGCCGCAGCCGCGAAGTGGCGTTCGGCAAGGGGCATCGCCTGGAGCGGGATCTGTGCCAGCCCGAACGCAAACGAATCGCTTGCCAACCGCCCCACCCGCGCCCAGCCCTGCCGCTTCGGCAAGCGTATGCGGAGTCCCATTCGATAAAGGAGGCAAGCCAGGACAACGACTTGTGCGACCGCCCCCGCAACCAGCCCTAGTGGCAAGCAGGCAATTCCGAGACGCCTCGCCCCCAACCAGAGGAACAGAACGGGTGCAGTCGACGCCACGTTAGCCAAGACCGCGGTGACAAGGAATCGACCGACCGCGGTCGCCAGGCCCGTCAAAACGTTCGCGATCAGGAAGAGGTACCCGAAGACGAAACCGAGCGGGAGAAGCTCTTGCGCAATTCGGGTCGTCTCGGGACCGGAGCCGGCGGTCACGAAGCCGATGGCGAAATGCGCGAGTCCCGCGCCCCCGACCGACGCCAGGCCGAAGGCGACGATCGTCAACCCCAGCGACTCCGAGGCGAGGCGCCAAGCCGCGTCGGTTCCTGCGTCAGCACGCTCTTGCGCAAAATAAGGCACGAGCATGTTCTGCAGCGCGAAAGCCACCGATACCATGGTCGTTGGAATGATCCACGCGGCCAGAAAGCCGTCCATCTGGTGGCGCGCACCGAAGAAGCGGGCTGCAAGACCGTATTGAACAATTGACAAGGCGAGCCCGCCCACCTGGGCCGTGGTCGCCAGAACCGCCGTGCGAACGTGCTCTTCGCCGCTCTGGGCGGCGGGATCGAGACTGGTGCCCGTCATCCCCGGCTTCCTCGCGGATATGCCTTCCCGATCTCCTCATCTATCACGCGAACCTCCGAACCTCCATGCCGAAGCACTACCGACTACGGGACTGTCAAGTCGCTCGAAAGGCCGCGGTCTCCAAGAGTTCGAGAATCTTAACGGCTGTCCTATCCCAGGAGTAGCGTTCCGCCCGAGCGATCCCCTTCTCGCTCAGGGAGCGTGCGAGCGCGGCGTCTTCCCAGACGGTGACGATCTGGCGCCCCATCTCTTCCGGATCAAACGGATCGAAGTACACCGCGGCATCCCCTGCGAGTTCCGGCATCGAGCAGCAACGCGAGGAGAGCACGGGGACGCCGGATGCCAGGGCCTCGATGAGAATGTTCGGAAAGCTCTCGCAGGTCGACGGGAAGACGAACTGGGATGCTGCGGCATAGAGGGGCGGTAGGTCGTGGTAAGGAACGTGTCCGAGAACCTTGACACGGTCGCCGAGGCCCGCGTCGCGAATGGTACGGCGGACGAGCGCCGCATACCTGCGCTCATGTTCCGCCCCCGCCAAGGCGAGCTTGACGTCACTGGGAAGACGCGTGGTTGCTCGGGCGAAGGCTCTTACCAACTCAACCAGGTTCTTGTAATGGTAAACCTGGGAAACCGAGAGCAGATAGGGCTGGGTCAAGCCGAGTCGCCGCAACAACCCGGGCGCAGCCGCTATCGCGCGTGGCGAGAACGCAGGGTCGTGGCCCAGGTAGACCGTGGCCGTCTTCGAGGCCGCGACGCCCAGCCATGGCAGAATCGCTTCGCGCTGGGCGTTCGCAATGAAGACGACCCGTCGAGCAAGCCGGGACGACAGAATCCCGAACGCCCGAAGCACAAAGAAGCGAAACTTTGCGGACTCCCGTCGCCGTCGGATGACCTCGGGCGCAAATGGCACGAGATTCTGGAACATGAGGACCTGCGGAACCGGCGCACCCAGAACCGCGACGTTCGCTGGGGAGAAGATCACGTCCGCGTTCCCGATGAGTGCTTGAACAGGAAGCGCGACCTGCTCCCAGAAAAGCCGCACGGGAAAGGTCCTTGACCTAACGCGCGGGACGAAGAAGCAAACGCGCGGATCGTGAGGGTCCAACTGCTCCCGCACGCTATCCCAGCCTACGACGCAGTAGCGATGCCGCCCGCCATCCACGCGGACAAAGGCAGCGAGAAGCTGCCGCAACACCGTGAGCCCGCCTCCCAGCACGGCAGACGTGGCATTGAGGAGGATCCTCATCAGACAGCCGGGTTTACCCCGGCCCGCGCCGGTAATTCTCGAGCTTCGACACGATCGCCAAGACGTCCTCGCCCTGCGAAGGCGGGCGTTGCCTCCCGTCCACGCCCGTTGTACCATCACGGCTCGACTGCGTCCAGCGTTGATCCGCCCCATGCCCCTCCGGCGAAATATCTCTCCGCGCCCACGATCGGCACCTCAACAGGCATGCCCCCGAGCCGCCAACCGATGTCACCGATCCCTCCCTCGCGCGGCAAGACCCCAGTCTTGACGGTCTCCCCCTCAACGCGGCCACCGCCGCCCTTTGCGAATCGGACCGGTCACCCTCGATTCGCTCCCGCCGGGATCCGCTGATCGCATCACGTTGTCTTTCATGCCCATGACGGCCTCCTTCACCTGCCTGTTCCTACTGGATGTGGGCATCGCCTGCGTCGCGCTCTACCGACTACGTCCGGCAACGTTCATCATCGCAGCCAACCTCGCGCTGGTCACTCACGCGTTTCAGACCATCGCCCAGTTTGGCCAACCGCGTTCACAGAGTTTCGTGCCGCCGTTTCTCTTCACCTCGGCGAACCTCGCAACCGCATTCTACCTCTTGTCGTTGGTGACGTTGCTAGCGCTGCCCGCGGCCCTCGTTCGCAGCCGCCAGGCACCGACCGACGTTCGGCGATATCCCTCAGTCCCCCGTTGGTTGCTTGTCCTGTTCGTTGCCTACGCCGTGGCCGTTGCCGCCTCCTCGGGGTCGCTCCTACAGCGCGCCTATGCCGTGGACGCGTGGACGGTCGGTGGAGTGAACCTTGCTGGCGCAAACCTTCTGCTCAATTCGATAGTCCTCTACGAGGTCGTTCGCCGAGCCTGGCAGCGGCAGATCAAACCGGCGGCGGCATTGGGAATCCTTCTGGCCCTGTATTTCGCCACCGATTTTTCCAAGGGAGCAACGGGCCTAGCCTCAGGGTTCTTGATTACGGCGGCCATTCTCTTGGCGGGTCCCGGCCAACGGAGGGCCCTCCGATTTGCCGCCGTCCTATCTGCCATTGGAGGCGTCTTCGCCCTCAGCTACTCCGTAAGAACGATCCGGGCTTCGCTATACTCTGACCCCGCAGGGGCGATTGAGGAGTTGCTACAAGATGTTGCGGGCGACACTGAAGGCTTCGGTATTCGCGAAGAAGGCAGTTTGGCTGGGAATAATGGATCACAATATGCGTGCCATATGCTGGAGTGCATCTCGCTCTATCGTGATGGTCGGACGAGAGAGTGGCGATCTGCATACAATCCACTGATATATACGTTCGAGCCGTCCTTCCTGCTTGGGCTATTGGATATCAAGCGGCCGATCGATGCTCCGGAAGAGCTCCTAGAGTATTTCCCCCACGGCGGAGGCATCTTTGTAATCGGGGATCTGTACTGGAGTGGGGGATACCTGTGCGTCCTGCTGCTCGGCGGCCTAGTCATCTGGTTTGGCTTCCTGTGCGATACCCGTTATCGAAAGGGGGCGCCCTGGCTTTTCATGACCTGCAGCTTTGTGCCCAATCTCCTGATGGGCATGGGGTACGGATTCAACCAGATCTTCCGGGGTGCGGCTAACGGATTGGTTGGATTAGGTGCCTACTGGGCTTGGAAGGCCATCTGGCAGAGACCGATAGTCGCCGGAAGCCTGCCCGCGGGATCGGTCGGACGGTAGTGTCACCACTGGGCCCGTCGGCGCAAAGACTACACGGGACAGGCATGCGTTCATCCCGCGCTGGGCGCATCCTCAAGCAGAGCCAGTCGCGTTGTGGTGCTTCTCCTCCCCGTAGTAACCCCGCCGGTAGTAGTAGTAGCTGTAGTAGCCGTATTCCCGGCTATCGAGGTCGAGGTCGTTGAGAACCGCGCCGGTGATGCGGGCGTTCACGCTCTGGAGCGCCGCGACGCCGCGGTGGGCCAGCTCGCGGGTCGTCCGGCCCGCCTTGAGGACGAGGAGGGTCCCGTCGACCTGCGTGGAAAGGACCGCGGCGTCGGAGACCGCGGCGATCGGCGGCGAATCATAGATGACCCGGTCGAACCGCTCGGCGAGGGCCGTCCGGATCTCCTGGAACCGGGTCGCGTGGAGCAGCTCGGCGGGATTCGGCGGGATGGGGCCACAGGGGAGCACCCAGAGGTTCGGGATCTCGGTGCTCTTGATGCACGTATCGATGGGCGCCTCGCCCACCACGGCGCTCGACAATCCGACCTCGTTCGAGGTGCCGAACGCCCGATGGAGCCTGGGTCGCCGCATGTCGGTATCGACGATCAGGACCCGGCTGCCGCTCTGGGCCATGGCGATCGCCAGACTGATGGCCGTGGTCGTCTTCCCCTCTTGCGGTCCGCTCGACGTGACGAGCAGCCGCCGCAGCGGCTGATCGGGGGACATGAAGAGCAGGTTCGTCCGGATGGACCGGCAGCACTCCGCGACCGACGACTTGGGATGGGTATGGACGAACAGGTCACCTCGGGGGCCGACGACCTCCTTCCCCTCCTCGGCGATGGTCGGCAGGATGCCCAGGAACGCCAAGCCGAGACGCTCGACGTCCTCCTGGCTCTTGAACGTATTGTCCAGCCGCTCCAGCACGAAGGCCAGCGAGACCCCCGCGCTGAGACCGAGGACGATGGCAACCAGGGCGTTGAGCGGCAGGTTCGGCTTCACTGGCCGGCGAGGAACAATCGGGGCGTCGAGCAGGTGGATGTTGTTGGTCTTCAACAGCACCGAGAGGTCGGTCTCCTTGAGCCGCTTGAGCACCAGTTCGTAGAGCCGTTGGTTGTCCTTGGCCTCCCGATCGAGCTTCTTGTAGGCGATCTCCTTCTTGTTGATCTCGAACGCCTCGACACGCACCTGCGCGAAGAGCCTCTCCAGCCCCGCCTCGGCGTCCGAGGCGACGGCGTACTCGGATTCGGTCGCCGCGACGATCTGGTCGATCTCCTTCTGGAGGTCGACGCGGGCAGTCGCGAGCTGCGCCTGCGCCTCGAGGAGCTTCGGGTAGCTCGCCTCGTACCGCTCCGACAGCTCCGCGACCTTCTGCTTCAATAGGAAGTACTTGTCCTTGAGATTCTCGACCAGCGCGCTCTTGAGCACCGGGGCGAAAGCGTCCTCGCGGAAATCGCCCATTTGGCCCTGCCGCGCGAGGGCGTGAATCTCCCTGACCTGCGCGGCGAGCTCGATCTTCCTGGTCTGCGCCTTCGTGATCTCGTCCGCGAGCGTCCGCAGCTTCTGGCTCGTCGTGTTTTCCTGGTCCTCGAGCGACATGGAGAGGATGTCGTTGTCCCGCTTGTAGTTGTAGAGGGCCACCTCGCTACCCTCGAGCTGCGTCTTGAGGGAGCCCATCTGGCCTTGGAGCCAGTCGGCCGCGCTCTTCGTCGCGTCGAGCCGCTGGTCCGCGTTCTGGTCGAGATAGGCCTGGGCGACCGCGCTCGCGTAGAGCGCTGCCCTTTCCGGCGACGGGTCGTCGGCCCGGATGTAGACCAGATGCGCATCCTTGATCGGGTCCACCTTGATCTTCGACTGGAGCAGCGCGACGGGGTCGGTCTTCGCGATCAGCCGCTTGCGTTCCTCCGGGTCGGCGATCTTGTCGACCCCGAGGAAGACCGGGTCCTGGGCTAGGCCCAGCCGGTCAAGAGCACGCTGGATCACCGCGCGGCTGGTGATGACCCGGTACTGGGTCTCGTAGTACTCACGGTCGAACCAGTAATTGGACGGGGCGAGGTCGACCACATCCTGGACGTTGTTGCCGAGGACCTGCGGCGTGCTCTGCTCGATGTCGATCGTCGCGACCGCCTCGTAGATCTTCGTCTGGTGCAAGGTCCAGAGGAGCACCACCGCGAGGACGGACACGAAGACCGTCCCAATGGTCCAGGCATGCTTGCGGACGACGTGCCAATAGTCGAGGAGGTCGATCCGCTCCTCTTCGGGCAACGCGACATCGGTCTGCGAGTGCGTTTCCAAGCGAAAGGGTCTCCCGAGTGGCCGTGGCGAAAGTCCGCTTCCGATCGACCGCCCCGGACCCTAATCGACCGGGTTCTGGGTAGTCAAGGCGGGGTCCTGTCGGAGATCGCGGAACACGAGGGGTTCGTGCGCCGGGACTGGCCGGTCGTTCATCCTCTCGCAGGAGGCCGCCGATCGCTTCGGCCGCTTTCCCAGGCTCCGGTCGGAGACGAGCAGCCCGGGCCGCCCATCCAGGAGGATCTCGGTGACCGCACCACCGGCATTCCCGATGGAGGGCTTGCCCTGACTTTCCGCCTCCAGAGAGACGATCCCCAAACCGTCGCCCGTGCTCGGCAGGACAGACAACGAACGGCGCAAGGGGGGGGCCAACTCTGCAGCCTGGCCGCTCCCCGATGGCGCGCGCGAGCCGCCGGGCGTCCAGCCGCCGCGCGGCTCCACGGCCCGGCCGCAACGCCGAGGCGGCCGCTACGCCCCGTGGAACCGCTTGCCCTGCTTCGCCATGTCTACGAGCAGGGGCGCGGGCGCGAAACGGGCGCCGAGCTTCGCCTGCCAGCCTTCCAGCTTCCGGACGATCTGGGCGACCCCGGCGGCGTCCATCCAGCGGAACGGGCCGCCACGGAACGGGGGAAAGCCGAGGCCGAAGACCGCGCCGATGTCCCCATCGCGCGGCGAGCGGAGGATCCCCTCCTGGAGGCAGAGGGCGGCCTCGTTGGCCATCTGGAGCGCGAGCCGCTCCGCGATCGCCTCCGGGTCCATCGGCTTCCGCTTACGCCCGCCGGGCATCCCGTCGTAGACGGTCTCGTCGACCTGCTTCTTCTTCTTGCCGTCGTATAGGTAAAAACCCTTCTTGTTCTTGCGTCCCGCGCGCCCCTCCTTCGCCAACCGGTCGAAGCCGGGCGGCGGCGTCATCCGCGCCCCGTAGGCCTCGAGCATGATCTTCGCAACGTGGCCGGCGAGATCGATCCCGACCTCGTCCAGGAGCTGGAGCGGACCCACGGGGAAGCCGAACTGGACGAGCGCCTGGTCGATGGCCTCGACCGACGCACCCTCCTCGAGGAGGAAGCCCGCCTCGCCCATGTACGGCGCGAGGGTACGGCTCGTGTAGAAGCCGACGCCGTCGCGCACGACGATGACCGTCTTCCCCTGCTTCTTGCCGACGGCCACCGCGGTCGCCACGGTCGCGTCCGAGGTCTTCGCCTGCCGGATGACCTCGAGCAGCGGCATCTTGTGGACCGGCGAGAAGTAGTGCATGCCGACGACCTGCTCCGGCCGCCGGCTCGCCTCGGCGATCCTCGCGATGGGCAGGGAGCTGGTGTTCGAGGCGAAGATCGCGCTCTCCTTGCAGAACGCCTCGACCTCGCGGACCACGCGGCGCTTCAACTCGAGGTCCTCGAAGACCGCCTCGATGAAGAGGTCCACCCCCTTCATGCCGTCGTAGCCCGTGGTGCCGGTCAGCCGCGAGAAGGTCGCGTCCGCCTGGGCGCGCGTCCGCCGCTTCTTCTGCACCTGCTCGTCGAGGATCCCGCGCACGTAGGCGAGTCCGCGCCCGACGCCCGAATCGTCCTTGTCCTTGAGCCGGATGGAGAGTCCCGCGTTCTGGATCGTGACGTAGGCGATGCCGCCGCCCATGAGCCCGCCGCCGAGCATCGCCACCCGCCCGACGGGGAGGGGCCGGACCGCCGGGTCATCGACGCCGGGGTCCTTCTTGAGCGCCTGCTGCGCGAAGAAGATCCCGACGAGCTGCTTCGCCTCCGGACTCACGGTCAGCTCGCCGAAGCCCTGAGATTCCGCCTCGTACCCCGCCTCGATCCCCTTCTCATAGCCCGTCCGAATCGCCGCGAGCGCCTTCCGGGGCGCCGGGTAGTTGCCGCGGGTCTTCCGGAGAAGCTGCTTCTCGGCCTCGCGGAAGAGGACCCGCCGGCCAACCGGGGTCTCCTCCAGCGCGAGCCGGGCCAGCGCGTTGGGCTTGCGCACCGCGCGCAGCTTCGGCCGCCCGCCTTCGCCCGCCTGCAAGGTGCCCGCGGCCAGCTCCGCCGCCCGCCGGCGAGCCACGGAGGCGAGAATCGCCGCGGGGACCAGCTCGTCGACGAGCCCGAGGGAGAGCGCCTTCCTCGCGTTCACGCTCTTGCCGGCGAGGATGATGTCGAGCGCCGCCTGAATACCGATGCGCCGTGGGAGCCGCTGCGTGCCACCCGCCCCGGGCAACAAGCCGAGCTGGATCTCCGGCAGTCCGATCTGGGTCGGCTTCTCGTCGGTCGCGATTCGGTAGCGGCAGGCGAGGATCACCTCGCAGCCACCGCCCAGGCAAGCGCCGTGCACCGCCGCGACCCACGGCCGGCTCGACCGCTCGATCCGGGCGAGCAGCGCCTTGCCGCCGCGCGAGAGGGCCGCGCCCTCGGCCGCCGTCTTCACCCGGGAGAGCATCTCGAGGTCCGCGCCGGCCAGGAAGCTGTCCTTCTTCCCCGAGACGAGCACGATCGCCCGGACCTTCGGGTCGGCCTCGATCTCCGAGATGAGCCGATCCATCTCCGCGTTGAGCGCGTCGGAGAGCGTGTTGACCGGCCCGGGACAATCCAGGGTGAGCGTCGCGATCCCCTGCTCGTCGACCTCGCGGCGCAGGCAAGGAGCGGGCTTCTTCGTCTCGTTGGCCATGATGACTACTCCCTTTCCAGCACGAGGGCTGCGGCCATGCCGCCCGCCGCGCAGACGGAGAGGAGCGCGAGCCCCTTCCCGCTCCTCGCGAGCTCACGCAGCGCCTGGGTGACGAGCCGCGCGCCGGTGGCGCCGAACGGGTGGCCGATGGCGATCGACCCGCCGTTCGGGTTGAGCTTCTCGTCGGGGATCTCGCCGAGCGGTTCGCTCCGTCCGAGCCTCTCCTGCGCGAACCGCTTGCTCGCGAACGCCTGGAGGTTGCTGAGCACCTGCGCAGCGAACGCCTCGTGCATCTCGACGAGGTCGACGTCGGCGAGGGAGAGCCCCGTCCGTTCGAGCGCCCGGTTCACCGCGAACGGCGGCGCTTGCAGGAGCTGCCATCCCGGGTCGACCGCCGCGTAGGCGAAGCCCTTCACGTAGCCGAGGGGGGCGTACCCCATCGCCTTCGCCTTCTCCTCGGCCATCAGCACGACCGCCGCCGCCCCGTCGGTGAGCGGCGAGGAGTTGCCCGCGGTGATCGTCCCGTAGCGCCGATCGAAGACCGGCGGGAGCGCGGCGTAGGCAGCGAGGGTGCCCTCCTTGCGGACGATGTTGTCCTCGGCGACCGTCTCCGAGAAGCGTGGCGGCACCGGGAGCCTCATCACCTCGCCCGCGAAGCGCCCCTCCGCCCACGCCCGCGCCGCGCGGCTGTGGCTGCGGTGGCCGAAGGCGTCCTGCGCCTCGCGCGGGATGCCGTTCTCCTTGGCCATCTTCTCCGCGCTCTCCCCCATCGTGAGTCCCGTCGTCGGCTCGGCGAGGGCCGGGGCGACGGGCACGACGTCGTTGGGCTTGATCCCGCGGAAGCCATCGAGCTTCGCCGTGAGGGTCTTGGCCCGCGAGGCCGCCGCGAGCGCACGGGCGAGCGGCTTGCTCACGTGGATGGGGATGTCGGAGAGCGATTCCGCGCCGCCCGCGATCGCCACGTCCGCCCGCCCGAGGGCGATCGAATCCGCCGCGGCGGTCAGCGACTGAATCGAGGTCGCGCAGGCGCGCGACACCGAGTGGGCCTCGACTTCCTTCGGCAGGTTCAGGCCGAGGACGATCTCCCGCGCGACGTTGGTCGCGGCGATCGACGGCACGACCGTGCCAAAGACCAGCTCGTCGATCTGATTCCCCGGCAGCTCGGTCCGCGCGAGCAGCTCCGCGACCACCGCCTTGCCCAGCTCCAGCGCCGTCAGGTCACGGTAGGCCGTTCCCGACTTGCAGAACGGCGTTCGCAGCCCCGCGACGATGGCCACCCGCCGCCCGATGGCCTTCCGGTTCTCCGCCATGCGCGCTCCTTCTCGCGGCGTGCTCTCTCACCGCGATGCGCGCCAATAGCGCCACCCGCGAAGAAGGTCAAGGCAAAACGAGCGCCCTGCGATTCGGAGTAGGGGTTTCCGCTTCGCAACCGCCCGACAATCACACGCCGACCGCCTGCCGTCCACGACCTCTCGGCTCGATCGCGAGCAGCAGCCGAGGGTTTAACCCGTTGAAATCGCGTCCCGCTGCCCTCGCCCTGGACGTGCGCCACGTCACCCGTACGGACCTACTCCGAATCTCAGGCAGCGCCGGAGCGAGGCCCCTCGGCTGGCCCACCGCCACGTCGCGCGGTAGACTGCCCGAAACTCGGGAGTGACGCCATGAACATCGAGGGACTGCTTTCCAGATGCTTTCTCTTCCACGACCTGACGCCGGCGCAGCTCCACGTGATCGCGGGGACCGCGGCGGCGGAGACCCACCTGGCCGGCGACGCCATCTTCTCGGCGGGGAACCCGGGGAGCGCGATGTACATCGTCGCCAGCGGCTCGGTGATCGTCGAGAAGGACGGGATCGAGCTGGCACGGCTCGGCGCGGGCTCCCATTTCGGGGAGATCGCGCTCCTCGACGGCGAACCTCGGTCGGCCACGGTCCGCAGCGCGGAGAGGTCCGAGGTCGTCGCCCTCCCCCGCGACCGGTTCCAGGCGGCGCTCGATGCCGACCCGGGGCTCGCGGCGACCGTCTACCGCGCCTTTTGCCGATATCTCAGCGCCCGCCTGCGCCACACGAACGAGCAGACGGTCTTCTTCCGCGAGAAGCTGGAACGGTAGGCGCGACGCTCGTGATACGAACCCGCCTCGTGAGGGGCTTTCTCGCGGTGGTTTGCGTCGCCGCGGCAGGGGCCGCGCGCGCGGACGGCGCGTTCCCCGACGAGTTCCAGCTCTTCCTCCCGGCCGATCACCCGAGCCGGATCGTCGTCGCCGCGAACTTCGGTCTGCTCGAATCCGACGACGACGGCGCGACGTGGGGGTTCATCTGCGAGGCCGAGGCGGGCGCGCCGGGCAACCTGAACCTCTACCAGATGGGGCCGACCGATACGCTCCTCGCGGAGTTCTTCGGCGGCGTGGTCCGCTCCGGCGACGAGGGCTGCGTCTGGGACCGCGCCGCGGGGAGCGTCGCGGCCGACGGCGGCCGGTCCGTCTGGGACGGGGCGTTCGACCCGCTGACCCCGGGCCGCGTCCTCGTGCTCGGCGCTTGGGCCCCGTCGGGCAGCGCCATCTTCCCCTCGGCGGACGACGGGCGGAGCTTCGGACCGCCGGTCTACGCGACCGGCGCCGCCCTCACCGGGATCGAGTTCTCGTCCTCGTCGGCGGGCGTCGTCTACGCGACCGGGAACGAGGTAACCCAGGACGGCGGGGGCGCTCTCGGGTTCGGCCCGCCGTTCGTGGTCGCCGGCGCGGACGGCGGAGCGACGTGGGGCGTCCCCGTCGATCACCCGGAGGTCGCGGCGCTGCTGGGGACCGACGGCGGCGTCCAGGTCGGACTCGCGGCAGTCGACCCGCGCGACCCGAGGACCGTCTATCTGCGGCTCACGGTCGAGCCGACGGGGCCGGATTACCTCGGCGTCACCCGCGATTCGGGCAAGACCGTGCAGGTCCTCTTCCGCTCACCCGAGCGAATGACGTCGTTCCTCGTCGCGCAGGACGGCACGCTCTACGTGGGAACGCGCAACGGAACGGGAGCCGGCGGGATCTTCGCCTCCCAACCGGACGGGGGGTTCGCCGCCGTCGAGCAGGAATGTCCCGACGGCGGAATCTGCGACCTCCATGTCCGCTGCCTCGGAGAACGGATGGGCGCGCTCTATGCCTGCGCCGACAACTGGCAGGACGGCTTCGCGCTCGGCCGCTCGACCGACCGGGGCAGGACCTTCACGGGCCTCTTGCGCTTCTCGGGGATCTCGGGTCTGGCGGCGTGCAGCGGGAGCGACCTCCAATCCACCTGCCAGGCGACCTGGGGCGCGCTCGCGCAGCTCTTCGGGATCGACGCGGGGAGCGCCGCCGGCGAGGCGGACGGCGGCGCGGCGCCCGCTCCGTCGCGGGGCTGCGCCTGCTCGACGGGAGACGGCTTCGCGTTGGCCGCCCTGCTCGCGGCGCTGGGAATCGCGAGACGGAGGGGAAAGTAGGTGTCTGTCATGACCCGCCGGTGGATCACCGCCGCTCCGCTCGTCCTCCTCTTGTCTCCCCTCCCTGCCCGCGCGGACGGCGCGATGCCCGACGAGGTCAACTTTTTTTTCCCGGCCGGCAAGCCGGACGAGAGGGTGCTCACCACGACCTTCGGACTCCTCGTCTCGCAGAATGGCGGAGCGACCTTCGAGTACTCCTGCGAGGAGGATTACAACGCGAACGGGACCACGGCGAACCTGTACCAGGTCGCCGCCGACGGGACGATCCTCGCCGATACCGGGTTCGGCCTCTATCGATCCATCGACGGCGCCTGCACCTGGTCCCAGGCGCTCGCGAACGTCTCCGTCTTGGACGCGGCCTTCGACCCGACGAAGCCGGGCTTCCTCTTCGCCCTCACGAACCCTGGGTTCGACCAGGGCGCCGTCGTCGCCTCGTCCGACGACGGCGCCTGCTTCGGACCTTTGCGGTGGCAGGGCAACGCCACCCTGACCGGCGTCGAATTCTCGCGCAGCCGGCCCGGACGCGTGTACGTGGCCGGCAACGCGGCTTGCCCGGGAGTGGAGTTGGGACCGCCTTTCCTCCTCCGCTCCGACGACCGGGGGCAGACGTGGACCACGCTCGACCTCTCGTCCCTGGGCGCGGTCATCGTCCGGATCGCGCGGGTCGATCCCACCGACCCCGACACCGTCTGGTTCCGGGTCCTCCTGCTGAACGGCCTGTCCGACTGGCTCGCCGTCACCCACGACGGCGGCAAGACCGTCACGCCCGTCCTCTCCCTCGGAGGGACGATGAGCGCGTTCCTGCTCGCCGCGGACGGCACGGTCTTCACCGCCACACGGGGAGACGCGACGCACCCCGCCGCGCTCTGGCGGCTCGCCCCGGGGAGCGCGGCGTTCCAGAAGCTCGAGGGCGGCCCCCATCTCCGCTGCTTGCGGGAGAATGGGAGCACCCTCTGGGGCTGCGGCGACCACCTCGCCGACGGCATGGCGATCGGCCGCAGCGCCGATCACGGCGAGACCTTCTGCACCTCCTTCACGTTCCAGCAGATGAACGGGATGATCCCCGATTGTCCGAGCGTCCAGTCGGCCTGCGGGGGCCTCTGGGGATCGCTCTCGCAGATGTTCAAGGTGACGGGACCCGCCGACGCGGGGTACGAGTGCCTCACGGAGCACGACGCCGGCTTCGCGCCCGCGAACGCGGGGCCGATGGGCGCGGGGGACGCCGGCGCCTGCGTGCTCGCGGGCGGCCCCCCCGCCGGCCCGGAGCCGGACCCGTGCTCGGCGGCCGGCGACGGCGGGAGCGCCGAGGTCGCGGACGGGGGCACGACGGACGCGGGGGCGCCGGGCGGGGGCGGGCTGGACGCGGGCAGGACCTTCTCCGACGGCGGCGCCGGCGCGGGAGGCAGCGCCCCCGCCGCCGCGGGCGCCTGCCCTTCATCCGGGACTTGCGCCCACCCCACCGGTGGTTGCGGCTGCGGCGCGGCCGGCGGCGCCGACCTCCTGCTCGTGCTCCTCGCGAGCGCCTTCCTCCGCCGCGCGCGTCACTCGTACCGCAGCGCCTCGATCGGATCGAGCCGCGAGGCCTTCCGCGCCGGGTAGAGACCGAAGACCGCGCCGACGATCCCCGCGAAGACGACCGCGACGGCGGCCACGGCGGGCGAGAGCGAGAGCGGCCAGTCGAACCTCCGAGCCAGGAACACCGCCGCGGCGGTTCCCAGCGCGACGCCCACCGCGCCCCCCGCGATCCCGAGCACGAGCGCCTCGGCGAGGAACTGGGCGAGCACGTCGCGCGGGCGCGCCCCGATGGCCATCCGCAGCCCGATCTCCCGCGTCCGCTCGGTGACCGAGACCAGCATGATGTTCATGATGCCGATGCCCCCCACGAGCAGGGAGACGGCGGCGATCGACGCGAGCAGCGCGGCGAGCGTCCGCGTCCCCTGCTCCGAGGCGCTCGCCAGCTCGGAGAGGTTGTGAATGTCGAAGTCGTCGGCCGCCCCCTCCGGCAGGTGGTGGCGCTCGCGCAAGAGTCCCTGGATCTCGGCCTGCGCGCGGATCGTCGCGCCGGCCGAGACCGCCCCCACCAGGATCACGCCGGAGATGTAGTTCGCGAGGCCCCCCTGGATCTTCTCCCGGTAGGTCGTCTCCGGGGTGAAGACCCCGTCGTCATAATCGAAACCCATCGGCGACTGCCCTTTGCGGGCGAGGACGCCGATCACGTCGAAGGGGACCCCGGAGACGCGGACGGTCCGGCCCACCGGCGAGGCCCCACGCCCGTAGAGTTGGTCGGCCACCGTCTGCCCCATCACCAGGACCTTCGCGCCGGTCTCCAGCTCGGACCCGCCGAAGAGTCTCCCCGCGGAGACCGGCCAGGCGCGAACGCGGAAGTAGTCCGGCGTCGTGCCGGTGATGCTCGTCGTCCAGTTCTGGTACTTCGAGAGGATCTGGCCGGTCGTGCGCAGCGCCGGCGCGGCGTAGCGGACGGCCGGGCACTCGTCTTCGATGGCCTTCAGGTCGCCCCACGTCAGCGTCGGCATCGACCCGAAGCCGCCGTGCGCGCCGCCCGCGGTCGTGCTCCCGGACATCACGATGAGCAGGTTCGTACCCATCCCCGCGAACGCCTGCTCGACCTTCGCCTTGGCGCCCTGGCCGATCGCGACCATCGCGATCACCGCGGCGACGCCGATGATGATCCCGAGCGCCGTCAGGACCGACCGGAGCTTGTTGCGGGCCAGCGCGCGCAAGGCGACGCGCAATGTCTGCCACGGGTTCATGCCGAGACCTCGGGAACGGCGACCTCGGGCGCGCGCCGCTCGTCGCTCTGCACGAGACCGTCGCGGATCACCACCACCCGGGCCGCGTAACGGGCGATATCCGCCTCGTGGGTGACGAGGAGCACGGTGAGACCCGAGCGGCCGAGCGCCTGGAGGAGCGCCATGACCTCCACGCTCGTCCGCGAGTCGAGGTTGCCGGTCGGCTCGTCGGCGAGGAGGAGGCGAGGCCGGCTGACGAGCGCCCGGGCGATGGCGACCCGTTGCTGCTGGCCGCCGGAGAGCTGATTGGGACGGTGGTGCAGCCGGTCGCCGAGGCCGACCTGCGCGAGGGCCTCGGCGGCGCGCCGCCGCCGCTCCCGGGCCCGGACGCCGGCGTAGATGAGCGGCAGCTCGACGTTCTCCAGCGCGTCGGTGCGCGGCAGCAGGTTGAAGCTCTGGAAGACGAAGCCGAGAGTCTGGTTGCGCACCTCGGCGAGCCGGCCCTTGGGGAGGCCGGCGACGTCCCGACCGGCGAGGAGGTAACGGCCGGAGGTGGGGCGGTCGAGGCAGCCGATGATGTTCATCAGCGTCGACTTGCCCGATCCGGACGCGCCCATGATCGCGACGAAGTCGCCGGCGCCGACCGACAGGGTGATTCCCCGCAACGCGCGAACCTCCACGTCGCCAAGCCGGTACACCTTGACGACGTCCTCTAGGGCGAGGATGGGGCTCGCGCTCTCCACCCTAGAAGAACCGCGGCGGATGGGGGCCCTTCGCGCCCACGCCGGCGAGAAACTCCGTGATCGCCCGATCCCCCGCCTGGAGATCGCCCGCGACGACCTCGGTCAGGTTGCCGTCGGAGACGCCGGTGCGGATCTCCACCGGCCTCGCCTTGCCGTCCTTCCCGAGGATCCAGACCGTCCGCCGATCCGCGGGCGCGGTCGAACGAGGGCGGAGGCTCGCGCCCGGCGCGGGGGGCGGCCGCGCGCGCAAGGCCGCGTTCGCGATGCGGAGCACCTCCGGGCGATCGGCGTAGACGAAGGTCACGTTGGCCGTCATGCCCGGCCGGAGCTTCAGCGCGTCGTTCGCGACGTCGAGCACGGCGTCATACGTGACGACGCTCTGGACGGTCTGCGGGTTGTATCGAACCTGACGGACCCGGCCGCGGAACGCCTCGTTCGGATAGGCGTCGACCGTGAAGCTCGCGTCCATCCCCTCGCGAACGTGGCCGACGTCCGATTCGGCGACCGAGGTATCCACCTGCATCCGCTTCAGGTCTTCGGCGATCAAGAAGAGCGTCGGGGTCTGGAACGCGGAGGCGACGGTCTGGCCCACGTCGACGTTGCGGGCGATGACCACCCCGGCGATCGGGGAGACGATCGTCGTGTACTTGAGGTTGACCTCGGCCTGGGAGAGGTTCGCCCGCGCCTGGGCGAGCGCGCCCTCGGAGGCCTCGACCTGCCCCGCCGCCCCCTCCGCCGCCGCCCGCGCGGTGTCGAGGTCGCTCTGGGCGATGAGGTTTCGGGCGAGGAGCCGCTCGTCGCGCGCGAGCTGGAGCCGGTCGTTCTTCGCCTGCGCGCGGGCGTTCGCGAGCGTCCCTTCTGCCGCGAGCACGTTCGCCCGTGCCTGATCGAGCGCGGCGCGGAAGAGCCGGTCGTCGATCTTCGCGAGCACCTGCCCGCGATGGACCGGCGAGTTGAAGTCCACGAAGAGCTGCTGGATCGTCCCGGAGACCTGTGCGCCCACCTGGACGGTGACCAGGGCGGAGAGCGTCCCCGAGGCCGTCACCCGGGCGACGATCCGGCCTCGATCCACCTTCGCGGTCTCGAATTTCTCGGGTGGCGCGGCGGGCCGGCAGGCCACCACGGCGACCACGAGCGCGGGAAACGGAGAGAGGCGCATTGCCCGAGTGTTGGGGCGCCCGCCCGCCCCGTCAACCGATTTCGTCGAGGAGCGCCTCGGCCCGCACCCGGCCCCACTCGCTCGCGGCCCAGGCGGTCTCGATCGAATCGACCGCGCGCGGGACGTGCTCGTCGAGCACCCGGGCGACGATCCCGGCCACCGCCGGCAGGCCGATCCGGCCGGCGAGGAAGGCGGCCACGGCGGCCTCGTCGGCGCCGGACATCGCCGCGGGCGCGGTGCCGCCCTTGTCGAGCGCGCGCCGGCCGAGCGCCACCGCCGGGAAGCGCGTCTCATCGGGAGGGGCGAAGGTGAGCCTCCCCACCGCCGCGAGATCGAGCGGCGCCAGGTCGAGAGGAACCCGCTCCGGCCAGCCGAGCGCATAGGCGATCGGCCCGCGCATGTCGCTCACCCCGAGCTGGGCGAGGAGCGCGCCGTCGCGAAACTCGACCAGGGAATGGACGACGCTCTGCGGGTGGACGAGCACCGCGATCTTCTCCGGCGGCAGATCGAAGAGCCAGCGCGCCTCGATGACCTCGAGCGCCTTGTTCATGAGCGTCGCGCTGTCGATGGTGATCTTCTCCCCCATCGACCAGTTGGGGTGGCGCAGCGCCTCCGCGGGGCTTGCCCGGGCGAAGGCGCCGGGCGGCTTCGCCCAGAACGGCCCCCCGCTCGCGGTCAGGACGAGCCGGCGCACGTCCTCGCGCCGCTGGCCGGAGAGGCACTGGAAGATCGCCGAGTGTTCGCTGTCCACCGGCAGGATCCTCGCCCCGCTCGAGCGCGCGAGCGCGCCGAGCAGCTCGCCGGCGAGGACCATCGATTCCTTGTTGGCGAGCCCGACGGTCCTGCCGCGCGCGATCGCCGCCGCGGTGGGCCGCATGCCCGAGCCCCCGCTGATCGCCGACAGGACGAAGTCGGCCCCCTCCATGGCCGCGACCTGGCAGGCGCCCTCGGTCCCGATCGCGATGTCCGGGCAGCCGCGCCCCAACGCCCGGCGCAGCTCGCCGGCCGACTTCTCTCCGGCGACGGCGACGCGACCAGGCCGGAAGGCGCGGACCTGCTGCGCGAGGGTCTCGCCTCCCCGGCCGGCGGCCAGTCCCACGACCCGGAAGCGGTCCGGGAAGCGGCCGATGACCGCGAGGGCCTGCCGGCCCACCGACCCCGTCGAGCCGAGGACGACGACCCGCCGCGCGCCCCCCCCTTCGCCCTCCCGTGGCGGTGGAGCCCTGCCGGAGGAGGCCGCGGGCGCGCCCTCCGGCAGGCGGCGGCTCATCGCCACGGCTGTCCCTGCACGAGGACGACGTAGAGATAGACGACCGGGGTGTTGAAGATCAGCGCGTCGATCCGGTCCAGCATGCCGCCGTGGCCCGGCATGAGCCGGCCGCTGTCCTTGACCCCGCAGGCGCGCTTGAAGAGCGATTCGGTGAGATCGCCGAGGGGCCCGACGAAGCCCGCGACCCCGCCGAGGACGACGCAGTCGAGCGCACCGAGACCCCGCAGGGCGATCCACCGGACGCCGAAGGCCGCGAGCAGGGAGAACACGAGCCCGCCGGCGAAGCCCTCCCACGTCTTGCCCGGGCTCACCCGGGGGTGGAGCTTGTGCCGGCCGAAGGCGTGGCCCACGAAGTAGGCCCCGGTGTCGTTGAGCCAGGTCAGCGCGCAGAGCAGCAGGACCCACCAGGCCCCCTCGGGCCTCGCGCGAAGCAGCGGCAGCAGGCCGAGCGGCAGCGCCCCGTAGACCCAGCCGGAGACGAGGCGGGAGACGTCGCCCGCCGCGCCCTCGATCTCGCCGCGCGAGAGGACCGCCGTCGCGCTCGCCGCCCCGAACAGGCCGATGGCCGCGAGCGGCGCCGCCCGGAAGTAGAGCCCGCGCCAGGCGAGCAGCGGCATCGCCGCGCCGAGCGCGACGCCCAGCCCGACGGCCGGCGAAAACCTCGCCCTCCCTCCCCCGAGCGACATCGCGTAGACCTCCCAGGTGCAGGCGCCGGAGGCGAAGGCGACGAGCAGCGCGAACCCTGCTCCGCCCCGGGCGATCAGCCAGAAGACCGGCGGCACGAGGATCGCGGCCGTCGCCAGGCGCACGGCGAGGTTGCGCCGCCTGCTCGCCGGCGGCGCGGCCGGGGAGATCGGCGCCACGGCCCTCACCCGTGCTCGGCCGCGACCTGCGCCGAGGTCTTCCCGAAGCGCCGCTCGCGCCGCTGGAAGTCGCGCAGGGCCGAGAGCAGGCCGATCTCGCGGAACTCGGGCCAGGGCGTGTCGACGAAGAGCAGCTCCGCGTACGCCGCCTGCCAGAGCAGGTAATTCGACAACCGCCGCTCGCCGCCGGTGCGGATGACCAGGTCGGGATCGGGGAGCCCGGCCGTCCAGAGCCGCCGCCCGAGCTCCTCCTCGTCGATCGCCTCGGCCGCGAGGCGCCCCGCCGCCACGTCGCTCGCGAGCGAGCGGGCCGCGTGGACGATCTCCTCCCGGCTCCCGTACGAGAGCGCGAGGGTCAGGACCATCCGGGCCGGCCGTCCCGCCGTGACCCCGCGCAGCTCGGCGAGCGGCTCGCGGACGCGCGAGGGCAGACGCGCGAGGTCGCCCGCCGCCTCCAGGCGAATCTGGTTGTCGCACAGCTCCGCGCGCTCCGAGAGCAGGTACTCGCGCAGCAGATCCATCAGCGCCCCGACCTCGTCCCGCGGCCGGAGCCAGTTCTGGGCCGAGAAGGCGTAGAGGGTCAGGGCGGAGAGGCCGAGCTTGCGCGCCTCCCGCGTCACCGCGCGCACCGACTCGCTCCCCTCGCGGTGGCCCGCGACGCGGGGCAGCCCGCGCGCCTCCGCCCAGCGGCCGTTGCCGTCCATGACGATCGCGACGTGCGCGGGGATCCGTCCCCGGCGGACCTCCGCCCGGAGCGCATCGAGATCCCTGGCCCGCGCGCCGTCCTTCATGGGCCGCGCAGTCTAGGACCGAGGGCGCATAAGGTCCAGTGTCGGATGCACCATCCAGTGTCGGATGCACCATCCAGTGTCGGATGCAATTGACGGCCGGCCGGGGCCAGGCTAGCGTCCCGACAACCCCCCCGGGGTGGCCCCTTTGCCGCGCTTCCGCCGCTCGTTCGCCACCAAGATCGCCCTGTTCGTGGGTCTGCCTTCGGTCGTGGTCGCGCTCGCGGCGGTCAACCTCCTCCGCCTGCCCTCGCCCGCCCAGTGGGTCGTCGTCCTCGTCGTCCTGGCCGCCGTGGGCGCGCACGCCCTCGCCCTGCGCCTCTCCCTCGAACGGGCGCTGGGGCGGCTGGGCGCGGCGATGGAGCGGGCCGAGCGCGGCGAGTTCATCGCCCGCGCGCCGCCGATGGGCGACGACGAGGTCGGCCACCTCGCCCAGAAGTTCAACAACATGCTCTCCCGGATCACCGACATGCAGGTCCGGCAGCTCGACAGCGAGCAGGAGAAGGAGGCGATGGCGCGGGAGCTCGCGCTCATGGCGGAGATCGAGGAGAGCCGAAAGCGGCTCGAAGCGCGGGTGCGCGACCTGTCGCTGCTCTTCGACCTGACCAGGTCGCTCAACTCGACGCTCGAGACCCCCGAGCTGCTCAAGCGGATCACCGAGAAGGTCGGGCGGGCGCTCGATGTCACGCAGTTCGCCGTGCTCTTCCTCGACGAGTCGCGCGGCGAGCTGGTGGTCGCCGAGGCGTTCGGCTTTCCCGAGGGCGTCGATCCCCGGGGGCAGCGCTTCGGCGCGAACGAGGGGGTGACCGGCGTCGCCGTCCGGACGGGTCAGCTCCAGCTCGTCCCGAACACGGCGGCCGACCCGCGCTACCTGCACTACAAGGGCTTACAGCCGGAGGATGGAGCGTTCCTCGCCGTGCCGCTCGTCCACAAGGCCCAAGTCCTCGGCGTCCTCAACTTCAGCCGCACGGCGCCCGGGGGGTTCAAGCAGGAGGAGGTGGACCTCCTCCAGGCCGTGGCCGACCAGGCCGCCCTGGCCCTCGCGAACGCGCGCCACCACCAGAAGAGCGTGGAGCTCTCCAAGACCGATCCCCTCACCGGGACGTTCAACCGCCGCCATCTCTTCGAGCAGCTCGACCACGAGTTCGAACGCGCCCGGCGGTTCGGCTCCGACCTGTCGCTCGTCATGATCGACGTGGACCACTTCAAGATCTACAACGACAGGAACGGCCACCCGGCGGGCGACGAGGTGCTCAAGGCCATCGCCGCCGCGCTCCAGCGGACGGTCCGGAAGGTCGACACGGTCGCGCGTTACGGGGGCGAGGAGTTCGCGATCATCCTGCCGCGCGTCCGCCGGGAGGAGGGGTTCGCGGTGGCCGAGAAGCTGCGCCGGGCGATCGAGAGCGTCCCGTTCACCCACTCCGACGTGCTGCCCTCCGGACGGGTGACGATCTCGGTCGGGCTCGCCCACTTCCCGACGGACGCCTTGGACCGGGTGCAGCTCGTCGCCCGCGCGGACAGCGCGCTCTATGCGGCGAAGAACGCCGGCCGCAACCGCGTCGCCCTCTACGCGGAGAACCTGCTCGCGAAGCCCGGGGCCGGCGGCTAGGAGGCTCGGTGTGAAATGGCTGCCTGCTGCGAAAGCCGATCCCTTCGCTGCGACGGGCGGCCTCGTCGCTTCGCTGCAAAACGTACTGCAAAGAGTACGTCTGACGCTCTGCACTCCTCGGGCGCCCATCTCGCCTCAGGTCTCGGCTCTCTCGCGACGGCATCCATGGGACGCCGGCCTCCTACTCGCTACCGCCCGAGGTTCTCGATGATCGCGTCGATGTCCTCTTCTTCGGAGGCCGTCTCGGCGGCCGGCGGAGCCGGCGGGGGCGCGGGCGGCAGGATCGGGTTCACGAGGATCTGGGTCGGGCTGTCGATCGCGACCTCGACCTCCGGCGCAGGCACGGGCTCGGGCGGGGGCGCGGGGACGGGCCTCGGCGCCGGCCGGGCGACCGCCGCCGGGCGGGGGGTGGGCGCGGGCGTGGCCGCGCGCGCCTTGTAGCGCTGGACGTCGAGCTCCAGGATCTTGACCGCCTTCGCCTTCTCCTGGAGCGCCTGTTGGAGTCTCGCGACCTCCTGGACCCGCTGTTGCTCGCGTCGCTCCAGCTCCGCCTTGTGCTTGGCGGCGGCCTCCTGCGCCTCCCGCGCGAGCCGGGCCTCCAGATCCTTCTGCACGCGCTGGGCGGCCGCGAACTTCTGCGTCAGCTCCTGCGCCTTGCCCTCGGCCGCGTGCGCCCGCTGCCCGAGGTCCTTCTCGATCCGCTTGCGTTCGAGCGAAGCCGCCTCGAGCGCCTGCTCCAGCTCGGCGAAGCGCTTGGCGCGCGCGCCGGCCGCCGCCTGCGCCTCCTTCTCGCTCCGCTCCTTCGCGGCGGCCGTCTCGTCCAGCTTGCGCCGCGCCTCCTTCACCGCCGCCTGCTCGCGCGAGAGCTTCCCTGCCCACTCTTCCTCGGCCCGCCGCCGCTCCTGCTGCGCCGCCTGGAGCTGCTGCGCCAGCTCGGAGGCCCGCGCGTCGCGCGCGGCGAGCGCCGCGGCCGCCTCCTGCTTCTGCGCCTCCTTCTCCGCGACGGTCTTGGCGAGGCGATCGGACAGCCCCTGCGCCTCGGCGGTCTTCTCCGCGAGTGACTCCGCGAGCCTCCGGCCCTCCGCCTCGACCTCCGCCAGCTCCGCGGCGAGCGCCTGCCCGCGAGCCTCGGCGTCGTCGGCCTTCCTGCCGAGCGCCGCCTGCGCGGCCCGCGCCGCTTCGGCCTTCGCCGCCGCGTCGCGCTCCAGCTCCTCGACCCGCCGCTCGCCCTCGGCCCGCGTCCCGGCGTGCCGCTCGGACTCGGCGTCCAGCTCGCCGCGGGTCTGGTCGAGCGCCTCCTTCAGCGCGTCGCCGCGCGCGGTCGCCTCGGCCAACTCCTGGCCGATCCGCTCCTCCGCCTCGCGCGCCGCCTGCTGCGCGGCCGCCACTTCGCCCCGCAGCTCGGCCGCGCGGGTCTCGTAGCGTGCCCGCTGCTCCTCGCCCTCGGCGAGCAGCCGCGTCTGCTCCTCGGCCGCCGCCTCGATCTGACCCTTGGCCTCCGCCAGGGACTGCTGGAGCGCCGACTCCCGCTCGGCCGCCGTGGTCTCGGCCTCCTGCTTGGCCGCGGCGAGCGCGTCGAGCCCTTCCTGCAGCCGAACCCCTTCCGCCCGTGCCGCATCCAGCTCCACGAGCCGCTGGTCGCGGTCGTCCTTCGTCGCGGAGAGCTCGCCCTCCAGCTCCGCGGCCCGCTGGCCGAGGCTCTCGATCTGGGCCGACAGCTCGCCCTCGATTCGCGCCTTCTCCACCCCGAGCTGCTCCAGCTCCTCGCGCAGCCGCTCGCCCTCGCCCCGCGCGGCGTCCAGGTCCGCCGAGAGCTCGCCCTCCCGCAGGGCCGCGTGATCGCGGGTGGCCGAGAGCTCGCCCTCCAGCGCGCCGAGCTGCTCGATCTTCTCGGACAGCTCCGCCGACAGCTCGCGCTCCCGCGCCTCGGCCGCCGCCTGGGTGTCGGCGAGCTCCGTCTGGGTCCGCGACAGCTCGGCCTTGAGCGCCTCGATCTCCCCCGAGAGCTCGGCCCTCGTCTGGGCGAGGTCGCCCTCCAGCCCCTGGCGGACGCGCGCGGCCTCCTCGGCCTCCGCCGCCGCCTGCTCGCGCGCCTGCGCGAGCTCGGCCGCCAGCGCCTGGAGCCGCGCCTGCGCCGCCTCCAGCTCCCCCGTCCGCTCCTGGAGCTGCAGGGAGAGCGTGACGATCTGGCCGTTGGCGGCGTCGAGGGCCGCGGTCAGCTCGGCCTCCCGCTCGGAGAGCTCCTGCCGGACCGCCTCCAGCTCGCCCTCGAGGTTGCCCACCTGCTCGACCTTCTCGGCGATCTCCGCCGAGAGCTGCGCCTCGCGCGCCGCCGCGTGCTCGCTCTGCGCCTGGAGGTCCGCGGTGATCCGCCCGATCTCCTCGTCTCGCGCCTCGATCCGGGCGGTGAGCGACTGGGACAGCCCGTCCCGCTGGTGGCGAAGCTGCTCCGCCTCCAGGAGCAGGAGCGAGACGGTCTCGTCGGCCTCGTCCAACTCGACGCGCAGCTCGTCGAGCGCGGCGCGCGCCGCCGCGAGCCGCTCGGCGGCCTCGGCGTTCGCCATCTCCGCCCGTGCCCGCTGTTCGAGGAGCTCCTCCTCCAGCGCCGACGCCCGGAAGTCGCCCTCTGCCTCCGCCCGCGCGAGCCACCGCGACAGCTCCCGCCGCTCGGACGCCCCCTCCGCGCGCGCGGCCGACAGCTCGGCGAGCAGCCCCGCGAGCAGCCGCAGCGTCTCGTCGAAGTCCGCCTCTCGGCCGAGCACTTCGACCTCGCGCCGGGCGAGCGTCCCCGAGAGCCACCGCACCCGTTCGCCCGCCGCCTCGCTCTCGTCCGCCCGCGCCCGCTCGATCCGCTCGATCTCCTGACTTCTCGCGCTCAGCTCGGCGCCCCGCCGCGAGAGCTCCTCGTCGCGCTCGCGCAGGTCGACGCCGAGCTGGTTGATCTCCTTCTCCTTGCCGGCGACGACCTCGATCAGCTCCTTCTCGCCCACGAACTTCTCGAGCAGCATCGAGTCGATCTGGGCGCCGTGCTCCTGCTCCTTCTTCACGAAGAGATCCCGGGCCTCGGCGAGCCGCTTGAGCAGATCGTCGATCTGCATCTTCAGGCCCTGGACCTCGACGTCCTTCTCGTGGAGGTTGTCGTCGATCGCCGACAACTCCTTCTCGCGCGCGACCCAGATCTCGGAGAGGCGGGCGATCTGCGCCTCCCGGCGGTGGATCTCCTCGCGCAGGATCTGGAGCTTGCCCTCCGGCGTCGCCATCAGCTCGCGCTTGACCGGCGGCCGCCGCGCGGAGTCGCGCGACTCCGCGAGGAGCTGCGCCTTGCGGTCGGCGATCGACTCGAAGACGCGGTCCAGGAACGTCTGGTCCTCCTCGGCGATCGGCGACCGGCGCGAACGCCTCGGCACGTGGGGCGCCGGGCGCGGCGACGGGGCGGCCATCGTATCGAGGCCGGACGGCCCCGGCGGCGAGGGCGGCGGCGACCCGGCGAGCGCCCCCGCGAGCGCGCCCTGGAGGTCGTCCTCCGGCTTGCCGCGGGCGGCCTCCGGCTCGGCCTCGTCGACGACGAGGTCGAGGGCGTCCTCGAGCGGCGCCGGCTCGGCGGCGAGCGCGCAGAGGCTGCGGGCCTGGCTCACCAGGGCGTCCATCGAGAACGGGATCGTGAGATAGGCGTCCGCCGCGGAGGCCGGGTGCGACCGATGCTCGGCGAGGGCCTCCGGCGTCGCCTCCGACGAGAGGAGGATGACGGGCAGCCCCTTCGCCCGCGGATCCTTGCGCAGCCTTCCGCAGAGGGAGAAGCCCGACGCGTCCGGCAGCTCCGCGCGCATGAGCACGAGGTCGGGGCGCCGTTCGGCGAATTCCCTCAATGCCTGGGCCGCCGAGCCCGCGACGGAGCTCGCGAACCCGGCCTGCTGCAGGATCGCGGCGAGGGAGAGGGCGTAGGCACCGTCTGCCTCGACGATCAGGACGCGTTTTTGGGGATCCATGGCGGAGGCTCGCAAGGAAGCGCCGCGGGGGAGCGGCAGTGACTTCCGGCAAGATACCGAGGCCGGGAGGGACCGTCAACGGATCGGCTCGACGTCGCCCGCGACGATCCTTGCCAGGCGCCCCGCGGCGTCGCGGACGAGCAGGGCCCCATCCTCGTCCATCGCCTCCGCGAGCCCCTCCACGGGTCCCTCCGGCCCCTCGGCGCGGACCCGCGCGCCGATCGTCGAGGACCTCTGGAGCCAGCGCTCCCGGACGGGACCCAATCCCTCACGGGCGTGCCGGGCGAGCCACGACTCGAGCGAGCCGAGGACGGCCGCGAGCAGCGGGGCCCGCGCCACCTCCTGCCCCGAGAAGAGCGCGAGCGAGGTCGCGATCTCGGCGACGCCGGGGGGGAAGACGCGGCTGTTCACGTCGATGCCGACGCCGAGGACGACCCAGCGGATCGCCTCCCCGCTCGCCGCCAGCTCGGTCAAGATCCCCGCGACCTTCTTTCCGGCGAGCAGGAGATCGTTCGGCCACCGGATGGCCGCCGGGAAGCCCGCGCCGCCCAGCGCCTCGGCGATGGCGACCGCGGCGACGAGCGTCAGCTCGCTCGCTCGCGCGAGCGGGATCGCGGGGCGGAGGACGAGCGAGAAGAGGAGGTTTTCGCCCGGCGGCGAGACCCAGACCCGCCCCCGCCGGCCACGGCCCCACCGCTGCGCCTCGGCCACGACGAGCGTCCCGTGCGTGGCCCCCGCGTCGGCGAGCGAGCGCGCGAGGTCGCTCGTGGAGCCGACCTCGTCCAGCGCGTGAATCGTCCTCCCCAACGCGCGGGTGGAGAGCAAGGAAGCGAGGTCGCTCGCCGGCACGGGAGCCCGTTCTACTCCTTATCGGGGGATCGGGGGCAACCGTTCACGGGTCGGATCGGCGTCCCCCGCGGCCCGGTCGGGACGCGCCGCGGCGGACCCCCTCTGGTCTCCTCGTCGCCATTTGCCTCGCCCAACGGTGAACGGTCGCGTCGAGCCGGGTAGCGCGGGGGCCAAAGCCGGGTTACAAGGCGGGCGCCATGTCGCGAACGCTCTTCACCCTCTCCTTCTATACCTACGTCGTCGCCTTCACCGACTACGTGCTCGGCCTCGTCTCCAGCCGCAGGATCTGGAGGCGGATCGGGCCGATCGTCCTCGGCCTCGGGCTCCTCATGCAGGGCGGAGCGCTCCTCTCGCGCTGGGTCCAAGCCGGGCGGACCGAGGTGACCGCCATGGAGGCCGCCCTCGGCCGCCCTCTCCACGGCCTCGACTGGCTGATGACCGCCGTGGGCCACCCGCCGTACACGAATTTCTACGAGTCGCTGACGTTCCTGTCGTTCATGGTCCTGTTCATCTACTTCTGGGCGGAGCGGCGCTGGAAGCTGCCGGCCATCGGGACGGTCGCCGTCGGGATCGGCCTGCTGCTCCTCGGCCGGGCCCTCCTCGTCCCCAACCCGGAGGTGACGCCGCTCGTCCCGGCGCTCAAGTCGTACTGGATCCTCATCCACGTCTGGAACCTCTTCATCGCCTACGCCGCGTTCCTCGTCGCCGCGGGCTTCGGCATGGCCTACCTCTTCCGGGTCGAGACGCCGTCGCCGGAGATCGGCGTCTTCCTCACGACCCTGGCCGCGCCCGTCGTCCTGCTCGCGGGCGGCGTCCGCTCGCTCCTCTCCCGCGCCGCCTTCCAGATGTGCCCGACCGGCGTCAACGCGGGCGGTCGGATCGCCCCGCTCCACTTCCTGCCCCCCGGGACGGACAAGGCGCAGCGGGTCTTCTCCGACGTCCCGGGCGTGGGGCCCTTCCTGCTCGCAGCGGTCGTGCTCTACGCCGCCGCCGCGGTCTTGTACTTCCGGGCCGTCCGCCGCCACGCCCCCGAGCCGGGCCCCCACGGGCCGGCCTTCTGGACGGCGGCGGCGGCGACCGTGGCCCTCGCCCTCGGCGTGGCGGTCCTCTTCGGCCAGATCGCGCTCGGAGCCCCGGTCCTCCCGAGCCTTTCGGGCTCGCTCGAGCGAGACCTCACCGGACCCTGGCGGTTCGCGCTCGCGGGCAACCCGGACGCCATCGGCCTGCTCGTGCTCACGCTCGCGGGCAGCGCGGTCTTCCTCGCGATCACGAGCTTCGGGGCGAGGCTGAAGCTCGACCTGCCCGCCCCCGAGAAGCTCGACGACATCACCTATCGGCTGATCACCGTCGGCTTCCCCTTCCTCTTCGTCGGCATCGTCATGGGGGCGATCTGGGCCCACTTCTCCTGGGGCCGCTACTGGGGCTGGGACCCGAAGGAGACATGGTCGCTCATCACCCTGTTCGTCTACGCGGTCTACCTGCACACGCGGGTCACGCTCGGCTGGACGGGTAAGCCAGGCGCGTTCATCGCCGTGGCCGGCTTCGCCGTCGTGATCTTCTGCTACCTGGGCGTCAACCTGGGCCTCACCGGCGAGGGGCTGCACACCTACGGGGCGGGCTGACCCCCGTCACCCCGTCTTATTCACGGTCCGGCTGCTGCGGCGTCCGATCCCGCGCCTGCGAAGGGCATGCTCGCTCCTTCCTCCTGCGGCGTGCTTCAGCACGCCTCGTCGGTCGTCGCTGCGCTTGCCCTTCTCGGCTGCGGTCTCAAACGCCTCGCTACGCCGTACCGTGAATAAGACGGGGTCACCGGTTCATCGAATCCAGGAACTCCTGGTTCGACTTCGTCGACCTCATCTTGGAGAGCAGGAACTCCATGGAGTCGATCGGGTTGAGCGGGTGGAGGAGCTGCCGCAGGACCCAGATCCGGTTCAGGTGGTCGGGCGGCAGGAGCAGCTCCTCCTTGCGGGTGCCCGACTTGTTGATGTCGAGGCAGGGGAAGATCCGCTTCTCCATGAGCTTGCGGTCGAGGACGATCTCCGAATTGCCCGTGCCCTTGAACTCCTCGAAGATCACCTCGTCCATCCGGCTGCCGGTGTCGATGAGCGCCGTGCCGATGATCGTGAGGCTCCCCCCCTCCTCGATGTTCCGCGCGGCCCCGAAGAAGCGCTTGGGCTTGTGGAGCGCGTTCGCGTCCACGCCGCCGGAGAGGATCTTCCCCGACGGCGGCACGACCGAGTTGTAGGCCCGGGCGAGGCGGGTGATCGAGTCGAGCAGGATCACCACGTCCTTGCCGCACTCGATGAGCCGCTTCGCCTTCTCGATGACCATCTCGGCGACCTGGACGTGGCGGGTCGCCGGCTCGTCGAACGTCGAGGAGACGATCTCGCCCTTGACCGACCGCTCCATGTCGGTGACCTCCTCGGGCCGCTCGTCGATGAGCAGCACGATGAGGACCACCTCCGGGTGGTTCGCCGTGACGGCGTGCGCGATGTCCTGGAGCAGCACGGTCTTGCCCGCGCGGGGCGGCGACACGATGAGGCAGCGCTGCCCTTTCCCGATCGGCGTGAGCAGGTCGATGATCCGCGTCGTCATGTTCGCGGGGTCGTGCTCGAGCCGGAGCCGCGTCGCGGGATAGAGCGGCGTCAGGTTGTCGAAGAGGACCTTCTCCCGCTCCTCGACCGCGGGCTCGCCGTTGATCGTCTCGACCTGCGAGAGCGCGAAGTAGCGCTCGCCTTCCTTCGGCTGCCGGACGTGGCCGGCGACGGTGTCGCCCGTCCGGAGCCCGTAGCGGCGGATCTGCCCGGGGGAGAGGTAGATGTCGTCCGGTCCCGGCAGGTAGCTGAAGTCCGGCGAGCGCAAGAATCCAAAGCCGTCGGCGAGCACCTCCACGACCCCGTCGGCGAGCACCTCGCCCGCCTGGCCCGCGTTCGCCTGGAGGATCGCGAAGATCAGATCCTGCTTCTTGAAGCCGACGCCGTCGACCGCGAGCTCGCGGGCCATCCTGGCCAGCTCGGTCGCCTTCATCTCCTTGAGCTGGGAGAGCGAGAGGACGGGGCCGGCGGCCGCCGGCGCGGCGGGGGCCGGCGGAGGCGCCGGCGCGGCAGGGGCCGGCGGGGGCGCCGCCGGCTCGGGGGGCTTCGCCTCCGTCGCTGCGGGCGGCGGCTGCG
>JAKAPL010000042.1 GCA_021807105.1 Myxococcales bacterium | reverse complement strand
TGCCGTCCGCGACCTCTCGGCTCGATCGCGAGCAGCAGCCGAGGGTTTAACCCGTTGAAATCGCGTCCCGCTGCCCTCGCCCTGGACGTGCGCCACGTCACCCGTACGGACCTACTCCGAATCTCAGAAGTCTCCCCTTCGCAGGCGCGGGTTCGGACGCGCGGTCACGCCTGCTGCTGCGCCATCGCCGGCGGCCGGGGGGCGATCGTGTGCGCGGGGCGTCCGCTGCCCGTGGGGGTCGCGGGCGGGTTGCGGCGGGCGCAGTGCTAAAGGTCGAACGGGCGCCGTGGTATAGGGCGCGTCGATGAACCGACTGCGCTCCCTCTGGTCGAGCAAGCACGCGCCGCTCGGCGCGCTGCTCGTCCTCGGGGCGGCGGCCTTCGGCAACGCGATGGCCGGAGGCTTCCACTTCGACGACTCCCACAGCATCGTCGAGAACCCCTGGATCCGGTCGTTCGCGTACCTGCCCCGCTGGTTCAAGGACAGCCAGACGTTCTCCGTGCTGCCGCAGAACCAGGACTGGCGGCCGATGGTCGTCTTCTTCCACGCGCTCTCCTTCGCCCTCGGAGGGGGGCGGCTCGCGCCGGTCGCGTTCCTGCTCGTGAACCTCGCGATCCACCTCGCCTGCGCCGCGCTCGTCTACCTCGTGGCCCGCGAGCTGCTCGCGGCCGACGGGCTCCGGCGCGGCGAGCCGTGGTCCCCCGAAGCCCTCACGGGCCTCGCCTTCCTCGCCGGCGCGCTCTTCGCGATCCACCCCCTCCAGACCGAGACGGTCGACTACATCTCGTCGCGGTCGGAGGCGCTGACCGCGCTCGGCATCCTCGCGGGCTTCCATTGCCACCTGCGGGGCAAGGACGGCCGCGCGTGGGCCTGGTTCGCGTTCGGGTTGTCGGCGAAGGCGGTGGCCATCGTCCTGCCCGCGCTCGTCTACCTCCATGAGACGTACCTCGACGGGCGAGGCTGGCTGCGGCTGGACCGCCGCCGGCTCGTCCGCTACGCGGGCTACGCCGCGGTCGCGGGCGGCTACCTCACGGTCCGCCACTTCCTGGTCTCGGACTTCTCCGTCCGCTCGCGCGCGACGACGCCGCGGCTCGTGTACGCGATGACCGAGGTGCGCGGCTTCTGGCACTACCTCGGCCTCTACCTGATGCCGGTCGGCCAGGCGGGCGACGCGAACTACCGGCTGACCTCGACCCTCGGCGATCCGGACTTCGTCCGCGCGCTCGCCGCCGGCCTCGTCCTCCTCGGCCTCTGCGTCGCCTTCCGGCGCCGGGCCCGGCTGCCCATCTTCGGGCTCGCGTGGTTCGTGATCGTCCTCTCACCGACCTCGACCGTCTTCCCGCTCGCCGAGGCGGTCAACGAGCACCGCCCGTACGCCGGCGTCGCCGGCCTCGCCTGGGGCACGGTCTGGCTCTTCGGCCGGCTGCCCGGCTGGGCGAAGGGGACGATCTGGGAGCGGACGGGCGCGAGGGCCGGCGCGGCGGCCGTCGTCCTCGCCGCGCTCGGGATCACGACCGTCCTGCGCAACCGGGTCTGGCACGATGACCTCTCGCTCTGG
The DNA here is from genome assembly GCA_021807105.1 of Myxococcales bacterium. GTDB lineage: Bacteria > Myxococcota > Myxococcia > Myxococcales > JAKAPL01 > JAKAPL01. The sequence continues at coordinate 30,621 of JAKAPL010000042.1, read as the reverse complement.
GCGGACGTGGTCGAGAAGGCGCCCGACAACGGCCGCGCGCACCTGAATTACGGGCTGTCGCTCTCCGCGATCGGCCGCAGCCAGGAGGCGCTCGCCCAGTACGACGAGTGCATGAAGGTCTGGCCGGCGTACGCGTACTGCCCGCTCGACCGCGGCGTCCTCCTGCTCGCCCTCGGCCGCGCCGACGAGGCGCTCGCCGAGTACAAGAAGGCCGAGCGGCTCGATCCGACCCTCTTCTGGACGCCGTATTACGAGGGGAAGATGCTGCGCGCCCGCGACCCCGCGGCGAGCAAGGCCGAGCTGTCGCGATCGATCCGGCTCTCGCCCGGCTACCCGGCCGCCCACCGGGAGCTCGCGAGCACGCTCTACGTCCTCGGCGACCGGAAGGGGGCGCGGGCCGAGGTCGATCGCGCGCTCGCCCTCGACCCGGGCGACGGCGAGGCGCTGGGCCTGCGCGGCCTCCTCGAGGAGCTCGCGGGCGACCGCGCCGCCGCGGAGGCGGACGATCGGCGCGCGATCGCCCTGGAGGATCAGGTGGAGCCGCGGGTGAACCTGGGCTGGATGGCCGAGGAGGACCACGAGTACGCGCAAGCCCGCGACTGGTACCTGTCGGCGACCCGGCTCTCGCCGAAGGACGCGGACCTCTGGCGGCGGCTCGCGCGTGCGGAGCGCGAGGCCGGCGACCCGCAGGCGGCCGCGCGGGCGGACGCGAAGGCCGCCGCGCTCGCGCCGCCCGCGGGAGGGGCCCGGCCGCCCCCGGCGCCTTGGAGGCTGCCGCCCCCCGGGCAGCCGAGGCCGCTCCCGCCGGCGGCTCGCTCGGCGGCCCGCTGACGCGGCGGCCCTAATCCGTCCGTAAGAAGCGATCTCCCCGCGTGAGGCGCGCCCCTGGCCGGCGAGACGGATGCAGATCCTCTAGCTTTGCTCTTGGCGCCAGAACTCGATGCGCCCTTCTCGACGGTTCAGGGCCCGGCGGCATCGGGAGGCGCACCCTCGACCACCGCGACCATGCTACCCTCCCTCCGCTTGGCCGATCTGCCGCCGCCCACCCGTCCGCCCGGGACGAGGCCGCCGGGGAGGCTGCCGCTCCTCTCGTACGCGCTCCTCGTCGTCGTCCTCTCCATCCTCCTGGGCAGCGTCGCCCAGTCGGCGTTCCTGCCGCTCGGGATCTGGTGGACGCAGCTCTTCGTCCTCTTCCTCCCCACCTGGATCCTCCTGCGATCGGCCGGCCGCCGCCCCCTCCGCTTCCTCCGCTTCGACCGGCTGCCCCCTCCGCGCGAGCGGCTCCTCGTCGCCGCGACCGCGCCGTTGCTCTTCCTCTCGGCGAGCGCGCTCATGGAGGCGTGCGAGCAGATCGTCCCGTCGCAGTGGGCCGCCCGCTTCGATCTCTCCCGCCTGCTCGCCCGCTACCACGGCCCCTGGCAGGCGGTGCTGCTCGCCTCGGTCGTCGCCGGAGCGCCCCTCGCCGAGGAGACCGTCTTCCGCGGCTACCTCCTGCCGGCGCTGCGCGAGCGGGGCGGGCGCGGCAGGGCCAACTGGGTCCAGGCGCTCCTCTTCGCGCTCGTCCACTTCGACCCCATCGGCTTCCCGCCGCGCCTGCTGCTCGGCCTCGCCTTCGGGGAGCTCGTCGAGTGGACCGGATCGATCTGGGCGAGCGTCTTCGCCCACGCGCTCAACAATGGGCTCTCGGCCGCGCTCTTCCTCGCGTACGGCCCCGGGCCGGAGGCCGAGGCGGCGCCGGCCGACGCCCGCGGGGCGCTCCTCCTCTCGGCGGTCGCGGGGGCCGGGGTCCTCGTCCTGCTCCACTGGCTGCGGCGGCGCGCGGGGACGCCGCCCCGGTTCGCCGAGGACGACGGCTCCACGCACGCGGCGGTCCCGAGCCCGGCCTCCGCCTACCGGCAGCTCGCGGCCTGGGCGATCGCCGTCACGGTGACCCTCGCCCTCCTCGGCCTCTTCGGCCCCCGCGCGATCTGATCTCCTGCTTCCGAGAAGGCTCGTGCGGCACGAAGATTCTTGCAGGCGCAAGCGAAGGCGAGCGTCGGTGGGGGGTGCGGGGGGATAGGAGACTCCCCCTCCCAGAGGACCGCCGCCGGGCGGTCCGGAAGAGGGTGCGCGGCCGAGAGCCCCTTGGCCGCGCTCTCGGCCCCTGCCGGGGGAACGCCCGTCAGCCGGGCAGGCGATAGATCAGGAGCTTCAGGTACGCCCCCTGCGGAAACGAGACGAGGACGGGGTGGTCGGGCGGCTGGCGGCGCTCCTCGACGAGCTGGAGCGGCAGGCCGAGCTTGCCCGCGGCCTCCGCGATCGCCCCCGCGAACCGTTCCGGCGGCACGCGCGCCGAGCAGGACGCGGTCGCGAGGTAGCCGCCGGGCCGGAGGAGCTGCAAGGCCGCGCGGTTGAGCGCCGCGTAGCCGGCGACGGCCGCCTCGACCTTCGCCTGGCTCTTCGCGAACGCCGGGGGATCGAGCACGATGAGGTCGAAGCTGCGCCCCTCGCGCCGGTAGAGGGCGAGCTGGTCGAACACGTCCGCCTGCCGGAACTCGTGCGCGCCCGGGTCGAGGCCGTTCTCCCGGAAGCTCTCGCGGGCGAGCTCGATGGCGCCGCCGTCCACGTCCACGCACGTCACCTTCCGCGCCCCGCCGAGCGCGAGGTGGACCGCGAACGCCCCGGTGAAGCAGAAGCAGTCGAGCACCTCGCGCCCCGGCGCGTAGCGGCGCAGCGCCACGCGGTTCTCGCGCTGATCGAGGAAGAGGCCCGTCTTCTGGCCGCGGCGCACGTCCACCCAGAGGCGCGCGCCCGCCTCGCGGACGAGGAGGCGCGCCGGCGGCGCCGCGCCCCAGAGCGGCCTCCCCCCGCCGCCGCGCTCGTCGTCCTCGCGCGCGACCTCGTCGCGGCCGAAGACGCCGCGCAGCCCGGGCACTGCCTGCCGCAGCGCCTCGACGAGCGCGGCGCGGTGGGGCGTCCAGGCGGCCGAGTAGAGCTTCACGACCGCGAAGCCGGCGTACACGTCGATGACCACGCCGGGCAGGAAGTCGTTCTCGCCGTGGACGAGCCGGAAGGCGTCGTCCGCGCCCGGCGCGAGGATCCCGAGCGTCTCGCGCCGCAGGGCGGCCGCCCGCGCGAGCCGCCGCTGCCAGAGCGCGGGGCCGACCTCCTCGGCGGGGTCGCGGGTGAGCAGCCGCACCGCGATGGGCGAGAGGGGATCGTAGAGGCCGCGGGCGACGAAGCGGCCGCCCGAGGTCACGTCCACCACCGTCCCCGCCGGCGCCCGGGGCGGCGAGGTGAGCGCCTTGCGGAAGACCCACGGGTGGCCCCCGCGCAGGTGGCGGGCGAGATCCTTGGCCAAGTCGAGCTGCATGGCTTGCGACCGTACCCGCGCGGAGTAAGATCCGCAAACCATGCGAATCCCCCGCGCCGCCGCCGCCCTCGCGCTCGGCCTCGCCGCCTGCTCCGGCAACACGCTCTTGCCCGAGCCGGCCCGCGACCAGCTCGAGCAGCAGCTCGCCGGCCACGTCCGCTACCTCCGCGTCGCCTGCTTCGTGACCCCCTTCTTCCACGACGGGGGGAAGCTCCTCCTGACCGACCAGTCCCCGGACGAGGTGGACCTCGTCGAGAAGCCGAACGGCGAGCCCGTCGATCCCGGGGCGCCCATCAAGGTCCTGCCCCCGGGGACGCCGCTGCGGATCCAGGAGATCTCCTTCCCCACCGCCTTCGTGATGGCCGAACGGACGGTCGCCTTCACGCCGCGCGAGGACCCCTGGGTGCTCCTGCGGCGCCCCGACGACTTCCACCGCGACGACAAGCCCTACGTCCTCGTCCTCCCCCCCGACGTGAAGACCGCCGAGGGGTTCCGGGAGCGGCTCGGTGAGTATCTCTCCCCCGACGATCCGACCGCGGACTTCCACGCGCTCTCCGCCGAGATCCGCGCCGCCGTCACGCAGAAGACGGTCCTCCCCGGCATGACCCCCCACGAGGTCGAGATGGCGTGGGGATACCCCGAGCAGATCCACATCGACGGTCCGACCCGCTCGGAGACTTGGACGTGGCCCTTCCAGAAGCAGCGCGCCTGGTTCGCCGGCGGCACCCTCGCCAAGTGGGACGACCACGGCCATCCGGGACCGTAGAGGGGCCCTCCGAACCGCAGCCCACCCGCCCGGTCGCCGGCCGGCGAGCAGCGCCGCCGTCTGATCTACGACTTCCGAGAATGCTCGTGCGGCCGCCTCCGCCGCGACCGACGAATCCGCAACCACAGGATGGCCCGCCGGCGGGCAGGCGAACGCGTCCGCCTCGTAGGCTAACGCGTGCGCCTCGCTGGCTAACGCGTTAGCCTCGCTGGCTAACGCATGCGCCTCGCTGGCTAACGCGTGCGCCTCGCTGGCTAACGCGTGCGCCAGGCAGGCTAACGCGTCCGCCTCGCAGGCTAATGCATGCGCCTCGCTGGCTAACGCATGCGCCAAGCAGGCTAACGCATGCGCCTCGCTGGCTAACGCGTTAGCCAAGCAGGCTAACGCATGCGCCTCGCTGGCTAACGCGTTAGCCAAGCAGGCTAACGCATGCGCCAAGCTGGCTAAGGCGTTAGCCAAGCTCGCTAACGCATGCGCCAAGCAGGCTAACGCATGCGCCAAGCAGGCTAACGCGTGCGCCAAGCTGGCTAAGGCATGCGCCAAGCAGGCGAACGCATGCGCCAGGCAGGCTAACGCATGCGCCAAGCAGGCTAACGCGTGCGCCAAGCTGGCTAAGGCATGCGCCAAGCAGGCGAACGCATGCGCCAGGCAGGCTAACGCATGCGCCAAGCAGGCTAAGGCGTTAGCCAAGCTCGCTAACGGGCTCGCCAGGCTCGGCAACAGGCTCGCCAGGCTTGATGATGCCTCCGGCCACCGGGGTCGGGCGCCGCCCCTCCCGCCGGCTCCGTCCGGCGGCCCGGCGATGCTATGCTCTCCCCTCGTGACCGTCCGAACCGTCGCGTTCGTGGTGAAGCCGGAGAGCGAGGAGGCGCGCGGGCTCGCCGCCGAGCTGTCGGAGATGCTCGCCGCGCGCGGCATCCGGGTCGTGCGCGAGGGGGAGGACTCGTTCGCGGACGCCGACCTCTGCGTCGTCGCGGGCGGCGACGGGACGCTGATCCACGCGGCGGCGCTGGTCGGCGGCGCCGAGGTCCCGATCTTCGGCATCAACGCGGGCGGGCAGCTCGGCTTCCTGACCGAGATCCCGCGCGATCGGGCGCGGGAGCTGCTCACCGCCGCGCTCGCGGGCCGCTGCCCGGTGGAGCGGCGCGGCAAGCTCCGGGCGAGGGTGCTGCGCCGCGGCGAGACCCTCGTCGACGCGGAGGTCTTGAACGACGCGGTGATCCACCGCGGCGCGCTGCCGCAGATGGTGGAGCTCGTCACGCGCGTGGACGGGGCGCCGGTCGGCTCGCTGCGCGCCGACGGGGTGATCGTCGCGACCCCCACCGGCAGCACGGCTTACAGCCTCGCCGCGAACGGGCCGGTCGTCTACCCGACGCTCGACGCCGTGCTCGTGAACCCGATCTGCCCCCACATGCTCACACAGCGCCCGCTCGTCGTCCCCTCCCGCTGCTGCACGGAGATCGAGGTCGCCGCGGCGGGGGGCGAGGTGCAGCTCTCGCTCGACGGGCGAACCGCCGCGTCGCTTCGGGCCGGGGACCGGGTGCGCATCGAGCGGGCGGCGCATCACTGCATGCTCATCAAGAACCCCGACCTCGACTTCTTCTCGATCCTGCGCGAGAAGCTCCGCTGGAGCGAGCGATGAACGCCGCGCGCGAGGCGGGGCCCGCCGCTCCGGGGAGCGCAGGCGGGCCGGGAGGGCCCCGGCGGCGCTCCTCCGGCTCCCGCGGAGAGCCGCCCTGCCTCGGTCGCCGCGCCCGATGAAGCTCGCGACCTGGAACGTCAACTCCATCCGCGCGCGACTCGATCGGTTGTGCGCGTGGCTCGCGGCCGAGCGGCCCGACGTGCTCTGCCTCCAGGAGACCAAGGTCGAGGACGCCTCCTTCCCGGAGGGGCCCCTGCGCGCGCTCGGGTACGAGCTGGCCCTGCACGGACAGCGGACCTACAACGGCGTCGCGATCCTCTCGCGGCGGCCGGTCGAAGACGTCGCGCGCGGCTTCGCGAGCGGCCCCGAAGATCCGCAGGCGCGGCTGCTGTCGGCGACGATCGGCGGCGTGCGGATCGTCGACGCGTACGCGCCGAACGGCGAGGCCCCGGGGACGGAGAAGTTCGCCTACAAGCTCGCCTGGCTCGCGCGGCTGGCGGAGGAGCTGGCCGGGCGGACGGCGGGCCCGCTCGCGCTCGCCGGCGACCTGAACGTCGCCCCCGAGGACGCGGACGTGTACGATCCGGCGGCCTTCGCGGGCGACACGCTGACCGACGCGGCGGCGCGGGCCGGCTTCGCGGGGCTCCTGTCCGCGGGGCTCGTGGACGGCTTCCGGCGGATGCGGCCGGAGCCGGGCCTCTACTCGTGGTGGGACTACCGGCAGCTCGCGTTCCCGAAGGACCACGGGGCGCGGATCGACCACGTCCTCGTCTCGCGCGCGCTCGTCCCGTCCTTGCGCGCGGCCCGCATCGACCGGGACGAGCGGAAGGGAAAGGGCGCGTCGGATCACGCGCCGGTGCTGGTCGAGCTCGCGGGCTGACCCCCGGCCCGCCGGTTTCTTCCCACTTTTGCCGCGTGCCTGTTACAACCGTCCCCCGTGTCGATCCTCCCGCTCCTCGCGCTCGCCCTCGTGCCGCCGCCGGCCGCGCCCGCGCCCGGCTGGGTCGTCGACACGGTCGTGCTCGCGCCGGGGCGGACCCTCGCGGCCGTGCTCTACGGGATCGACGGCCTGCCGGCGGACGACGCGCGGGAGGCGATTGCCGCCCTCGCTCCGCTCGTGGACCTGCGCAAGACCAGGGCCGGCGACGCCGTCCGCGTCGAGCGGCGGGACGGGCGGCTTTCGTTCCTCGAGCTCTCCGGCGGGCCGACCGCGTCCTTCGCCGTCCGGCGCGAGGGCGGGCGGCTCGTGGGGGAGAGCCGCGTCCTGCCGGTGCGGACGCGGGTGGTGGACGTCGACGCGACCCTGAAGTCGAGCCTCTGGCAGGCGTTCACCGACGCGGGCGAGGAGCCGCAGCTCGCCATGGCCATCGCCGACGTGCTCGCGTGGGACGTGGATTTCTACGCCGACCCGCGCCCGGGCGACCGCATCCGCGCGGTCGTCGAGCGACGGGAGGCGGGCGGCAAGGTCGTGGGGTACGGCGAGGTGCTCGCCGCCGAGTACCGGGGCGCCGTCGGCGATCGACAGGTCTACCGCTACGTCGACCGGCAGGGCCGGCCGGGATACTACGACGCGGGCGGCCACCCCGCCCGGCGCGCGTTCCTGAAGTCGCCGCTCGTCTTCTCGCGCATCAGCTCCAGCTTCGGGATGCGGATGCACCCGACTCTCCACTACCGCAAGAAGCACGAGGGGGTGGATTACGTCGCGCCGACGGGGACGCCGGTCTGGGCGGTGGGCGACGGGACGGTGCTGGCCGCGGGCTACAAGGGCGCGAACGGCAACTACGTGGGCATCCGGCACCCAAGCGGCCTCGCGACGTTCTACTGCCACCTCTCGCGCATCGCCTCCGGCATCCGCGCCGGCGTCCACGTCCTGCAGAAGCGGGTGATCGGCTACGTCGGCATGACCGGCCGGGCCACGGGACCCCACCTCCACTTCGCCCTCAAGAGGAACGGGCGGTTCGTGAACCCGCTCGCCTTCCGCGCGCCGAAGGCGGCGCCGCTCTCCTCGCGCGAGCTGACCTCCTTCCGGGCGATGATCGCCCCGCTCGCGCGGCGGCTGCTCGGGGTGGACCTCGCGTCCATGGCGGCAGTTCCCGTGGCGACCGCGATCCGGTAGGATCGACGCCATGCGTCCCCAGAAGGAAAGCGGGCCTCCGACTTGGGTTTCGCCCTTTTCGCCGTCGCGAGGTCGAGGACGGGGCGAGCCGCCGCGAGACGCACAGGCGGTTTTCGTCGAAGACGTACTGAAGTACGTCGAGACGAACACCGCCGAGCACCGGAGCGCCGGCCGCGCCGGACCGACCGCGAGCAGGCGGGAAAAGGGCGAAACCCAGGTCCGAGGAGAGCGGGGAGGTGGGGAGCGCGGCGGCGATGCTCCACCTGCCCTCCTGCCCTCCTTGAGAGGCGGGGATCCCGCGTGGTGAATCGGATGGATTCGAGCACCGGGGCCGACTGCCTCTTCTGCAAGATCCGGGACGGCGAGATCCCCGCTCGCAAGGTGCGGGAGGACGATCGGGTGTTCGCCTTCGAGGACATCAACCCCCAGGCGCCGGCGCACGTCCTCGTGGTGCCGCGGCGCCACTTCGCGACGCTCGACGAGCTGCCCGCGCTCGGGGCCGAGGGGGAGGGGATCGTCGGCCGCCTCGCCGCCGTGGCGGCGGCGATCGCCGCGGAGCGGGGGTTCGCCGGCGACGGCTGGCGTCTCGTCTTCAACGTGAACCCGGGCGCGGGGCAGAGCGTCTTCCACGTCCACGCCCACCTCCTCGGCGGCCGCCCCTTCGGCTGGCCGCCCGGATGACCCACGGGGTGACGGGCCTGCGCCGGATCTTCCTCCTCCTCGCCGGGCTGTGCGGCGCCGCCGCGGCGGCGCTCGTCGCCGCCGGACTGGTCGAGGAGCGCGCCGCGGCGCGGTTCCTCGACGGGGCGGGGCGGGCGGTGGGCGTCGTCACCGCCCTCGAGACCTCGGAGCGCTCGGCGGGCGCGGTCTTCTGCCCGATCGTGAGGTTTCAGCCGCCGCACGGCCCGACGGTCTCCTTCGTCGACCCGGCCTGCGCGAGCCCGGCGGCGCAGCGCAAGGGCGACCACGTCCCGATCCTGTTCGACCCGGCGGCGCCGGACCGCGCGCGGATCGATCACGGCGAGGGGCCGTGGTCGCACGCGGGCGGGCCGGTCCGCGGGGGCGTCATCCTCGCGGCGCTGGCCCTCGGCCTGACGTTCCTCACGGGACGGATGAAGAAGAAGTCGTAAGCGGCTCTCGCGCGTTGAGACTCCGTGGCGATGGCGGCAGGCGAGAAGAGCGAGCTTTCCCGGAAAGCCCGGCGCCTCCTCGACGAGGAGGAGGCCCTGCTCGCCCGCCTCCGGGGCCGGCTCGCCGAGCTGTCCGGAGGCGGCCCGCCGGCCGGCGTGGGCGAGCGGCTCGTCGATCTGCGGGACGAGGCGGCGACGGCGCGGTCCGAGGATCTGCCGAGCCTGCTCGGCCAGATGCACGTCGCGCGGGCGGTGGGCGACCGGCGGCGGACCGGCGCGCTGCCCGATCCCGCCTGCCCGTACTTCGCCCACCTCCGGCTGCGCGAGGGGGACGCGGCGCGGGACTACCTGCTCGGCCACGTGACGTTCCTGGACGCGCCGTCGGGGCTGCGGATCCTCGATTGGCGCAACGCCCCGCTCGCGCGGCTGTTCTACCGTTATCGCGAGGGCGACGATTACGACGAAGAGCTGCCGGGCCGGCGCGCGGAGGGGACGATCGAGGCGCGCCGCCTCGTGGTGATCGCCGCCGGGCGGCTGCGGGCGGTCCACGCGCAGGGGCTCGTGGTCGAACGGGCAGGCGAGGGCTGGATCGAGCGCGACGCGTCGGGCCCCGCGCTCGCGGGCGGCGCGGGGACGGCCGAGCGGGGCAGGCTCGGGCTCGGCGTCGGCCGGGAGGGGCGGGCGCCGCCGCCCGACATCGCGGCGTTGCTCGACCCGATCCAGTCCGAGATCGTCCACGCCTGCGGGGAGGGGCCGCTCCTCGTCCTCGGCAGCGCGGGCAGCGGGAAGACGACGGTCGCCCTCCACCGGCTGGCCGCGCTCTGCGCCAAGGCGCCGCAGCGCTTCGGCCCGCGCCACGTCGAGGTCATCGTGCCCGAGCCCGGCCTCGCCAGGCTCGCCGCGCGCATCCTCGCCCCGCTCGGTCTCGGGGACGTTCGCGTGACGACCTTCGACGCCTGGGCGCGCCGTGAGGTCGTGCGGCTGATGCCCGAGCTGCCGCGCCGAAGCCTCCCCGACGCGCCGGTCGCCGTCTCGCGCCTCAAGCGCCACCGCGCGCTCCTGGAGCTGATCCCCGCCTGGCTCGAAGAGCGCGGCGGGAGCGCGCCGCCCGGCAGGCTGCGCGAGGCGCTGCTCACGGACCGGGCGCTGCTCTCGCGCGCCGCGGCGGCGTCGGGCGGCGAGATCCCGATCGCGGCGGTCGAGGAGACGATCCGGCGGACGCGGCGCCAGGCCGCCGTGCCCTTCGAGCAGTCGCTGCGCGGGGTGGAGCGGGAGCGGCTCCAGACCATCGACGGGCGCGCGATCGACGAGGGGACTCCCGAGGAGATCGCGCAGACGCTCGACGCCGAGGACGACGCGATCCTGCTCGCGCTCTGGCGGCTCACGCGCGGTCGGGGGGTCCGCCCCATCGCCCACCTCGTGCTCGACGAAGCCCAGGACGTGGGGCCATTCGAGGCCGCCGCGCTGCGTCAGGCGCTCGGCCATGAGCCCAGCGCGACCGTCGCGGGCGATGACATGCAGCGGCTCGACTCGGCGGCGGGCTTCTCGGGCTGGGACGAGCTGCTGTCGGGGCTCGGACTCGCGGGCGCGCCGCGCCGGACGCTCGACACGGGCTATCGCTGCCCGGCGTCCATCTCGGCCGTGGCGCAGGCGATCCTCGGCCCGATCGCGCGCCCGGGTGCGGCGCGGGCACGGCGCCCGGGCGCGCCGGTCGGCTGGCACCGTTTTCCGAACGGCGGCGCGGAGGTGCTCTTCCTTCAGGACGCGCTCGCCGATCTCCTCTGCCGCGAGCCCGAGGCGTCGATCGCGATCCTGACGCGCGGGCCGGCCGCGGCGGCGCGCTGGTCGCGCGACCTTCTCCACCTCCCCGCGCGCCACGTCATCGGCGGCGAGTTCCGCTTCGAGCCGGGGATCGACGTCTGCGAGATCGCCGAGGCGAAGGGGCTGGAGTTCGACTACGTCGTGGTCCCCGACGCCGACGCGGCGAGCTTCCCCGAGACGGACGAGTCGCGCCGCCTGCTGCACGTCGCGGCGACGCGCGCCATGCACCAACTCTGGCTGCTCGTCGCGGCCACGCCCTCCCCCGTCCTGCCTTGGGGGAGGGACGGGTAGGCGCGTCAAGGCCATCGGAGACCCGGGGAGCCATGACGCGGGGCGAACCCCAGGGGGCTCTCGTGCCACGCGGCGCCGCCTTGCCAGGGCCTGCCTCCGGCGCCCAGCCGAGGCCGGCGCCCTGACGGACAACGGCCCGACGAACGCTTGACCGGGCGGGCGGGGCGGTGCTTAGTCTTGTCGCCGCCGTGAAGGGTTCAGATCGAGCGCTCTGCATGCTCCTGACCGGCGCGTCCGTCGCCGCGTGCGGGCGGGTCGCGGCCGTGAGGCCGGAGGCCGACGGATCGGTCGTGGAGATGCCCGACGGTTCGGAGCATCCGGACGGGGGCGCCGGCGCGGCAGAGACGAACGCGGTGGGCGAGGACGGGGCGGTCGAGGACGCGGGGGCGGCGGACGCGGGCCACGGCGCCGGCGGGGCGCTGGACGCGGGGCGCGCGATCGACGCCGGTTCCTCCACACAGGCGCGTCCGGCGGACGCGGGTTCCGGGCCGCCGTATCCGATCGTCCTGGCCCACGGTTTCTCCGGCTGGAGCAGCATCGGGCCGATCGAGTACTTCTACGAGGTCCCGGAGGCGCTGCGCGCGGACGGTCACGACGTCCACGTGGCGCAAGTGGACCCGTACGCGGACTCGTTCACCCGCGGGGCCGAGCTTCTCGAGTTCGTCCAACGGGTGCTCGCCCAGACCGGGGCGGCGAAGGTCGACATCATCGCCCACTCGCAGGGCGGGCTCGACGCGCGGTATGTCGCCCACGCGCTGCCGTCGGGGGTCGCGGCCATCGCCATGCTCGCCACGCCGAACCACGGGACCGCGGTCGCCGACGACGCCCTCGAAGGCATGGGGGGCTCGGACGGGCCGGCCCAGCAGATCCTCGACTTCCTCTTCGACGTCGCGGGGACGACGCCTCCGGGGCTCGGAGCCGCGACCTGGCAGCTCTCGTCGGCGGGGGCCGCCGAGTTCAACGCGAAGATCCCGGACGCGCCGGGCGTCGCCTACTTCTCGATGGCCGGCCGCAGCAACCTCCAGCACGCACGCGCCGCCTGCCAGGCCGCCGAGCCCGCCTTCATCTCGCGCTGGGATCCCTACGTCGACCCCGTCCGCCCGTCGCTCCTCGCGGGCGCGATCCTCCTCGCCGGCGACCCGTTCGACCCGACGCCCAACGATGGTCTGGTCGCCGTCGAATCGACCCGCTGGGGGACGTTCCTCGGCTGCATCCCCGCGGACCACCTGGACGAGATCGGCCAGTTCCTCGGGCAGCCCCCGGGGCCCGGCAATCCGTTCGACTACCTCGACTTCTACCGCGGGCTCGCGAGCTGGCTCGTCGCGCGAGGGTTCTGACGGCCCCTGAGGCGGGCTAGAACATGTTATTGAAGAGGAGGAAGACCCGCGGCCCTTCCTCGGAGACGCCGACGTCGAAGCGGACGACCAGGTCGCGGTTGAGCATCGCCCGCAAGCCTCCGCCCACGTCCCAGTGGAGGAGGAACGCGGGGCCGTCGACGAAGCTGTCGCCGTAGACACGGCCCACGTCGGTGAAGACGGTCGCCCCGAGGTCGATTCGCTGCCCCCACGGCTCGAAGCCGTAGAAGAGCCGGCGCAGCTCCAGGTTCTCCAGGAGCTTCCCATCGCCCAGGAAACGGTCCTTCACGAACCCGCGCATCGTGCTGTATCCGCCCAGGCCGTGCATCTCCTCCAAGCCGCCGGTCGCGTCCTCGTCGAAGAAGGGCACGTCGCCGACCATCACGTCGAGGAAGAGCCGTTCGGCGACCACGACCTTCCAGAAGAGTTCCTCATAGATGCGGAAGACCGCCGTCGCGCCGCTCCAGTCGTAGTTCGACAGGGTGAGCGGGCCGGCCGTCCGGACCGACAGGTCGTCGTACTGGCCGTGGCGCGGCCAGGGCTCGAAGTCGCGGGTGTCGTACACGAAGCCGGTCTGGACCGGGTTGCTGAAGCCGCCCTGCAAGCCCGTGGGCCGCTGGTCCGCGAGCAGGCTGTGGGAGTAGATGTCGATCGACGCGTACTCCAAGAGGTAGCCACCGTACCAGAAGAAGTCTCCTCCGAGGGCGTGGCGCAGCTCGAGCCGTAGGCCGGGCTGGCTTCGGCCGAACTGGTAGTAGCTCGCGCCGGCGGGCTGCTGCTTCGTCGTGTTGCCGACGCCGTAATAGGAGGCGTTAGGCTCGAGGAGGTAGCGCAGCTCGCCGTTCAAACGAAAGCCCGTGCCGAAGAGATCGAGCAGGTCCGCCTTGAGGTAGTCCTGGCTGACCCCGACGGTGGTGACCAAAGCCTGGGCGATGAGCGAGTCGCGGTACGGCTGCGCGACGCCGTCGTTATAGAAGAGTGCGCCGGCGACCCCGAGAGAGACGCCGTTGTCGCTGTCGTAGCCGACGAGCGGGACGGGCAGCAGCGTGTAACGCGCCTTGGGCGTCGACGGCTGCTCGGGCCGCTGGAGGTTCGGGATCGCGAGCCCGAGCGGCCCGCCCCCCTCGTCCGGGGCCCCGTCCAGCGCTCGCTCCGCGGGCTCCGCCCGCCCGATCCCCCCGCGCTCGCCGGCAACGCCCTCCCCCGGGCTCGCCGCGTCGCCGGTCGCGGGAGAAAGCGGGGCCCCGGCCGCGAGACAGGAGAACCAGAGGCCGCCGAGGAGGAGCGGGGGCATGGACGCTCCCGGCTAGCCCGGATTCAGGGCGCCGCCGATGAGCCAGCTCACGGTGAAGATCGGCGGGGCGGGGACGTAGGTCCCCGTCTGGAAGTCGGCGATCTTGCCGGCGTCGTCGAAGACGAGCGCGGGGCCGGTCCAGAGCGTCCTGCCGATCTTGAGATATGCGTGCACACGGGACTCGACGATGTGCCGGACTCCGTCGGCGCCGAGGAGATCGATCGTGTCCCCGACGTTCGCCCCCAGGCGCAGGAAGACGAGGCGACTCACGTAGAGATCGGTCGAGAGTGAGAGCTGGGCCCAGGGGTCGGCGAGCCAGTTCTCCGGGGCGCCGCCCGGCCCGAGCTTCTCGTACTGGCCGGTCAGGTACGAGAAGTTGCCGCCGAGGTGGAGGTGGAGGTTCCAGGCGTCGTCGTTCTTCGCGTTGCGCCCGAGGATTCCGACCTGCAGATTCGGGGTGTAGCTGTAAATGGCCTCGTAGCGGGTGAGGACGTCGGCCGAGACCGAGAGAAAGTTCGCGAACGCCTGCGGGGCGGTCCCGTCCTCGAGGCCGACGATGCCGAGGTAGCCGATCCCGACTTCGGCATTGCCGAGCAGCTCGGTCTGGTTGGCCACGCCGCCGAGGCCGACCGGGTAGTAGCCGCCGCCGGCGGCCGCGAACCACTTGAGGCCGAAGTTCTTCGGGTTCGCCTGGTGGTTGACGACCGCGGCGCGCAGGCCCAGGCCCCCGGCACCGGTGCTCGCGTAGGAGGGGCCGAGGTAGAGGTCCAGCTCGATCGCCCGCCGGCCGTTCGCGCCGTATCGCTGCGGGACGTCGGTCGGAAACGCGCCCGGCTCGGCGGGACCGAGGTCCGCGCCCGGCTGCCTCGCGGGCGTCGAGGGCGCGGTGAGGGTCGCGTCCGCCGCGGCGGGGCTCCTCTCCGCGGGCTGGGCCGCGAGCGCGGCCAGGAGCAGGGCGAGTGGCGAAGGCATCGGGCGGCCGGGAGCCGACACCCGGACTTGAACCGGGGACCTGCTGATTACGAATCAGCTGCTCTACCAACTGAGCTATGTCGGCGATGAAGCGGTGAGGTGCCCAGGGCGAGAGTCGAACTCGCATGCCTTGCGGCGCCACCCCCTCAAGATGGTGTGTCTACCAGTTCCACCACCTGGGCGAGAGAAGCGTCGCCGCATCTAACAAACGTGGCTTCTCTTGTCCAGACGGGTCGAGCGGACCCTGCTCCGTCGAGAAGGGCGCATCGACTTCTGGGGCCCCAGTGCTCCGTCGCTGCGGTCCTCACCGTACCTACATCGTACGGCTCCGGTCCTCGCTCCGTCTGCTCTGGGGCCAAGAGCGAAGCTTGTGGATCTGCACCCTCCTCGCTGGCCAGGGCCGTGCCTCACACGGGGTGTTCGCTTCTTACGGGCGGATCGGGGGCCGACGCTGGCGGTTCTCCCCCCTCGCGCCGCCGTGGGCCGCCGCGACCTCCCCAACCAGTCCCCACCGTGGCCTTCGCCCGCCCGCCGAAGCGGTAGCCCCGGGCTCTCTCGGCGTCGGGGCCGGAGCGAGGACAGGGCCCCGGCAGAGTCGCGGCGCGCGAACCTGGCTATGAGGAATCCATGAAACCAGGAGGTTCTCTTCCTACCTTCCTGGTCTCCTCATCAAAGTTTCGCTCGCTGCACGACTTTGCCGGGGCCCTGCCGAGCGAGGAAGGACGGGTGGCGCCGCCGGGCGTCAGGCGACCTGGAACCGGCTGCGCGGCGGCTCGGCGGCGGGTGCGCCGAGAAAGGCGCCGAGCCGTTGGCGCAGGGCGACGACCGGGCCGATGACGAGCAGGGCGGGAGAGCGGGGGCGCGGGACGCGGGAGGCGATGTCCGCGAGGGTCCCGACGACGACTCGCTCCGGACCGAGGCTCTTTCGACCGGCCGGCCAGGTGCCGGCCTCGATGAGCGCGCAGGGCGTCCCCGCGGGCTTGCCCGCGCCGATGAGCGCCGCGGCGGACGGGGCGAGCCCCTGGCCGCACATGAAGAGGACGAGCGTGCCGGCGCCGGCGAGCCTCGCCCACTCTTGCTCGCCGGCCGATAGGCGCGCGGTCGCGAAGGTGGCGTCCGCGGCGAGGCCGCGGTGGGTGACCGGGATGCCGGCGTAGGCCGCCGCGGCGACGCCGCTCGTCACCCCGGGGACGACGTCGAACGGGATGCCGGCCCGCGCGAGCGCGAGCGCCTCCTCGCCGCCACGGCCGAAGACGAACGGGTCGCCGCCCTTGAGCCGCACGACATCCTGTCCCGCGCGCGCCTCGGCGATGAGGCGCTGATTGATCCACGCCTGCGCGCTGTTCTTCGAGCTCTCGCGGGGGCTCCTCCGATCGGGGAGGGGAATCCTCTGCTGCGATCGCTCGCGAGCGGCGCCCCTCTCCGCCGGCCGGGGTGATGGGGCCACGGCCATGCGCGCCGTCGTCTCGCCTCCTGCCTTGCCCGCGAACACGAGCCTCGCCATCGGGCGCGCGTGGTCGAGGATCGCCGGGTGGACGAGCCGATCGTAGACGAGGACGTCGGCGCGCGCGATGAGCCGCGCGGCCTTCAAGGTCAGCAGCTCGGGATCCCCCGGCCCGGCCCCCACGAGGTGGACGCGCCCGAGGGCCATTCATGCCCCGCGGGCCGAGACGCGGCGGACCAGGCGCGCGAGGCCCGCCCGATCGCCGGCCGCGAGCAGGCGGAGCGCGCCGCCCGCCACGAGGGCCCGGGCGGCATCCGCGCGGGAGCCCGCGGGGAGCTGCTCGCGCAGCCGGGCGAGGAGCGCCGCGAGCTTCACGTGCGCCGGCCCGACGGCGGACACGGCCGCATCGCGCGCCACCCGCGCCGCGGTCGGGCTCCGGCCGCCGGAGCTGACGGCGACGGTGAGGAGCCCGCGCCGGCCGATCGCGGGCAGGGTGAAGTCGCACAGCTCCGGCATGTCCGCGGCGTTCACGAGGAGCCCCAACGCCCGGGCCGCGAACGCCGCCGCGCGGTTCACCTCGCGGGAATCGGTGGCGACGAACACGAAGCGGGCCCCGCGGACGTCGCCGAGCTCGAACGGGCGCGCCGTCCACTGTAGCCCCCCCCTCTCCACCCGACGCCGCAGCCTCGGGGTGATCCGGGGGGCGACGATCCGGATCCGCGCCCCGGCGCCCGCGAGTCCGGCGACGCGCCCCTCGGCGATCCGTCCCCCGCCGACGACGAGCACCGGGACGCCGGCAAGCCGGAGAGAGATTGGATAGTCGTCAGGCGACCGTCGGCGCCGCGGGAGCTTTGGCCCCAGCGGCGGCAGCGAGGTCGGAGAAGAGCAGGTTGACCTCCCCGCCTCCCCGCCGTCTCTGGAGGTCCCGGCGTCAGCGATGGACATGGAGCCCGCACTCCTTGTTCGCCGGATCCTCCCACCACCAGCGGCCGGCCCGGACGTCCTCGTAGGGCTTGATCGCCCGCGTGCAGGGGGCGCAGCCGATGGACGGGAAGCCCTGATCGTGGAGCGCGTTGTACGGGACGCCATGCTCCTGGACGTACGCCCAGACCTGCGCCGCGCTCCAGGAGGCGAGCGGGTTCAGCTTCGCGATCCCGCCGTGGGCGGCGTCGATCTCAATCGCCTCGACGCCGGTCCGGGTCGGCGATTGCTCGCGGCGCAGGCCCGTCAGCCAGGCGGCGCGGCCGGAGAGGGCGCGGGAGAGCGGCTCGACCTTGCGCAGCGCGCAGCACGCCTTGCGGGCCTCGATGCTCTCGCGGAACGAGAGGAAGCCGCGCTCGGCCACGAGCCTCTCCACCGCGGTCCGTTCGGGGAAGTAGGTCTCGATCGTCACGCCGTAACGGCGGCGGACGGCCTCCATCGTCTCGTAGGTCTCCGGATGGAGGCGGCCGGTGTCGAGGGTGAAGACGCGCAGTCGTGGAGCGTGGCGCCGGGCGAGGTCGATGAGCACCACGTCCTCGACGCCGAAGCTCGACGCGATGGCGCCGCGCTCACCGAAGCGCTCGTCGGCCCAGCGTAGGATCTCTTCGGCGGGCGCAGCGGCGAGGCGAGGCGCCGACGCGGCCAGCTCGCGCGCGTCGAAGGGGGGAGCGGGGGGAAGGGCTGCGGACATGGGCTCTCCTTGGGCGGGACCGCTCCTGTTCTCCTCGTAAGGAACGGCTGGGGTCGGGGAACGTCGGATCTCCGGGTGGGTCAGGCGGCGCCCTGGGCGCGCCCGCGGTAGGCTTCGACGAGGATCTGCGCGACCTCCGGGCGCGAGAACTCCGGCGGCGGCGCCTCGCCGGCCCGGAGCATCTCGCGGACCCGCTTACCGGAGAGCGCGACGTGGTCGGCCTCGGGATGGGGGCAGGTGCGGGTCGAGGCCATGGACGCGCAGGCGCGGCAATAGAACGAGTTCTCGAACCGCATGGGGACGATGCCCAGCTCGGCGGGATCGAACTCGTCGAAGACCTGCTGCGCCGCGTAGCTCCCGTAAAAGCCTCCGACGCCCGCGTGGTCGCGGCCGACGATGAAGTGGCTGCAACCGTAGTTCCTCCGGAGGATCGCGTGCCAGACGGCCTCGCGCGGGCCCGCGTAGCGCATGGCGGCGGGGAAGGTCGCGAGGAGGACGCGGTCCTTTGGGTAGTACTTGTCGAGGAGCACCTGGTAGCAGCGCAGCCGAACCTCCACCGGCACGTCGTCGCCCTTCGTTGCGCCCACGAGCGGGTGGAGGAGCAGGCCGTCGACCTGTTCGAGCGCGATCTTCTGGAGGTACTCGTGTGCGCGGTGGACGGGGTTGCGCGTCTGGAACGCGACGACGGTCTTCCAGCCGCGGGCGGCGAAGGCGGCGCGCGTCTGACGCGGCGAGAGGCGCAGGGGATCGGCGGGCGGCGGCTCGAGCACGTCGACCTCGCCGCCGAGGCGGACCGTCCCCCCGGCGAGGAGCTGGGCGACGCCCGGGTGCTCGCGCGACTGCGTGCCGAAGACCAGGCGCGCCTCCTCCTCGGGATCGACACGGAAGATCTCCGCGAGTCGGAGCACCGCGACGAGGCGGCCCGCGCCGTCGCGTAAGGGGACGAGGTCGCCGGGGGCGAACCCGACCGGCGCCACCGGGGGCGCGAGGGTCACGGGCAGGGTCCAGGGGAGGCCGTTCGCGAGCCGCTTCGCCGCGAGGACGGAGCGGTAATCGGCTTCGCCCATGAAACCCGCGAGCGGGCTGATCGCACCGACGCCGAGCAGCTCGACGTCGGAGAGCTCCCGCGGGGAGAGGGTCAGGCCGGGCCGCTCACCGGCCTCCCAACGAAGCGCGCGTGCCTCGTCGGGGCCGGCGAGCCGTTCGACGAGTTGGCCGCCGTGGGGCGCGGGGAGAGCGGACGACCCGGTGCGGCCGGCCTCCTGGCCGTGTCGGGTCGCGGCCTCCAAGGTCGCGCTTCGAGGTCGTCGATCCGTCATGGTCTCTCCGTGGCCCATTGCCTCTCCGGGTCAGAAGCCGAGCGCGGGCCAGAGCCAGCGCGAGCAAGCGAGGACGAGCAGGGTCCCGGCGGCGGCCATCGCGGCGCCGCCGACCAGGATCTGCCTCGGTGAAAGTCGCCCGGACGAGAGGGCGAGCACGTTGGCCACGCTGCTCGCCGGAAGGGCGAAGCCGAGGCCGCTCGCGACCGCGACGGTGAGCGCGACCTCCCGCGCCTGGCCCGGCACGGCGAGGGTCAGCCCGAGCGGCAGGAGCGTCGCGACGGTGGCCGCGTGGGACATCAGGCTCGTGAGCAGCACGGTCGCCGCCACGAGGGCGCCCGGCAGGAGCGCCGGAGGAAAGCCCGCGAGCCGCCGCGCGAGGACCTCCGCCGCGCCGCTCTGCGCGAGCGCCGAGCCGAGGGCGACCGCGCAGCCGATGAGCACGAGCGCGCCCCAGTGGACGCGCCGTTCGAGGTCCTGCCAGCTCACCGTGCCGGAGGCGACGAGCACGACCGCCGCGGCGAGGCCGATCGTGGCGAGACCGAGCCGATCCCCGAGCGCGGCCCAGGCAATGACCGCAAGCGCGAGCGTCGCCCCCGCGACCTTCTCCCGCGCGCAGAGCGGCCGATCCGCGGCGGCGACCGGCGGGACGAGGAGGGCGGGCGCGGGATAGAGGACGCGCAGGAGGAGCAGGCCGAGCGAAAAGAGCGTCGCGGAGACCGGCAGGGCAGCGAGCGAATAGCCGGCGAAGCCGAAGCGCGGCGCGCCGGCCTGTTCGAGCACGCCGAGGGCGAGCGGGGCGCGGGTTCCGCCGAGCATCGTGCCGATGCCCCCGGCCGTGGAGCCCCACGCGACGGCCAGGCAGAGCGAGGCCGAAAAGCCGCCTCGCCGCCCGCGCTCCGGGAGCGCGTCGGCGAGTTGGAAGGCGAGCGGCAGCAGCATAGCCGCCACCGCGTGTTCGTTCATGACGAGAGCGAGGCCGCCCGACAGCAGATAGAGCGCCGTGCGGATCCGGGCCGGTGAGCCCCCCGCCCGCGCGAGCGCCCAGGCCGACAGCCGCGTCGAGAGGCCG
Organism: Myxococcales bacterium; assembly: GCA_021807105.1. GTDB lineage: Bacteria > Myxococcota > Myxococcia > Myxococcales > JAKAPL01 > JAKAPL01. The sequence goes on along the minus strand of JAKAPL010000042.1, from coordinate 10,375 downwards.
GTCGCCTGGAGGGCGGCGGCGAGCAGCAGCGCGCCCAGTGCGAAGAAGACCGTCTCGCTGCCGAACGCGGCGAAGACGCGCGCGGACGGGAGGGCGCCCGTCGCCGGCAACAGGACGAGGGCGAGCAGCGCGGTGACCGCCGGATCGGGGCGGCCCCAGGCCCAGAACGCCGCCGTCGCGGCGAATACGCCGATGCAGCGCCGGGCAGGCGCGGCGATCGACGCCGGCAGCAGGAGCTCCGAGAGCGTGAAGGCGACGGCCGCGATGGCCGCCGCGAGGAGCACCGGGCCGAGCGCGGGGACCGGGGCGGGCGTCTCCAGCGTCAGCGGCGCGGGCAGGATCCTCGCCGAATCCTCGGTCACGCCGCGCACTCCCCGTCGAGGGTCACGACCTCGAACGCGACGCTCGCGCCGAGATCGATGAAGTCCTCCGGCCTCGCCGACCGTTCCGTCATCTCGGCGAGGTCCGCGAGCCGCGCGCGGGCGGTCTCGACGGGCAGCCGGCCGAAGAAGTCGCGGGGCGTCTGCCCCGGCCGCCGCTGCGCGTCGTAGAGCGCGAGCAGCCTCTCGACCGCCTCGGGGACGCGGCGCGCGGGGATCTTGGCGACGAGCCGCCCGAAGCGCGCCCCCTGCTCGTCGATGCCGCCGCCGATGGTGAGCAGGTACTGGGGCACGAGGCGGTCGCCAAGCCGCCGCACTCCGCCCTGCAGGCCGATCGCGGCGACGTGGTGCTGCCCGCAGCCGTTCGGACAGCCGGAGACCTTGATGTCCGTGGACGCGCCGCTGCCGCTCGCAGCGCCGGCGGCCCGCAGCGTATCGCCGAGGAGCTGCGCGAGGCCGCGGGAGGTGGTCACCGCGATCCGGCAAGTCTCCGCGCCGGGGCAGCTCACCACGTCGGCGACGCTCGCGGCGTCCGGCGCGCCGAGCCCCGCCTCGTCGAGCCGCCTCCAGAGCGCGGGCAGGTCGCCCTCGCGGATCCAGCGGAAGACGAGGTTCTGCTGGTTCGTCGTGCGGACCGAGCCCTCGCCGAAGCGGAGGGCGAGATCCGCGGCGGTGCGGAGCTGCCGGCCGCTCACGTCGCCGAGGCGCAGCCAGGCGGTCGCGGCGAACTGCCCCGGCTGTCTCTGCGCGCGGACGTTGGTCGCCCGCCAGCGCGCGAACGGCCCCGCCGGGGGGATCGTGGCCAGCGGCGCCGGCCGCTCGCGGCGCGGTTCGGTCTCCTCGACGCCGAGCGGCGGGGGGAGGTTGTCGCGGGTGGCGCGCGCGGTCGCGAAGGCCTCGCGCCAGAGCGCCGCGAAGCGGTCCCAGCCGAGCCTCTCGATCGCCCACTTGAGCCGCGCCTTGTGCAGGTTCCTTCGGTTCCCCTCGGCGGCGAAGACGCGGACGACCGCCTCGCACGCGGGGATCAGATCCCCGGCCGGCAGGAATTCGGCGAGCGCGCCGCCCGCGCGCGGCAGCGTCGAGAGGCCGCCGCCCGCGGTGATCCGGAAGCCCCGCTTCCCGCCCTCCACCTTCGCGACGATCCCGATGTCGTTGATCGCCCCTTGCGCGCAGTCGTCCGCGCAGCCGGAGAGGCCAATCTTGAACTTGCGCGGCAGGCCCGACCCGAGCGGCCCGCGCAGGAAGAAGCGCGTGATCTGCTCGCCGTAGGTCGTCACGTCGAACGCCTCGCCCGGGCAGACGCCGGCGTAGGGGCAGGCGGTCACGTTGCGAACCGCGTGTGAGCAAGCCTCGCGGGTCGTCAGCCCGCAGGCGTTGATCGCCTCCATCATCGGGGCCACGTCGGCCGTCCTCACGAAGTGGAACTGCAGGTTCTGCCGCGTCGTCAGGTGGCCGAAGCCGCGCGACCAGCGCTCCGAGACGTCCGCGAGCACGCGGAGCTGCGCGGCCGAGAGCACCCCTTGCGGGATCTTCGCCCGGACCATCTGGACGCCGTCCTGCCGCTGCCCGTAAATGCCGCGGGTCAGGCGGAAGGCTCGGAAGGCGTCGGAGGAGATCTCGCCGCGCTCGAAGCGATCGAGCATCCGGACGAACTCCGCCGCCTCGGCCGCCTCGCCGAAGCTCGCCCTCTCTCTCGCCGGCCCGCCCATCGCCCGTAATCTCTACTCGCTGCGTGTAGATTAGTCAAGTCGGTCTGCCGCACGCCCTTTGGCGCCATCGATACGGTCGATCCCGGGGGCCAATCGGGCGGTCCCACCGAGCGCGGATCGCGGCCGTTCTCCGCCTCGGAGAGGCCGCGGCGGATGATTCATAGGCTCAAAGAGCATTGGGTCGCGGGAGTGGGAGCGTCCCCGTAAGAGGCGGGGCAGCTCGTCCCGGGAATAGGTTGACAGGCCGTCGGTTAGGACGGTATCCGACGCGAATGTACCGAAACGCCGGTCCCATGAAGAACCTCTTCCCCTTGGCCGCGGCGGCCCTGTTTCTCTCCGCGTGTCCCCCCTCGCTCATCCCCGGCACCGAGATCCGGGACACCAAGGAGAACCGGAAGCTGCTCGTGCTCATCGAGCAGTACCGCGAGGCCGCCCAGCGGCACGACGTGAAGGCGATCCTAGCGATGGTCTCGCCCTCTTACTACGACATGCGCGGCCACCCGGACGATCCGTCCTACCACTGGGACTACGCCCGCCTGAGGAAGGAATTGCCCGCCCAGTTCGCGAAGGTCAAGGACCTGCGGCTCGACATCAACGTCCGGCACATCGAGACCACGGACCACAAGGCAAAGGCAACCTACTTCTACACCGAGAACTTCATCGCGGTCATGCCCGCCGGCGACGTGCCCGAGCATAATTCGGACATCAACCGGATGGAATTCACCCGTCAGGGCGATCGCTGGCTCATCACGAGCGGGCTGTAGTGACCCCGCCCTGCGGCGGGGTCACCCCACGAGCGCCGCGATCCCCGCCGGCCCGAGCGCGAGCGCCGCGGACAGCCGGTCCCGCATCCGTCGCCAGTCCTTGCGCACGAGCGCGTCATCGGACAGCGGCGAGAAATGGAAGTCGCGCAGCCGCGACAGCGTGAACCGGGCCGCCGCGAAGCGCAGCGCTCCCGAGAGCCCCGCCTGGGGCAGCGCCGCAGGCGGCCCCAGCGCCTGCCGCCAGCCCTCGACGAGCGGCCGGACCCGTCGCGGCGAGAATCGCCCCTCCTCCCACGTCCAGTCGAGCATCGTGACGGCGACGTCGAGCACCGGCGGCGCGGTGCAGGCCATCTCGAAGTCCAGGACCGCGCCGATCCGGTCGCCCATCCAGAGGACGTTGTCCCGGAACAGGTCGGCGTGAATCCACGTCTCGCCGTGCCCGGCGAGCGCGGCCGCGCCGGCGAGCCCCACTCCGATCGCGGGCAGCGCCGCCGCGACCTCCGCGTCGCCGCGTCCCGACGACGCGGTCAGCTCGGCGAGCCATCCTGCCGCGGTCGCACTCCCAAAAGGGTTCTCCCGTCGCGCCGCGAACCCCGCGCCGAGCCGGTGGAGCCTCCCGAGGATGCGGCCCAACTCCCAGAGGTGCCGCTCCGAGACCTCGGTCGCCGGGACAGGCTCGCCCGCGCTCCAGGGAAAGACCGACAGCGCCCCGCCCTGAAAGGGGACGAACGCCGCCCCGTCCTCGGCGCGCCTCGGCGGCACGACGGGGAGGCCGCCCTCGCGCAGGAGGTCGAGGAGCCTCGTCTCGAGCCCGAGGTCTTCCTCGCTCCGGCCGAAGGCGAGGCGGACGAAGAAGGTCCCCTTCGCGCTCTCGACGCGATAGTTCGTGTTGATCGAGCCGGAGGCGATCCCCCGTGCTACGCGCAACGGCCCGACCCCGAACGGAGCGAGCAGCGCGGTCAACTCCGCCTCCGAGAGTCGCACGTGGACGGCCACCGGCGACAGATGCGACGAGCGATGCATGGTGTCAAGAGGAAAGGGCACGCAGCGCATCCTCGTCAGCAGGACGAGCTGCACGAACGGGGACAACGCGCCCTCCCGCGGCCGAGTAGGCTGGTGTGAAATGGCTGCCTGCTGCGAAAGCCGATCCCTTCGCTGCGACGGGCGGCCTCGTCGCTTCGCTGCAAAACGTACTGCAAAGAGCGGCAGCCAGCCATCGATCTCGCGGACGAACTCGAAAAAGCTCTCACCTCTCCAATGGTTCTCACCGGCCTGGGGCCGTCCCCGGCGTTGGGAAACCAGCACGCTACGTCCATCTTGGGCTCCGGTCGTCCACGGTCCCTCGGGACCAACCGCCGCCTCGCGCGGCTTGCAACAGGGAGCGAGCTTATCGCACCCTCGGCTCGACCGGAGCCCCCTTCCCTTCTCCAGTCCCTCGGCTATGCTCCCCTACAACTTGTCGGGCTGGGGCGAAGCCCCGTTAGAGGATAGGGAACGGCGCCCATGCTCGGCGCGAGAACACTCCTGGACCGAATCCCATGGCGAATCGTGGTCTTCTGCGGCGCGCTCGCCTTGCAGGGGAGCATCGCCGTGGGCCGCTACTCGCCGAACCGCTGGCTCTTCCGGGACGGCTCGTTCTACTTCAACACCGTCCGGGGGATCGTCGAGAACGGCTCGCTCGACCAGAGCCACCTCCATCCGCGCTCCTGGTTCAACGGGCGGCTCGGTTGGAACTACAACCTGACCGACGACTGGTCGAACGTCGCGGTCGGCCGCGACGGGAAATGGTACCCGAAGCACCCGCTCCTGATGCCCATCCTCTCGGTGCCGTTCTACCTCGCGCTCGGCGCGGTCGGGACGCTCGCCTTCAACGTCCTCTGTGGCGCGCTCTGCGCGCTGTTCGCGGCGGAGCTGGCGGCGGGCTTCGCCGCCCGCTGGGCGGCCTCGGTCCTCGGCCTCGCCATCGCCGCGGTCCCACACGTCGCCCAGGAGGCATACGGGTTCAACAACGACCTCTTCTACTCCACGCTCGTCGTGGGGGCGGCGGCGCTGCTCGCGTGGCGCCGGCCGGGGGGCGCCGGCCTGCTCGCGGGCCTCGCGGTCTTCGCGAAGATCACGAACGTCTTCTTCCTGGTCCCCTTTGGCCTCTGGGCGCTCTTCCCGTCGCGCGGGGACGAGGAGGGCGCCGCGCTCGACACGCGCTCGGCCTGGCGGTTCGCCGCGGGCTGCGTGCCGGGCCTTGCCGTCGCCGCCGGCGTGAACTGGGCGCTCTTCGGCGCCCCCTGGATCACCGCGTACCACCGGGTGCTCGTCGTCCACGCGGGGAGGCAGGAGATAGAGCCCCATACCCGCCTCTTCCACCGCGAATTCTGGGTCGGCCTGCGCGCGGTCTGGGGATGGCCGGCCTGGCGCGACCCCCAGGGGCGCGGCATCCTCGCCGTCTTCCCCCTATACCTGCCGGCGCTCGCGGGCGCCGCCTTCCTCGCGATCCGCCGCCGTTTCGTCCCCGCCCTCGTCTTCGCGCTCGCGCTCCTCTGGCCGCTCTTCTTCTTCGCGAAGTACGACTGGTACCGCGACGACTTCTCCGATCCGGTCTACTTCCTCTCCGCCGCGCCGCTCGCCGCCTTTCTGGCCCCGTTTTTCCCGGCCGGCGGGCCGCGGCCCATCGCTCCCGTGATCTGGAAGTGGGGGCTCGCCGCGGGCGCGGCGCTCCTTGTCGCCCTCGCGGGCGCGCGCGCGGTCCGGGCGGCGCAGCCGCGCCCGTACGACCTCGCCCGCGACATCGAGCACGCGCAGGTGTTCCTCGGCGAGGTCCCCTGCGACTACTTCAACAACCAGGTCGACCGCTGGGAGTGCTCGGGCTTCGACCGCGGGCAGGAATCGCTCATGACCGGCGTGACGCTCGACGGTGCGCCCTCCTTCGGCGGCGTCCGGCGCACGATGATCGTGATGAACCCGCACCCGCAACGCTGGCCCCGCCGGATCCTCTTCCACGTCCCGATGGGCCGCTCCTTCACGCTCTCCTATGGAATCCCAGACGGATCGCCCTCGGGCTTCCCGGTGGACCTCGATGTCGCGATCGACGGCAAGTCCGTGGCGCGGGAGACGATCGAATCGCCTGGGCTGCACCAGCTCGTCCTCCCCACGGGCCCCTTCGCCGGCGAGACGCACGTGCTCGAGCTGACCGTGGCCGGCGCTCCCACTCCGGCGCGGGGGTTCTACTTTGACGGCACGGTGACGGGCTGATCCCCGGCGAGCATGAGCGACTTCGACCCTTCACCCCTGGCCCCCTTCCCCGCCGGGCCGCCGGCGATCGTGATCTCCATCGCGCGGCGCGTACTGGCCTGCGGGCTCGCGCCCCTCTTCTTCGCGTGCGCGCATGCGCGGACGGATCTGGTCGCGACGATGCCGGCGCTCGGGCCCCGCGTGCTCGTCCTCGTCCCCGACCCGCCGCTCGTCGCGAGCGGGGCGGGCGACGCGCTCTGCCTCTCCCTCCCCCTGGGCTTCTCGCTCGACGCCGCCGGCAGGCTCTCCTCTCCCCCCGACGCGCCCGTCACGATCGAGGCGGCCCTCGCCGGCGGGGGCGCGCGGGTCCCGCTAACGGTGCGGGCGGCGCGCCGGATTGACGGCGCGCCGCACCTCTGCTTCGCTCCGGCCGAGCCGATCGCTCCGGGCCGCACGTTCACCCGGATCACGGTCCGGGCGAGCGAGCTGCTCCTCGTCCCCGAGGTCCGCTGGGTGCGCGGCAGGCCATGAGCGCATTCCCTGCCCCGCCGGGGCGCGCTGCAGCCGTTGGATCAGCCGCAGCGGCCGGCGGTCGGCCGGGTAGAGGGCTTCCGATGTCAGTGGGGTCCGGTAGTATGCTCGGCCGTACAGACGTTCACTCGACTAGGAGAGCGAATCCATGGGCGTTTCGGCGGAGAAGCAGAAGGCGATCGAGCTGGCGGTGGCCTCGATCGAGAAGCAGTTCGGAAAGGGCGCGATCATGCGGCTCGGCAACGACGAGGCGCCTGTCGACAACGTGCCGGCGATCCCCTCTGGATCGCCGAGCCTGGACATCGCGCTCGGGATCGGTGGCTTCCCTCGCGGGAGGATCGTCGAGATCTACGGCCCCGAATCCTCGGGCAAGACCACCCTCGCGCTGCACGTCGTCGCCGAGGCGCAGAAGCGGGGGGGCGTCGCCGCCTACATCGACGCCGAGCACGCCCTCGACGTGCTGTACGCCCGCAAGCTGGGGGTGCGGACCGACGACCTGCTGATTTCCCAGCCGGACACCGGCGAGCAGGCCCTGGAGATCACCGAGTTGCTCGTCCGATCGGGCGGCATCGATGCGCTCGTCGTCGATTCGGTCGCCGCGCTCGTTCCACGGGCCGAGCTGGAGGGGGAGATGGGCGACGCCCACATGGGCGTGCAGGCGCGGCTGATGAGCCAGGCGCTGCGTAAGCTCACCGGCACGATCGCCAAGAGCCAGACCTGCGTCATCTTCATCAACCAGATCCGGATGAAGATCGGCGTGATGTTCGGCAACCCCGAGACGACCACCGGCGGCAACGCGCTCAAGTTCTATGCGAGCCAGCGGCTGGACATCCGGCGCATCGGGGCCATCAAGAACGGCGAGCAGGTCGTCGGCAGCCGCACGCGGGTCAAGGTGGTCAAGAACAAGGTTGCGCCGCCGTTCCGGGAGGTCGAGTTCGACATCCTCTATGGCACCGGCATCAGCCGTTCGGGCGACGTGCTCGACCTCGCGGCCCTCTCGGGGCTCGTCGAGAAGAGCGGCTCGTGGTTCGCCTTCGATGGCGAGCGGATCGGCCAGGGACGCGAGCAGGCAAAGAGCTACCTCGATGCGCACCCGGACATCCTCCTCCGGCTGGAGCAGCAGCTCTTCGACAAGGCGGGCGTGAAGCGGGCCGCCCCGCCCGGCCTCGCGGTCGTTCCGCCCCCCGAGGACGAGGGGGCCAAGAAGGGGCGCGCGAAGGCGTAGGGCGCCGCGGCCTGCGGAGCCGCGCCTCCGCGGGCCGGCGCTGATCCCGGATCGACGCTCGACGATCTCCGAGGGCTGCCCCCTTTGGGCCGGCCACGGCTGCCCCTTCGCCGGGGTGAGGCTCCTGGCCTCGTCTAGAGATTGATCCATGGTCCGGCGGCAGCGGCGTTCGCTCCGGCGCCCGCGTACGAGAGCTTGCCCCCCTTGCGACCCCTTGGGGGAGAGGATTCCGCCCGCCTCGCTGCGCCGTCCCGTGAACAGACGGGCTCTACGGACGGGGTGGGGGCTGGGCCTCCCGTTGCGTTCCGACCCCGTTCACCCGCCTCGTTCGGTGGAGCTGCTTGCGAGCGGGTGAATGAGTCTCGGGAGCGAGTCCGGCCGCGGCGGATTCGTCGCGCCGCGAATTGCTCTCCTCCGGCCCTGCGTTATATTGCGCACGGCTTCTCCCTGCCATGGCGGACAAGAGAGACTATTACGAGGTTCTCGGGGTTTCCCGTGAGGCGACCCCGCAGGACTTGAAGAGCGCCTACCGCAGACTCGCCCATCAATACCACCCCGACAAGAACCCGAACGACAAGGCGGCGGAGGAGCGCTTCAAGGAGATCAGCGAGGCGTACGCCGTCCTCGCGGATGAAGAGAAACGCGCGGCCTACGATCGGTTCGGCCACGCGGGGATCTCCGGGTCCGGAGCGGCCGCCGAGGGGTTCCCCTTCGGATTTGGCGGTTTCCCGGGGGGGGGCATCAACGACATCTTCGGGGACATCTTCGGCGAGGTGTTCGGCGGCGGGCGGCGGTCCCGGGCGGCGAAGAACCGCGGCGCGGATCTGCGCTACAACCTCGAGCTGTCCTTCGAGGAGGCGGCCTTCGGCTGCGAGACCAAGGTCCGGCTTCCCCGCCCCAAGAGGTGCGAGGCGTGCGGGGGAAGCGGCAGCCGCGCCGGTCGCGAGAGCCGCTGCTCCACCTGCGGCGGAACGGGCGAGCAACGATTCCAGCAGGGCTTCTTCGCCGTCTCCCGCGCCTGCACGCGCTGCGGGGGCAGCGGGACGGTCCTCGCCGACCCCTGCCCCGCCTGCCGCGGCGACGGCCGCGTCCAGAGCAGCGCGGAGCTCTCCCTGCGCATCCCCCCGGGCCTCGACACCGGCGCCCGGATCCGCCTCTCCGGCGAGGGTGAGCCCGGTGAGCGCGGCGGCCCCGCGGGTGATCTCTACGTCGTCGTCCACGTGCGCGACCACCCGATCTTCCGCCGCCAGGACGACGACGTGGTCTGCCGCGTCCCCATCTCCTTCGTGCAGGCCGCGCTCGGCGCGCAGATCGACGTGCCCACCCTCGACGGCAAGGTGGCGATGAAGGTCCCCGCCGGAACCCAGAACGGCCGGGTGTTCCGGCTGCGCGAGAAGGGTATCCCGTCCAGCGGCGGTCGCCGCCGTGGAGATCAGCTCGTCGAGGTCGCGGTCGAGACCCCGACGCACCTCTCCCGCGAGCAGCGCGACCTGCTCGAGCGGTTCGCTGAGCTGTCCGGCGACCAGACCCACCCGCAGGCGCACAGCTTCTTCGACAAGGTCCGCGAGTTGTTCGGGTAAGAGGACGGGGCACGGGCGCACCCGAACAGGGGAGCACGGGCGCGAGGAGCGGGATCACCCGCCGACGGGTCGCCGAAAAAGACCTGGACCCGCCCCTGGAGGCCCCGGCGTCGATGGGCTCCACCGGGAAGGCCCGCAAGAGAGCCCGCGCGGGGCGGGGAAGGAGGCGACACGGTCACCGCCGCGCGGGGACCGCCATGGGCGCCCGGTGCTTCTTCGCCCGCTCGCGGGCGAGCAGAGCGAGGAACACCGAGACGATCGCTGCGTCGAGCTGGGTGCCGGCGACGCGCAGGATCTCCGCCTCGGCCGCCCGCCAGCCAGCGGCGTGCTGATAGCAGCGCTCGCTCGTGATCGCGTCGTAGACGTCGGCGACCGTCACGATCCGGACGGCCTCGGGGATCGCCCGGCCGCGGATGCCCTTCGGATAGCCCTGCCCGTCGACCCGCTCGTGGTGCGCGCCGACGAGGGCGCCGAGCCTCGGGAGCCCGAGAGCCCGCAGCATCCGGCTGCCTTCCTCGGGGTGGCGGCGCAACAGGGTCATCTCCCAGGGGGAGAGCGGCTCGGCCTTGCTCAGGATGGGCGCAGGCACGTGGAGTTTGCCGATGTCGTGCAGGAGGGCGATCGAATAGACCTCCTCCTCTCCGCCGCCGGAGTAGCCGCAGGCGGCGGCGAGGCGGCGGGCGTACGCCGCGACGCGCATCCCGTGAGCGGCCGTGTAGGGATGATGCTCGCGCATCGCCTCGAGCAGCTCGGTGACGCCCTCCGGGTGAGGTGCTGGCTCCATCGTCTCCTCCCTATAGTGCTAGGGACCAGCCGCGATGGCCGCATGAGCGGGACGAGCTACCCCCTTTGCCCTTAGCCCGTCTTATTCACGGTACGGCGTAGCGAGGCGTTTTTAGACCGCGAGCCGAGAAGGGCAAGCGAGAGCGACGACCGACGAGGCGTCGCGTAAAGCACCTCC
>JAKAPL010000107.1 GCA_021807105.1 Myxococcales bacterium | reverse complement strand
AAGGAAGCGAGGAGCCGTCGATGGAGCTGCAAACGCGGATCGGGGAGGCGGCGCCGGCGCTGGGAGCGTCCCTGCCGGTCATCGTATGGCCGCCGGGCGCCACCACGACGGCCAAGGGGCTTTCGCTCGCCGAGGAGGTGAGCTGCGCGGCGTGGGCGTGCGCCGGGATGGCTGAACTCCTGATCTTCATGCCCCGGCGGTTCGACGAGTACGGCGTCCCCTGGGCGGCGGCGTAGATGCGGCCGGTACGACAAGGAAAGCGCGAGACGGCTCTGCCGGCGAGCGCGCGGGACGCACGGGCCCCCCATCATCTAAGCCCGTCTTATTCACGGTCCGGCTGCTGCGGCGTCCGATCCCGCGCCTCCCGAAGGGGGGCTTGCCACCCTCCAAACGACTTTGGGGGAGGTGCTTTACGCGACGCCTCGTCGGTCGTCGCTCTCGCTTGCCCTTCTCGGCTCGCGGTCTCGAACGCCTCGCTACGCCGTACCGTGAATAAGACGGGGTTAAAGAAGCTTCAGAAGAAGCGGGTCAGCTACTTGCTCTGGCCGAAGAAAAGCATCCCCGGGTGAGGCAGCCCGGGGTGCGGCCCCGGAACCCTGGAGTCCGGGGCCCCCTTGGCCATCGGGAACCCAGGGCCGACCAAGAGGTTCTTGCTTCGCCTCGTTGAGGAGATCATGAACCCGTCGCCGGACATCGTCCAGCTCGCGCTCGAAGAGGTCTATTGCCGCTCGGCCGGAGCGCGCACCTGACAATCGGCGCACAGCCCGTACAGCTCGAGCCGGTGGTCGCGGACGAGGAAGCCGTGGCGGCGGGCCACCTGGTCCTGGAGCGATTCGATCCGGTCGTTCTCGAACTCGACGATGGTGCCGCAGACCGTGCAGACGAGGTGGTCGTGGTGCTCCCGCCGAAAGGCGCTCTCGTAGCGGGTGTGCCCGTCGCCGAAGTTCTGCGCGTGCGCGAGCCCGCAGGCGGTGAGCAGCTTCATCGTCCGGTAGACCGTGGCGGCGCTGACCCGAGGGCTGCGCGCGCGGACGCGGGCGAGCAGATCGTCCACGTCGAGGTGGCCGGGAGCCGCCAGGAAGGTCTCGACGATCAAGGCGCGCTGGCGGGTCGACTTGAGTCCCTGCCGGGCGAGGTAGCGCTGGAGCAGGGCCACCGGCTTCTCGTCCGGCTCCCCGGGCTCCTGGTCGAGGACATCCTTCATCGCGATCGAGCGTAAGAAGCGGCCGGTGTCGAGTCAAGGATTCGCGAGCCGCGGCACCGGCGTCTGCGCGAGGATCTTCGCCACGACCGCCTCGCCGTCCAGCCCTTCGAGCTGGGCCTCCGGCGACAGACCGATTCGATGGGCCAGGACGGACGGGGCGAGCGACTTCAGGTCGTCCGGGATGACGAAGCCCCGCCCCGCGCACGCCGCCCTCCCCTGCGCCGCCCGCAGCAGGGCCACCGCGGCGCGGGTGCTCGCTCCGAGCGAGACGCCCGGATGGCCGCGGGTGCGGCGGACCAGCTCGACGAGGTAGCCCTGCACGGCCGGCTCGACCCGCACCCCCTGGACCGTGGCGCGCAGCGCGAGCAGCCGCGCGGCGTCGAGGACCGGCGCGACCTCCCGCTGCACCGCGACCCACGGATCGAAGCCCGCCGCGAAGCGGGCGATGACCTCGCGCTCCGCGCCGGCGTCGATCTCCCGCATCCGGACCTTCATCAGGAACCGATCGAGCTGCGCCTCGGGGAGCGGGAACGTCCCCTCCAGCTCGACGGGGTTCATGGTCGCGAAGACCGTGAACGGCGCCGGCAGCGGCAGCGGCTCGCCGTCGAGCGTCGCCCGGCGCTCCTCCATCGCCTCTAGGAGCGCCGACTGCGTCTTCGCCGGGGCGCGGTTGATCTCGTCGGCGAGGACGACGTCCGCGAAGATCGGCCCGCGCACGAGCCGGAAGCTCGCGTCGCGCGGATCGAAGACGTGGGTGCCGACGACGTCCGCGGGCATCAGATCGGGGGTGAACTGGATCCGCCGGAAGGTGCAGCCGGAGGCGGCCGCGAGGACGCGGACGGCGAGCGTCTTGCCCGTGCCCGGCGGCCCCTCGACGAGGACGTGGCCGCCGGCGAAGAACGCGGCGAGCAGCGCCTCGAGCTCCGGCCGGCGGCCGACGAGCGACTTCTCGACCGCGGCGAGCAACGCCGCCGCCGCGCCCTGCGCGCCCGCGATCTCCCCGCGCTCTTCGTCTCTCACCACGCCAGCACCTCCTTCTCCAACTCCAGGACCTCGGCGGCCGCCTGCCTCGCGCGCCCCGCGGGCGGCCGCGCCCGGCCGGCGAGCGCCGCCGCCCGCGACCAGAGGTCGCGCGCCCGTTCAGCGAGCTCCGGGCGGACGACGGCGACCCACTCCGGGAACGGCTCGAACCCGCCCGCTCCGGAGAGCCGTCCCCGCGCCCGCTCGGCCGCGGCGGACAGGAGCACGCCGAGCGGCAGCCCCGCGTCGTCCCCTTGCCTCCAGAGCCGCGCGAGCGCCGCGACCTGATCGTCCGTCCGGCGCCGGCGCGGCGGGTCCGCGGCCCGCGCGACCTCGCGCCGCGCGAAGAGCCCGAGGAGCCCGAGCACGAGCGCGAGCGCCCCTTGCAGGAGGCCCCAGCGGTAGGGTGCCGAGGCGAGGAGCCGTGCGAGCCCCTCGTCCCCGAAGCCCGTCTGGAACTCATCGAAGAACAGCGGCGATCCGGTCCGGCGCGCGAGGCGCGCGAAGAAGGGGCCGTTGTCGCCGCGGCCGATCTGATCGTCGCGCGCCGCCGCCGTGATCCCGACGAAGACGATCCTGCCGCGGCCCAGCGGGAAGTCCGCGACCACCGGCGTCTTCTCCTCGCGCCGGAGGTCGACCCGCGCCGGCACCCCGAGCCCCGCGATCGACCAGGACCGCTCGACCTGCACGTCGAGCCCGCCGGGCTCCTCGACCGCCCCCTCTTTTTCGAGGAACTCCGGCCCGGGGAGCCCCGCCTCGGCCGCGAGGTCGCGCACCGGCCCCGGTCCACCCACGAAGGTCCCGCCCGCGCGCACGAAGCCGGCCAACCAGCGCCGCTCGAGCGGACCGAGCCGTTCGGGCGAGAGGTCCCAGAGCGCCGCGCGCGGCGGCAGCCGATCGTAGCTCGGCCGGCGCAGGCGGGTCACCGGGAGCCCCTCCTGCGACAGGAGCAGGAAGAGGGCCTTCGTGCCCCTCGGACCGGGCGAGAACGTCGTGTCCGGCGCGTCCCACGCCGAGTCGTCGTCCGGCTCCCGCGGCCAGAGGCCGGCGACGAGGAGCGCCGCCCCCGCGACGAGGAGGAGCGCCCAGAAGAGCCCGGCAGGACGGAGCCCGCTCCTGCCGGCGGCCCCGGGGGACCCGGAGGTCTCCATCCCCGCCTCCCCGCCCCCCGTCGCGATCGATCTCTTCACCGGGGACGCTCTCGCGGGAGGGCTTCGTAGGCGCGCCGGCAGGCGGCGAACGCGGCGGCGTCGGCCGTGGGCCCGAAGGCGACGCGCTCGGTCGCCCGCGTCAGCTCCGGCAGGCCGCGCGCGGCGGGGAGGACCGCGACCCATTCCCAGTCCGAGCGATCGGCGCGCCAGCCAAGGCCGCTCTCCCGCGAGAGCCGGAGGAGCGCCGCCTCCTGCAGGAGCCGCGCGGCCTCGCGGAGGCGGCCGTCCCGGGCGAGCACGTCCGCCCGCGCCACGAGGGTCCCGGGGGAAGCGCCGTCCTCCGCCCTGCCCCCCGCGGCGATGGCCTTTGCGCCGGGTGGGGCGGAAGGGCGCACGGTGAGCCAGACCTGGACCGCGATGGCCGCGAGGCCGGCGAGGCAGAGGGCGAGCAGCCCCCAGCGCTCGGCCGGGCTAAGGCCCCCGAGCCACTGGAAGACGCCCTGGATCGCCGCTTCGAACCGGCCGCGCAGCCAGTCCGAGGCGCGCGGGTGGAACTCGGGCGAGGCGAGGATCGCCCGCAGCCGGACCGCGACCTCCCGATCGGCGGGCGTCACGGCGCGTCGAAGCGGGCCGGCGCGAGCGGCTGCGCGGCCGAGGCGGCCGGAGCCTCTTCGCGGGCGGCGACCTCCAAGTCGTAGCCCTCGTGCCGGATGCGGCCGTCGAAGTAGACGAGCGTGAAGAGCGCCGGGTAGAGCGGCGCCATGACCACGTTGGGGATCTGGCTGAGCACCGCCCCGATCACCGGGAGCTTGTCGATCGAAGAGGGGATGGCCGCCGCCATCCCGACGAAGAGCGCGATCTGCACGACGCCGAAGGCGAGGAGCAGCCAGCCGAGGCGGCCGAACGCGCCCTTCGTCAACGCGCGCGAGCGGGAGAGCGCCGCGCCGCCCCGCTTGCCCTCGACGACGAGGGCCTGGATCCAGACCGCCCAGGCGAGGCCCAGGTAGAAGCAGGGGAGGATGAAGAGGAGGAAGCCGAGGGAGAGGCCGAGGAGCCAGAGGATCCCCGCCCAGAGCAGGCCCGGCAAGAGCGAGAAGGCCTTGCGCAGTGCTCCGCCCACGCTCCACGGCCGCCCGAGGAAGGCGTCGGCCGTGGCCGAGGCGAGCGCCCCGGCCTGGACGGTCATGGCGACGAGCATGAGGGGCAGGAGGGAGAGCGCCGCGAAGAGCGGGACGAGCGATCCCGGCGCCCGCGTGACCGTCGCCGGGTTCGCAACGAGCCGCTGCGCCAGGACGTAGAAGGCGGCCGTCGGCACGTCGGTGATCGCCGCGATCGCGAGCAGCGGTCCGACCTGGTCCCGATAGAGCTTGAAGGTCCCGTCCATCAGCTCGGACATGGACCGGGGTTTGAGCTCGTAGCGCATCGGTAGGCGTCCCTGGGGAGGCATGAGCCTAGCACGCGCCGCGCGTGCCGTGCTACGCCTCCCGGCGTGGCAAAGCCCCTCTTCGACGCGGCGACGATCGAGACGCCCGAGCAGATCGAGCTGCGGCTGCCGCTCGCCGGCCCGGGCAGCCGCTCCCTTGCCTATCTGCTCGACCTCTGCGTCCAGCTCGTCCCGCTCCTCTTCGCGGTCGCCGCCGCGTTCCTCCTCGTCCCCGTGGACGGCGCGGAGATGGTCGGCCGGAACGCGACCGGCCTGCCCGAGCTGGGGAGCCTCCCGCTCGCCCTCGTCAGCGTCGCGATCTTCGCGGTCAACTTCGGCTACTTCGCCCTCTTCGAAGCGTTCTGGAACGGCCAATCTCCCGGCAAGCGCTGGATCGGGCTGCGCGTCCTGCGCGACGGCGGCTTCCCCATCGACGGCCGCGCGGCGCTGCTGCGCAACCTGCTGCGGCTCGTCGACTTCCTCCCCGCGTTCTACGTGACCGGCGTCGTGGCGATCTTCGCCGGCGGGCGCGGCAAGAGGATCGGCGACTACGTCGCGGGGACGTTCGTCGTTAGGGAAGGCCGGCCGCTGCGCGCCGAAGGCCCCGCTCCGGCCCGCCCCTCCCCGGCGAGCGGGCTCTCCGCCGGGGAGCTCGCGCTCGTGCGCGGCTTCCTCGACCGGCGCCTCGAGCTCGACGAGGACGCCCGCTGGCGCCTCTCCCGGCAGCTCGCCGCCCGGTTCTCCGCCCAGCTCGGCCAGCCGGTCCCTTCCGACGCGGAGCGGTTCCTGGAGGGGCTCGCGTGACGGATCTGGACCGGCGCGCGGGCGAGGCGGCGGCGAACCTCTCCGAGCTCCTCTCCCGCGTCCGGGGCCGCCGGCTCCGCGCGCTCTCGCGGGCCGACCTGCGCGCCCTCCCCGCCCGCTACCGGCAGGCCATAACCGTGCTCGCGCAGGGGCGCGCCGCCGGGGCCCCGCCCGACCGCCTCGCCGCGCTGGAGTCGCTCGTCCTCTCGGCCCACGCGCTGCTGTACGCCCCCGAGCCCATCCACCTCGGGCGCGCGTTCGCCCGCCTCCTCGCCGCCTTCCCCGCCGCGGCCCGGCGGCTCGCCCGCGCGGCGGCCCTCTGCGCGGCGCTCCTCGCGGCCGGCGGCCTCTGGGGCTTCCTCGAGGTGCGGCGCGACGCGGGCGCCGCCGCCGTCCTCCTCTCGCGCGCGCTCCAGCAGAACGCCGAGTCGTTCCAGGCGGGGATCTCCGCCCGCGAGGGCGACCCCGTCTACGGCGCGTTCTACTTCACCAACAACGCCCGGGCCGCGTTCGCGGCCTTCGCCCTGGGCGCGACCCTCGGCGCCGGGACGGTCCTCGTCCTGCTCTACAACGGCGTCGTCCTGGGCGCGACCGTGGCCCTCGTCGCGGCGCGCGGTTCGCTCGTGGCGCTCCTCTCGTACGTCCTGCCCCACTCCGGCGTCGAGCTGACCGCCCTCGTGCTCGCCGCCGCGGCCGGCCTCCACCTCGCGAGCGGCCTGGCGCGCCCCGGCCCCGCCCGCCGCCTGGACGCGCTGGCCCGCGCCGGTCGCGAGGCGTTGCCCGTCGTCCTCGGCGCGGCCTCGCTCCTCACCGTCGCCGGGCTCACCGAGGGCTGGATCTCGCCCCAGCCCTGGCCGCTCTGGGCGAAGGCCGCGGCCGGCGGCGCGCTCGATCTCGCGCTCGGCGCCTACCTCCTCTGGCCGGTCCGGAGGAGCGCCGAGGGCGTCGCGACGTAGTCCACCGGGGCGTCGTGCGGCTGCGCGGGGAGGCGCGGGAGCAGCGCGTGGTCGAAGCAGACGCCCGCGCGCCACGCGTCCGCGCGGGCGGCGGCGAGGAGGCGGTCGTAGTAGCCCTGCCCGCGGCCGAGGCGGCGGCCGCCTCGGTCGAAGGCGACCCCGGGGACCACGAAGAGGTCGACCTCCGCCGCCGGGACGGCGGGCCCCGGAGGCGGCTGGAGGAAGCCGTGCCGGCGCTCCGTAAGCTCCGCGGGCTCGCCGGCCGCGCGCAGCTCCGGCTCGCGGTCCGCGTAACCGGGGAGGACCACGGTCTTGCCGGCCGCCCGGGCCCGCGCGAAGAGCCGCTCGGTCGAGAGCTCCGCGGGGAGCGGGGCATACAGGGCGATCACCCGGGCGGCGGCGAAGGCGGAGAGGGCGAGCAGCCGGTCCTGCACGCGCGAGGACGCCTCGGCGCGCTCCTCGGCCGAGAGCGCCCGTGCGCGGTCGAGGAGCCAGAGCCGCAGCGCCGCCTTGTCTGCCGGGTCCGGGTCCATCAGCCCGTCTTATTCACGGTACGGCGTAGCGAGGCGTTCGAGACCGCAGCCGAGAAGGGCAAGCGCAGCGACGACCGACGAGGCGTGCTGAAGCACGCCGCAGGAGGAAGGAGCGAGCACACCCC
>JAKAPL010000041.1 GCA_021807105.1 Myxococcales bacterium | reverse complement strand
GGGCTTGCCACCCTCCAAACGACTTGGGGGGAGGTGCTTTACGCACGCCTCGTCGGTCGTCGCTGCGCTTGCCCTTCTCGGCTGCGGTCTCGAACGCCTCGCTACGCCGTACCGTGAATAAGACGGGCTTGAGCCCCGTCGCCTCGCCTCGGTCGCGGCTCCCTCGCGAGGGGACCCATGGGACACCGGTCGCCTAGAAGAAGGCCGAGCGGCGCTGGGCGAGCAGCCCGTCGAGCATCTCCTGGACCGCCGTCCGCACCTCCTCGGAGAGGCGGGCGACGAGGGGCCGGTCGTCGGCGTCGCGCGGGTTGCGGCCGAGGTGGATGGGCGTGCCGATCCGCAGGAAGAGGCGGGTCGGCAGCGGCCAGAGGCCGAGGGGCCCGAGCCAGGGGAAGGTGGGCGTGATGGGGAGGTACGGGACGCCGAGGCTGCGCGGGAGGTCGATGCGGGCGAGGACGGGGTGGGACTCCTCGGCGCCGATCAGGGCGATCGGGACGATGGGGACCTGGGCGCGCAGCGCGAGCCTGACGAACCCGCCGCGTCCGAAGCGCTGGAGGCGATAGCGCTGCCGCCAGAGCTTGCCGATGCCGTGCGATCCCTCTGGGAAGACCGCGACGAGATGGCCGCCCGCGAGGAGCCGCTCGGCGTTCTCCGGGCAGGCGCGGACGCAGCCAAAGCGCTCGAGCCAGGGGCCGGCGAAGGGGAAGTGGATGGCGAAGTCCTCGGCGAGCGGCCGGACGATCCGGTGCTCGGGGTGGCGGTCGGCGAGGGCCGCCGCGATCAGGACCTCGTCGAACGGGAGCATCCCCGAGTGGTTGGAGACGAGCAGCGCGGGGCCGGTGGAGGGGAGGTTGCCGAGGCCGTCGGCGGCGAGGCGGAAGTAGTGGCGGAGCAGGAAGGCGAAGACCGGCTGCCAGCGGTCCACGAACTGCTGCGACATGCCGAAGGGATCGACGTCGGGGACGTTCCCCGGCATGCCCGTGAGCCCGAGGGTGGAGGTCGCGAAATGGCCGGCCTGCCCCAGCGCGGCGGGCAGCTCCTCCTCGATGAGCCGGCGCAGCCGCTCGACCGTGGTCTCGGAGGGCATCGCGTGGAGCGGCGTGGGCGGCGCCGGGACTCTCGTCTCGTCTAACGAGACGGGCGTCTCCCTCCCCCGCTTGGGCGGGGGCCCCGCCGCCGGGGGCGCGTTCGGCTCGACCGGGCGCTCGGGTGTGGTCCGCCGCGGGTTCTTCGTCGCCGGAAATGACCCCTCTTCAGCGGCCGCCTTCGCCCGGGCCCCATCGGCCCCATCGCGCGTGGCGCGGGCCGCGGTCCGCGACGCCCCGGAGCTCGAGGTGGTCCGGGTCGCGGCCGGGGCGGGTCTCCCCGGCGTCGCCGGAGCCTCGCCGCCCTTCGCGGGCGGCCCGCCGGGACGGGCGGCCGCGCCGCGCTCGAAGGGATCGTTGCCGAGGACGTTGCGCTTCGCCATCGCCGTTCACCCCACCGCCGCGGGCCGGCGCGGGCCCTTCTCGAGCGTCCGGCCGAAGGCGACGACCGCGTCGCGCGCCGTGTGCAGGTAGGTGACCCCCAGCTCGCGCGTCGCCCGGCTGCCGTCCGCGACCCAGACGTAGCGGAGGTAGTCGAGCCACGACGGGGGCGTCCCGACGCCGACTAGCGACCAGAGCGCCGACATCCCCGCCCGCGCGACGGGGCCCGGCAGGGGCAGGGCGGTCCGGCCCAGGAGGTCGAGGACCGAGGAGAGCGGCAGCGCGCCGGGCGGCGCGATGTTGAAGATCCCGGAGCCGTCGGACAGGACCGCCCGTTCGAGCGCGCGCACCGCGTCGTCCTCGTGGAGGAATTGCATCAGCGGGTCGTGGCCGAGGAGCACCGGCACGACCGTGCGGCCGAAGAGCCTCGTGATCGGGTTCTTGACGGTGGGGCCGAGGAGCGAGGCCATCCGCAAGGTGACGACCGCCGCCCCGGGCCGCTCTCGCCGGAACGCGTCGATCAGCCGCTCGACCTCGAGCTTGTCGGCGAAAAAGCGGCTCTGCGGCGCCGGGCGCAAGGGACGGTCCTCGGTCAGGAAGGCCGGGTTGTCGGGGCGCGCGCCGTAGAGCGCGGTGCTGCTCATGGTGACGAGACGGCGGATGCCGGCCGCCGCCGCCGCGCCGAGGAGTTGGAGCGTGCCGATGGCCTCGACCTCGTGGGCGTAAGCGGCGTTGTGGACCGGGTTGTAGAGGAGGGCGAGGTGGACGAGCGAGTCGCAGGAGGCCGCGGTCATCGCCTCGCCGGCGGCCCTCTCGGAGCGCGGCTGCGTCAGGTCGAGCGGCAGGAACGTCGTCTTCCGCAGCGTCCCGGGCGGCGGCTTCAGGTCGAGCGCCAGGACGCGCTCGACGTCCGGGTTCGCCTCCAGCCGGGCGATCAGGAGCCGGCCGAGGAAGCCGAAGGCTCCCGTGATGGCGACCGACCTCCCGGTGGCCGCCGCCGCCTTCCTGCGCGCCCGATGTCGTTTCGTGGCCATCTCGCGCCGCACAGGTTAAGCGGCCGGCGGGCCCTGGGTCAACGGAGGGTCGGCGCGGCCTTCGAGGTCCGAAGCCGCAAACGCCCCCCGAAGAGGCGGCCCCGCCGCCTCGCCGGCCACGGAAAACTGTCGTGCTTCACGGGGAACCGATGGAGCGGCCGTCGCCAACCCCCCGGATCCACGTGCCCTCGGGCCTGGCACGGCCGTTGCTGATATCCTGATTCGCGTCTTCACCCCGCTTCAGGAGGTTCGTACGATGAGCCCCGATCGCCGCAACGAAGAGACCCCAGCCACTTTTCCGTGGCGCCCCGTCCGACGTGCCGCCGCCACCGCCGTCGCCCTGACCGTCGCCGCCGCGCTCGGCTGTCACTCCTCGCCGTCCCGCTCGTCCGGTGGAGGGAACGGATCGTCCTCCGGCAGCGCCTCTTCCGGCGGCACGCCCCCGAACCCGGTCGGCGCGACGACGTTCGTCTCCCAGCCGCCGGGCGGCTCGGCTGGGCGCGGCGGCACGCCGATGGCGGGCGCGGCTGGGGGGGCGGCCACGGGCCAGAACGGCGCCGCCTCGTCGAGCTCGGGCAGCTCCGGCGCGACCAGCGGCAGCTCGCCGGCGCCCCGCACGATCCAGGAGGCGGACATCTACAAGGTCTCCGGCGACACGCTCTACGTCCTCAACCAGTACCGCGGCCTCCAGATCCTCGACGTGAGCGACCTGCAAAACCCGCAGCTCGTCGCGCGGGTCCCCGTCGTCGGCAACCCCGTCGATCTCTACATCGAGGGGAACACCGCCTACGTGATCGTCAGCGACTACTTCTATTACGACATGGTGAACGGGATGGCCGGCGACGCCGAGGCGACGCCCTGGATCGGCTCGCAGGTCTGGGCGGTGGACGTGACCACGCCGAGCAACCCCGTCGTCCTCGGCACCCTCCCGGTCGAGGGTGAGGTGGACGACACGCGGATCGTCGGCAACATCCTCTACGTCGTCTCGAACGTGTACAGCTACTACTACTTCGGCGGTGGCCCCCCCGCGATGGGCGGCGCGCCCGTGGCCGGTGGCGCGACCGGCGGGGCCGCGGGCGGCGGCTCGTCCTCCGCAGCGGTGACCAACCAGAACCTGACCTTCGTCGCGAGCTTCGACATCTCGAACCCGAAGAAGATGGTGAAGGTCGCCGAGCAGGACTTCCCGGCCGGCGGCTGGAACATCCATTCGAACGTGACCGTGAACCGGGTCGTCATCGCCGAGTCGGGCTGGAGCCAGGACACCCAGGGGCCGACCACCCAGTTCGAGCCTATCGACATCTCCGACCCGAAGGGCGGCCTCGTGCTCGGCACCGGCTACGACGCCTCGGGGATGGTGGAGGACCGCTGGGCCATGGACTTCGACCCGAACACGAACCTCTTCCGCGCGGTCATGGACACCCAGCAGTACAGCAACCAGGGCGGCTCGCTGGAGATCTGGAACGCGCCCGACGTGAACCACGCGACGCCCGTCGGCGCGCTCGTCCTGAACCTCCCCGAGGCCGTCACCGCGGCGAGCTTCGACACCGGCCGCGCCTACGTCGTGACCTCCTACTGCACCGATCCCCTCTGGATCATCGACACGAGCGATCCGACGCAGCCGAGGCTCTCCGGCTCGGTCGCGATGTCCGGCGCGCTCGACTTCCTCGAGCCGATGGGGAACCAGCTCATCGCCCTCGGGCACGATTCGGACGGCTGCACGGCCTGGGAAGGTTCCGGTCAGCTCGCGGTCTCGCTCTTCGACGTGACCGACCCGACGAAGCCCTCCATGACCTCCCGCGTCGACTTCGGCGGCCCGTACAGCGCGGTGACCGCCAGCTCCGACGACATGAAGAAGGCCTTCCAGGTGCTCCCCTCGATGAACCTCATCCTCGTCCCCTTCCAGAGCTGGGACGACAATAACTACCAGTACACGGGCGGCACGCAGCTCATCGACTTCACGGGCCCCTCGCTCACCCTGCGCGGCTTCGCCCAGCACGACGGCTCCATCGAGCGCGCCTTCCCCGTGCAGAACGACATCGTCGCCTTCTCCAACCGGAGCCTCCAGGTCCTCGACGCCTCGGATCGGGACCACCCGATGACGGTGGCCCAGATCGACCTCGCGCGGCCGGTCCTCGGCCTCTCGATCATCGGCGATCAGGCGGTGGAGCTCTCCGGCGACTGGACGGTGGGCGACACCGAGATCGCCGTCACCTCGGCGTCGACCCCGGATCAGCCGGTCCCGAACGCCGTGGTCCGGATCCCCTCGCCGAACGCCCAGACCTTCCGGGACGGGTCGATGATGTGGATCCTGGCCGAGGACTACAAGGCCTCGGGAACGGTGGCCTGGCTCCAGGGCGTGGACCTGTCGAACCCGTCGGCGCCGGTGCTGCGCGGCAAGCTCCCCCTCGATCCGTCGGACGTGCCCAACGGCTTCTACGGCGGCTGGTACGAGTGGGGCTACGGCGACGAGACGGTCATCGCCGGCCACGCGCTCGTCATCCACCGGATGTACTGGGGCTGCTACGGGACGTGCGGCCAGAACCAGCCGCAGGACCAGCTCCTCGTCGTGGACCTCTCGAACCCGGACAACCCTTCGCTCGCAGCCCCCCTCACGCTCCCCGACAGCGACTGGTCCTGGGGCCTGACGGCGGTCGGCGACTTCGCCTGGATCACCCACTACGAGTGGGTCCCGAACACGAACAACGGCTACGTCAAGTACTACCTCGACCGGGTCGACCTCACGAACCCGGGCTCGCCCTCGCTCCTCGCGAAGATCAACGTGCCGGGCGTCTTCTTCGCCGCCTCGCCGGACGGCGCGACGATCTACACGGAGCAGACGACCTACGACTCCGACTGGACGAAGGCCACGACGTGGCTCAACGAGCTGTCGCTCCTGCCGGGCCAGAACCTCGCGGCGCTCGTCGCCTCGACCGCCCTCCAGGGGAGCCCCGGCGGCGCGGCGATCAACAACGGCTACGCGTACGTCGAGAGCTGGAACTACGACGACGCGAGCGGGAGCAGCGCCTCGCTCTCGGCGGTGAACCTGTCGAGCATGGCGGTCGAGAGCAGCCAGAAGCTCGGCTCCGACTGGGCGTGGATCGTCAAGGCGACGGGCGGCAAGCTCTTCGTCGAGGCCGACTGGTACGACACCGGGATGGTCGTCTACGACCTCACGAAGCCGGGTGAGCCGGAGATGCAGGGGTCGATCCGGACCGAGGGCTGGGTCGAGGACGTGGTCGTGAACGGCACCACCGCCTACCTCCCCTCGGGCGAGTACGGCGTGCCGATGGTGAGCCTCGCCGCGGGCGCGCCGCTGCCCGGACAGATGTAACCACCGGCCAGAGACGCGGTCGGGGGGCCGGGCGGTCCGATCTCGCGATCGGGCCGCCCGTGCCTTGCGCGGGCCTGCGCGTCCCTCCGAGGAGGGGGATTGTTCGGGGAACGCGGGGGGGGGAAATAAAAAGAGAAGAGAGGGCCCGGCCGGCCCGCCGGGGGGTGGCGCGAGAGGCCGCGTTGGGTCACAATCAGCTCCCGTATGGCCGTCGCGATCGCCAAAGACCTGGAGCAGATCCTCGTCGGCGCGCTCGCTGCCGCCCGCGAGCGGCGCCACGAGTACGTGACGCTCGAGCACTTCCTCTTCGCGATGACCTCGCAGCGGGCGGGGGTGCGGCTGCTCCTCGGCTGCGGCGCCGACCCCAAGCAGCTCCAGCAGGCGCTGCTGCGCCACCTGGATCTGGAGATCGAACCCGCCCTCGAGGGCGGCGGCGACCCCGAGCAGACGGCGGCCTTCCGCCGCGTCCTCGGGAGGGCGGCGGCCCACGTCCAGTCCTCCGGACGGCAGCGGATCGACCTCGGCGACGTCCTCGCCGCGCTGGCCCGGGAGACCGACTCGCAGGCCGCCTTCCTCCTCGAACAGCAGGGCGTCAGCCGCCTCGCCATCCTGGAGTTCATCTCCCACGGGCTCGTCCAGAACGGCCGCCGTTCGCGTTCGTCCGCCTCACCGTCGCTCGACGACGAGGAGGACGGCGGCGCCCTGGAGGATCCGCTGGGCGCCTTCACCGCGAACCTGAACGAGCGGGCCGCCGCGGGCCGGATCGATCCCCTCATCGGCCGCGCGGCCGAGCTGGCGCGGACCCTCCAGATCCTCTGCCGCCGCCGGCGCAACAACCCCCTCTTCGTCGGCGAGCCGGGCGTCGGTAAGACCGCGCTCGCCGAGGGCCTCGCCCTCGCGATCCACGAGAAGCGCGTGCCGGCGCTCCTCGCGGACGCCACGATCTACGCGCTCGACATGGGCGCGCTGCTCGCCGGCACCAAGTTCCGCGGCCAGTTCGAGGAGCGGCTCAAGGGCGTGCTCGCGGCCCTGGGCGAGCAGAAGGGGGCGATCCTCTTCATCGACGAGATCCACACGGTCGTCGGGGCCGGCGCGACGAGCGGCGGCTCGATGGACGCCGGAAACCTCCTGAAGCCCGCGCTCGCCTCGGGCGAGCTGCGCTGCATCGGCTCGACCACCTTCCGCGACTACAAGGCCTCGTTCGAGAGGGACGCCGCGCTCTCGCGCCGCTTCCAGCGGATCGACCTCGCCGAGCCTTCGATCGACGAGACCGTCCGCATCCTCCAGGGGCTCGCGGACCGCTACGCCGCCCACCACGGCGTCGCCTACCGCGAGGAGGCGCTCCGCGCGGCGGCCGAGCTGTCGGCGAGGTACGTGAACGAGCGGCAGCTCCCGGACAAGGCCATCGATCTCCTCGACGAGGCGGGCGCCGCGGAGAGGCTGCTGCCGGAGCGCGAGCGCCACGCGGCGATCGGCGTCGCCGAGATCGAGGCGGTCGTCGCGAGGGTGGCGCGGGTCCCGCCGCGCGCGGTCTCGACGGACGACGCGGCCCTGCTCGCGCGGCTGGAGCCCGACTTGAAGCGGGTCCTCTTCGGCCAGGATCACGCGGTGGCCGCGGTGACGGCGGCGATCAAGCTCTCGCGGGCCGGCCTCGGCCCCCCCGCGCGCCCCATCGGGTCGTTCCTCTTCGCGGGCCCCACCGGCGTCGGCAAGACGGAGCTCTCCCGCCAGCTCGCCCTCGCCCTCGGCGTCGAGTTCCTCCGCTTCGACATGAGCGAGTACATGGAGAAGCACGCCGTGGCGAGGCTCATCGGCGCGCCGCCGGGCTACGTGGGCTTCGAGCAGGGCGGCCTCCTCGTCGACGCGATCCGCAAGACCCCGCACGCGGTCCTCGTCCTGGACGAGATCGAGAAGGCCCACCCGGACGTCTACAACGTCCTCCTGCAGGTCATGGATCACGCGCAGCTCACCGACAACAACGGGCGCAAGGCCGACTTCCGCCACGTGATCCTGGTCATGACGACGAACGCGGGCGCGCGCGAGATGAGCGAGGGATCGATCGGCTTCGGCAGGGAGGGGGCGGCGACCGCGATGGCCGGGAAGAGCGCGATCGACAAGACCTTCAGCCCCGAGTTCCGGGGCCGGCTCGACGCGATCGTCCACTTCGATCCGCTCGGCCCCGAGGCGGTCCTCCGGGTGGTGGAGAAGTTCGTCGGGGAGCTCGCCACGCAGCTTCGCGAGAAGGGCGTCGCCCTCGATGTCTCCCCCGCGGCGCGTGGGGTCCTCGCCGAGCGGGGTTTCTCCCGGACTTACGGGGCGAGGCCGATGGCGCGCCTCATCCAGGAAGAGCTGAAGCGCCCCCTCGCCGAGGCGATCCTCTTCGGGGCCCTCAAGGACGGGGGGAGCGCCAGGGTGACCGCGCAGGGGGGGAAGATCGCGATCGAGTGCGAGGGGACGTCGGAGCCGCCCGCGGTGCGGGAGCCGGGGAGGACCGTGCTCGAGGGGCCGTGACGGCGCGCGCGGCCCGGGAGAGCCGTTCACGGCTTCCGGGGACGCTCCTGCCGAAGACGACGGGCGATTGGGGGCGCCGGGCCGCGCCGGCTCGCGTCCGTCCTCTCGGCGGACAGGAGGGATGGGGCTGGGCGCGATGTCAGGGGCGCGCGGTAGACTGATCGCTTCGCGGGTCCACCCTCCGGGAGCGTCATGCGGCTGATTCGGCTCGACATCTGCGGCTTCAAGTCGTTCAACGAGAAGGCGACCGTCCTCTTCGACGGCGGGATCACCGCCATCGTCGGGCCCAACGGCTGCGGCAAGTCGAACGTCGTCGACGCCATCCGCTGGGTCATGGGCGAGCAGTCGGCGAAGCAACTGCGCGGCCGGGCCATGGGCGACGTCGTCTTCGGCGGCTCCGCCGGGCAGCCGCCGGGGGGGATGGCCGAGGTCGCGCTCACGCTCCAGAACGATCGCCCCGAGGAGCTGCCCCCCCGCTGGCGCGGCTTCGCCGAGATCACCGTCGCGCGCCGCCTCTTCTCGTCCGGCGAGAGCGACTACTCGATCAACAAGAACCCCTGCCGCCTGCTCGACGTGACGGAGCTGTTCCTCGGAACCGGGGTCGGCACCCGCGCGTACGGGATCATCGAACAGGGGCGGATCGGCCTCATCGTCAACGCCCGGCCGGAGGACCGGCGGTCCATTCTCGAGGAGGCGGCGGGCATCACGAGGTACGCCTCGCGCCGGCGCGCCGCCGAGCGGAAGATGGAGGCGACCGAGCAGAACCTCCTGCGGGTCGCGGACGTGGTCTCGGAGCTCCAGAAGCGGCTCGACGGCCTCGCCCGGGCCGCGAAGAAGGCCGAGCGCTACAAGAAGCTCAAGGCCGAGCAGCGCGAGATCGATCTGCACACGGCGGCGTGCCGCTGGCTGGAGCTCCAGGCGACCTCGGCGGCCGTGGGCCTCGCCCGGATGGCCGCCTCGGGGCGCGAGGAGGAGGCCGCCGCGCGCGCGGCGGCCCTCGGCGCGCGGATCGAGGGCGCCCGTGGCGAGCTCGCGCGGGAGGACGGCGTGATCGCCGAGCTTTCGGCGAAGGCCCACGAGCTGGACAAGGAGGCGGCGCGGCTCGCGCAGGAGACGGAGTTTTCCGGCCGTGAGCGGGAGCGGCTCTTCGCCCGGGGCGAGGCGCTCGCGGCGGAAGCGAAGGCGGCGGCGGCGCGGGTGGAGGAGCTCTCGGGGATGGCCACGGCCCTCGCCGCGGAGCGGGAGGCCCTCGCGGCCTCGCTCGCCGGCGACGAGACGCGGCTCGCCGTGGTCGAGACGGAGCTGGCCGCGCTCGCGGGGGCGGAGGAGGACCTCCGCCGCGGGATGGACGAGGAGGCGAAGACGGCGGCGCAGGCCATGGCCCGCGCGTCGGCCGCGGCGAGCGCCGCCGACAGCCTCGGAAAGCGGCGGGAGGAGCTCTCCGCCCGGATCGAGGCGATGGCCGCGCAGGCCGAGGAGGCAGAGGCGCGGCTGCGGGAGGCGCGCCGGGCGGGGAGCGAGCACGAGGGGCTGCTCGCCGAGGCGCGGCAGCTCACCCTCGACCTCACCGCCCGCCGCGGGCAGGCCCAGGCCGCGATGGACGAGACGACGAAGGAGCTGGCCGAGACCGAGAGCGCCATGGCGAGCGCGCGCGAGGAGGCCGCGGCCGTCCGCTCCCGGCTCGCCTCGCTCACGGAGCTGTCGAAGAACCACGAGGGGTGCGAGCGGGGCGTGCGCGCGGTGCTCGGGACGTCGGGCAGGCCCGGCGTGCTCGGGCTCGTCGCGGACATCCTGGCGGTGCCCGCGTCCGTGGAGAAGGCGATCGAGGCGGTCCTCGGCGAGCGGCTCCAGCACGTGGTCGTCGAGGGGCGCGAGGCGGCGCTCTCCGCGATCCGCTTCCTGTCGGCGGGCGAGGCCGGCCGCGCGACGTTCGAGCCGCTCGGGGGGGACGGCGGTCCGGGTCCGCTCCCGGACCCGATGCCCCTGGACCCGATCGAGCCCGGGGCCCCGGGAGGGTCGCTCGGGAACGGTCTTCTCCCCGCGTCGTCGCCGCGCCCGGGGGTCTCCCATCCCGGCGTCGTCGGCGCCGCGCTCGACCTCGTGACCACCGCGCCCGAGCACCGGTCCGTGGCCGAGCGGCTCCTGTCCGGGATCCTCGTCGTCCGGGATCTCGACGCGGCGAACGAGATCTTCGCGGCCGGGGCGGGCGCGACCCTCGTCACCCTCGCCGGGGAGGTCCTCTTCTCCTCGGGCGCACTCGCCGGGGGGACGCTCGAAGGGCGCGGCGCGGGGGATCTCTCCTGGCGGCGCGAGATGGGGGAGCTCTCCGCCGCGCAGAAGTCTCTCGCGACGCGGCTCGCGGAGCTGGCGGCCCGCAGGGAGCGGCTCTCCGCCCGCGTCCGGCAGCTCTCGGTCGAGCTGGATGGTATCGCCGAGGGGACGCACGCGCAGGCGGTGAGCCTCGCCCATCGCGAGGAGGACGTGCGGGCCGCCGGGGAGGAGGCCAGCCGCTGGGAGAAGCGGATCGAGGCGCTCGGGGCCGGGAGGGCGGAGGCGGCGGCGCGGATCGAGACGTTCGACGGCGAGCGGGCCGCGGCGATCGAGACGGGGCGGGCCGCCGAGGAGGAGGCGGCGCGGCGGCGGGCGCTGCAGGAGGAGCTCTCTCGGGGGCTCGCCGAGGCGCGCGTCCGGCGCGAGCGGGTCGCGGGCGAGAGGACGGAGCTCGCGGCGCGCGCGGCGGCGGGTCGCGAGCGCGGCAGGGCGCTCGCCGCGCGGGCGGAGGAGACCGGGAGGGCGCTCGCGGCGGCGCGGGAACGGATCGCGGTCGCGGGGCGGGAGAGCGAGGAGGCGCGGGAGCGGGGCGAGGCCCTCGCGAATCAGGCCGAGGCCTGCCGGGCGGAGGGGACCCGGCTCGCGGCGGCGCTCGCGGGCGTCCGGGAGGAGCGGGAGCGGGCGGCGGCCGCGCGGGAGGAGATGAACCGCGGGCTCACCGGGCTCGCGGCGGCGCTCGAGCAGGCGCGCGGGGATGCCGAGGCCGCGCGCGCGGAGCTCTCCGACCTCACGGTCCGGGCGAAGGAGCAGGAGCTGGAGATCGACCACCTGCTCCGGTCGATTGCCGAGCGGCACGATCTGGATCTGCTCGGCGAGGTCGCGCGCTTCCACGCCGTGCCTGCGCCGGGGCCCGAGGCGGCCCTCCGGATGGCCGAGCTGAAGGAGGCGATCGGCCGGATCGGCGAGGTGAACCTGACCGCGGTCGAGGAGCACCGCGAGATCGCCGAGCGGCACGCCTTCCTCTCCGCGCAGAAGGAGGATCTGGAGAAGAGCCTCGCGGGCTTGCGGGAGGCCATCGCCCGGATGAACCGGACGAGCCGGCGGCGCTTTCGCGAGACCTTCGACCTCGTCAACGAGCGGTTCGCGCAGGTCTTCCCCAGGCTCTTCGGCGGCGGGAAGGCGGAGCTCTCGCTCGTCGAGGGCGGGGGGGACGTCCTGGAGGCGGGGGTCGACATCGTCGTGCAGCCGCCGGGCAAGAAGCTCTCGACCATCGCGCTCCTCTCCGGCGGCGAGAAGGCCCTGACCGCAATCTCCCTGGTCTTCGCGATCTTCCTCGTGAAGCCATCGCCCTTCTGTATGCTCGACGAGGTGGACGCGCCGCTCGACGAGAACAACATCGTCCGCTACAACGCCCTGGTGCGCGAGATGAGCCGGATCTCGCAGTTCGTGATCATCACCCACAACAAGCGGACGATGGAGGTCGCGGACACGCTCTACGGCGTGACCATGGAGGAGCCCGGCTGCAGCAAGCTCGTGAGCGTTCGGCTCGCGGGGAGGGAAGGCGCGGCGGCGTAGGCGGGCGCCTACCCGGCCGCTTCCGCCATCACCTTCATCGCCGCCCCCACCCCCGTGCCGAGCGGCTCCTGTTTCCAACCGTGGTCGGCGAGGGCGCGCTCGATCGCCGCCACCGCGACGACGATGTCGAGGTCGTCGAAGTAGCCGAGGTGCGCGATGCGGAAGATCTTCCCCTTCGCCGCGTCCTGACCGCCGACGAGGGTCACCCCGTACTTCGTCTTGAGCGTCTTCACCAGCTTGTCGCTGTCGATCCCGCCCGGCGAGAGGACCGTGGTGAGGGAGACCACCGGCGCCTTCGCGAACAGCGCGCAGCCGATCGCCTCCATCGCGGCCCGCGCGGCGCGCGCGAGCCGGTCGTGGCGGGCGTAGATCGCCGGCAGGGTCATCTCCCTCATCCAGCGCAATACCTCGGCGAGCCCCAGGACGAGCGAGATCGCGGGCGTGAAGGCCGTCTGGTTCTTCCGCTGCATCTCCCGCTCGCGCCGCCAGTCGAAGTAGAAGCGCGGCAGGCCCGCCCCCTCGGCCCGCCTCCACGCCTTCTCGCTCGCGGCGGCGAAGGCGAGGCCGGGGGGGAGCATGAGCGCCTTCTGCGATCCGGTGAGCAGCACGTCGATCCCCCACTCGTCCATCGGCAGCGCCATCGCGCCGAGCGCGGAGACCGCGTCCACGACGCAGAGCGCGCCGGTCTTCGCGGTGACGGCGGCGATCTCGCGCACCGGGTGAGCGACGCCGGTCGAGGACTCGCTCGCCTGTACGCAGACCGCCTGGATCTTCGGGTTCTCGCGCAGGGCGGCCTCGACGGCCCGCGGCTCCACCGCGCTCCCCCACTCGACCTTCAGCTCCTCCACTGCGAGCCCGTACGCGCGGCCGATCTTCCCCCAGCGCTCGCCGAACTTGCCGCCGTTGATCGTCAGGATCGCGTCGCCGGGGGAGAGGAAGTTCACGAGCGCGCCCTCCATCGCGCCGGTGCCGGAGCAGGCGAAGGTCAGGACGTCCTGCTGGGTCCCGTAGATCCACTTGAGCCCCTCGCGGACCTCGGCGAAGAGCGCCTCGAAGGCCGGCGCGCGGTGGTGGGGGATGGGCTGGGCCATGGCGAGCGCCACGCGCTCGGGCACCGGCGTGGGACCAGGGGTGAGCAGGTAGTGCTTGAGGGGCATGGAAGGCTCCGCGGAGGGGAGAAGCGAGGGGATGATAGGGAGGCGGCCATCGGTGTCAAGGAGAGGGGCGTTTCAGGCAGACGCAGGACCCGTCGCTTCGCGGCGCAAGGGCTGAGCGGGGGATCCGTCCCTTCCCGCCTCCCCGAAGGGCGCGCGCCGAATCGGCTACCCGTCGAGCTCCCGGTCCTCCTCGGTCCTCGGCAGCGTCCTCCCCTGCCTCTCCGCCTCCAGCCGCTCCAGGTGGCGGAAGATCGTCCGCGCGTCGACGCCGAGGTCGCGGGCCGTCTTCGTCCGGTTGCCACCGTTGCGGGCGAGCGCGGAGTCGATGTACTCCCGCTGGAACTTCGTCTTCGCGTCGGCGAGCGGCAGGATCGGGGTGAGCGAGCCCGCGGTCAGGTCGAGGTCCTCGGCCGAGATCTTCGCCCGGTCGGAGAGGACGAGCGCCTTCTTGAGCCGGTTCTCGAGCTCGCGCACGTTCCCTGGCCAGGTGTGGCGGCGCAACGCCTCGATCCCGTCCTTCGCGAGGCCGCGCGCCGGGAGCTTCATCTCCGCGGCCATCCGGTCGAGCAGGAGCTTCGCGAGCACGAGCACGTCGTCGCCACGCTGGCGCAGGGGCGGCACGATCAGCTTGACGACGTTGAGCCGGTAGAAGAGGTCCTCGCGGAAGCGGCCCGCGGCGACCTCGTCCTCCAGGACGCGGTTGGTCGCGGCGATGATCCGGATGTCCACGTTCTCCGGCCGGGTGTCGCCGACCTTGACGACGGCCCGCTCCTGGATGGCCCGCAGGATCTTCACCTGGAGGGAGGGGGGCATGTCGCCGACCTCGTCCAAGAAGAGCGTGCCGCCGGCCGCGGCCTGGAAGCGGCCCTGGCGGGTCGCGACCGCGCCGGTGAAGGCGCCGCGGACGTGGCCGAACAGCTCCGATTCCAGGAGGCTCTCGGGGATCGCCCCGCAGTTGACCGCGATGAACGGCCCCTTCGCGCGGGCCGAGCGCCGGTGGATCTCGCGGGCGAGGACCTCCTTGCCCGTGCCGGTCTCGCCGCCGATGAGCACCGAGACGTCGGTCGCCGCGACCTTCTCGATCCGCCGGAAGATCTCCTGCATCCCCGGGCAGGAGCCGATCAGCTCCCCGTAGCGCTGCCGCTCGAGCTCGCGGCGCAGCTCGGCGCTGTCGTGGCGCAGCGTCTTCAAGAGGAGCGCGCCGCGGACGATGAGCGCCGCCTGGGCGGCGAAGATCTCGAGCGCCACGAGGTCGTGCTCCTCGAACTGATGGGCGACGCGGTCGTTGCCGAGGTAGAGCAGGCCGAGCAGCGTCCCCTGCTCGATCAGCGGGACGGCCATGACGCTGCAGAGCTTCAAGTTCACGACCGAATCGCTCTGCGAGAACTTCTCGTCGTGGAGGGCGTCGTGGACGAGCAGCGGCCTCCCGCTCTCGCTGACCGCGGCGACGATCGAATCGGAGAGCGCCGAGGCGTTCGGCGTCTCGCCGGTGACGTTGCGGGCGACCCGGACGGCCATCCGGTCGTCCTCGACGAGCATGAGGAACCCCTTGTCCGCGTCGGTGAGCGCGATGGCCGAGTCCAGGAGATCCTCGAGCACGACCTGGACGTCCTGCCGGAGGGTCAGCTTGCGGCAGAAGGCGAGGAGGGCATCGAGCGTGGCCTGCGCGTCCCCCCCAGCAGGGGCCGGCGCGGGCGCGAGGAGCTCGAGGCGGAGGGTCGCGCCGCCCAGCGCGATCTCGGCGCGATCGGGGAGCGGGCCCTCCGTGCGCCGCTCGCCGTTGACGGTCAGCTCGGCGCCGCTGTGGCTAAAGAGGCGCACCTCGCCGCCGCGCAGCTCGAGGTGGAGGGCCGATTCGGGGACGCCGCGCAAGGGGAGGACGACGTCGTTCTCCGGGGCGCTGCCGACGGTCGTGAGCGTCTTGACGAGGGGATGCGACCGGAGCGGCGCGCCGGGGAGCTGGATCATGAGGCGGGGCATGGGTTCTCTCCTTCGGTTCGGGACTCGCGACCGCGCGCCGCGCGAGATGTCGGCTCCGGAGCGGACCGGAGAGCAGGAGCGGGCCTCGCGACGGCGGTGCCTGCCTCCCCGCGCTCCTCGGAGATCCCGAGCCACGGCGCGCGCATCAGAACTCCACCGCGAGGCTCCCGGCGGCGCCGCCGGGGAGGGGGTCGAGGGAGGCGTGGACGGGGCTCTTCTCGCCGTCCGGCCCGCTCCTGCCCTCGGGGACGACCACCGTGCTCGAAAAGTGCCAGAACGCCTCGCCGATCCCGAAGGCCCAGAGGGCATAGAAGAGGGCGCCGGTCGAGATCTGGGCCGTGCGGACGTTCGCCACGGCGGCCGTGTCCTGCGGCCGGAAGTTGCCGTCGGGCAGCCGCTGCTGCTCGATCCAGGCGTAGGCGACGACGCTCGCCGCCGCGGTGGCCAGCTCGGCGCCGAGCAGGGTGAAGCCGAGCCACGAGTTCCCGTTCTGGAACTGGCCGGCGCCGAACGGCAGGAGGGCGACCGCCGGGCTGCGCCGCTCGACCCGCTCGCGGACGACGCGGGGGGCGGCGGCCGGGGGCGGCGTCGTCTGGGCGAGGAGTCTCGCCCGCGCCTCGTCCTCCAGCCGCTGCGCCTCCTGGGTGGCCCGGCGTCTCTCGCGGATGGGGGTGAGCAGCGCCTCGTTCTCGCGCCGGATCTTCTCGAAGAAGGCGATGGCCTGCGGGGGGACGTAGAACGGATCGAGCTGGTAGTCGGGATCGAGGGAGAGGAGGTTCACGAACGCCTGGCGCGCGCGGTCGGGGTCGCCGAGGAAGAAGCGCGCGAGCCCGAGGAGGCGGAGGGCTTCGATCTGGTCGGCGGGCCGCTCGAGCAGCCGCGCTCCGGCGAGTCGATCGGCGATCGTGGCCGCGGCCTGGTAGCTTCCGTAGGCGAAGTTGTCGCGGGCCTGGCGCAAAAGCTCCGTGGGGCTCGCGGGGGGCGGTGGGGCGGCGGGCGGCGCCGCCGCGAAGAGGAGGAGCGCGAGGGCGATCATCGGCGGGTGAGGGGGGCCTCGACGACGATCTGGGCGTTGGCCCGGACCGGCACCTCCCGGACGAGATCGCGGTAGCCGGGGGTGAAGACGCGGACGGTCACGGTGCGGGTCGGACCGGCGTTCATCGGGACGCGGATCGGCCGGGCGATCGAGTCGCGGGCGGTCTGTTCGAAGACCCCGTCCACCATCACGTCCGCGTCGGGGGGGGTCGCCCGGATGGAGAGCCAGGCGGGCTTCGGCACGAGCCGGACGCGCAAGGGATCGCCGTCCGCGGCCACGTCGATTCGCCGCTCCCACGGATCGCAGTCCGGGTGGACGAGCCGGAGGGTGTGCGGGCCTCGCGTAAGCTCGAGGTCGAGGGTGGGGACGCCGCTCGCGCGCCTCTGCCCGTCCACGAAGACGTCGGCGTAGGGCTGCACGAAGAGGCGGAGGCGGCCGGGGAGGGGCGCGGCGGAGGCGGGGATCGGCGCGCGCGCGCGCGGGAAGGCGAGCGCGGGGCGGGGGAGGGGGTGAACGGGAGCGCGCGAGGGAAGGGAAGGGGATGAGGCCGCGGGGAGGGTCTTGTTCGCGGGCGGGCCCTCGGAGACGGGAACGGGCGCGACGACGGCGGCGGGGTGGGACGGCTGGGCGAGGGTCGCGGTCGCGGGCGGCGGCGCCCTCGGAGCCAGCGCTCGGGGCCGGAATCGGGCGATGGCCCAGGCTCCGGCCGCGACGGCGGCCACGGCGAGCGCGGTCTGGACGGCACGGCGGCGGCGCTTGCCCGAACGAACGCTGGCGAGCAGCCGCGCGGCCTCGGGGTTGTCGGGATCGACGGCGACGAGGCGGCTGACGAGGCC
Organism: Myxococcales bacterium; assembly: GCA_021807105.1. Lineage (GTDB taxonomy): Bacteria > Myxococcota > Myxococcia > Myxococcales > JAKAPL01 > JAKAPL01. The sequence continues at coordinate 15,622 of JAKAPL010000041.1, read as the reverse complement.
GAGCGCCTTCGCCGTCCTCCTCGCGCGCAGGCTCTCGCGGGCCTGGTTCTCCAGCCGGGCGACGAGCGCGGCCCGAAAGGCCGCCCGGTAGCCCGGGGGATCGGCGAAGAAGCGCGCGAGCTCTTCGGCCGGCCGGAGGAGGCCGTCCTCGGCGAGCGAGGCCTCCAGACGGAGCCGCAGCTCGCCCGCCGAGGCGAGGCGCGAGGCCGGGTCGCGCTGGAGGGCGTCCTGCAGGAGCGCGCAGAGGGCGTCGGGGACCTCCGGGGCGACCGCGCGCGGGTCCTCGTAGCTGCCGTCCAGGATCCGCTTGAGCACCGCGGTCGTGTTGGCCGCGGCGAACGGGAGCACGCCGGTCACGAGCCAGTAGAGGAGCGTGCCGAGGGAGAACACGTCGGAGCGGGCGTCCGCCTCCTTGCCCTCGATGATCTCCGGCGCCATGTAGGCGGGCGACCCGACGAGCGCGCCGGTCATGGTCATCCGGTCGCCCTGGTCGACGATCCGGGCGATCCCGAAGTCCATGAGCTTCATCACGCCGTCCTCGCGGACCATGACGTTGCCGGGCTTGATGTCCCGGTGGACGATGCCGAGGCCATGGGCGTGCTCGACCGCCGCGGTCACCTGGTGGGCGGCGAGGGCCGCGATCGACGGGGCGCCGAAGCCGGTCTCCTCCACGAAGCGCTCGAGGGTGACCCCCCGGATGAACTCGGTGACGATGAAGGCCATCCCCGAGGCGTCGCCGGAGAAATCATAGATCTCGAGGATGTTCGGGTGGCGCAGCTTCGCCACCGCGCGGGCCTCGCGGGAGAAACGGCGGCGGCTGTCCTCCCTGGACGCCAGATGGGGGTGGAGGAGCTTGACCGCGACCTCCCGGTCGAGCAGCGTGTCCCGGGCCCGGTAGACCTGTGCCATTCCGCCGCTGCCGACCTGTTCGAGGAGCTGGTAGCGGTCGACGGTCTCCGGCGGCCGGGCGGCCCCCGCGCTGCCCGGAGCGAGGGCCGATCGGTTCTCCTCGTGGGCCGCGGGTACGCCGGAAGGGGTCTGAAGCAAATGTCACACCTGTGCGAGGCTGGCCTGACAGAACTGTCGCAAGTCTACCGGTGGTCCAGTGGGCGGTCAACGCGCGCGGGAGACGATGCGCGGAAGAGGAGCTGCCCCATTCTCTTGAGGCAGCCGCTCGATTCCTGGAGCCGCTCCCGAGGCCCCGATTCCAGACACGGGGTCTCTGTGCGGCTCCCTTCGATCGGTTGGGACCCTGGGCACCGGTGTCGGAGACGGGAGCGCTCTCTTGCAACGACGCGGGGTCCGTGATCGAAGAGTGGGTCCGCTCCCCGCGCGAAGGGCGCTTGCGCGCCCGAAGCCCCTTACGTGGCGTGGTCTCCCGGCCCGTGGTACGAACCCGGCGTGCTGGCCGGGTTGATAGGGAGCCTCGCCCTGACCGCCGCCGTCCAGGGAAAGGAGTTCAGGAGCCCCGCGGGCTTCTCCCTCCGGCTGCCCCCGGGGTTCGCCGTGGACGAGAGTCTCCCGGCCGGGCCTTCACGGGCGGCCGCGTTCGCGACGAGCGGCGAGGAGGGGCGGCTGGAGGGAACGTTCTCCGATCTCGCCGCCGGCGGCCGGTCGGACATCTTCGTCTCCGAGGTCCCCGGACCGGTCGTCGAGGGCGCCTTCGCCGAGGAGCGGCTGGGGGCCATGGCGCTGGACCAGTTGCAGGACCAGCTCGGGTCCCGCGTGACGCTGGAGTGGATCGACCGCGTCCCCGCGGGCGACCAGAAGGCCGTCGAGCTCGCGGTCCGCTTCTCGCTCGACGGGGAGGACCGGGTCGCCCAGATCGCCTTCATCCCCGCGGGGCCCCGGCGTCACTTCGTCGTGGCCGCGAGTCTGCCGAGCGCGGACTTTGCGAGCCATGGCCCCCGGATCGAGGCGGCGATCGCCTCGTTTCGGCTGCTCACCCCGCGCCCGCCGTTGCTCTCCGGAGCCGAGGCGGGGGCGCTCGCGGGCGGCGCGCTCGGCCTCGCCGTGGCCCTCGTGGCCCGGCGCCGGAAGCGCGCGAAGACGGGTTGAGCGAGCCGCGGGGCATGGCGGCCGCGGCGAGTTCTTGTGGACAATGGCCACGACACAGAGTAGACACACTGGCCATGTCCGAACCTAACTGGGTGAACATCGAGGCCGCGCGCGCGCGCCTCGATGAGATTGAAGCCATCCTCGCGAAGCTCACGAGCGAGCGGGACCTGATCCGCTCCCTGCTCTCGCCGGAAGCCGCGGGGGCAGCCCCTTCGTCGCCCGTCGTGCCCGCGCCGGGTAGGAGATCGCGGGGGACGCACCCGACGATGACGTCCATGCTGGCCGACGTGATGCGCCGCGGGGCGCGGGGGAAAGGCTGGCGCGTGGGCGAGCTGATCGCCGAGCTGCCGCGGGTGCATCCCGAGTGGACCGCCCCGTCCAACGCGAGCGCCGTCGTCTCGGCGGCGCTGGCGCAGGCGGTCCGCTCGAAGCACCCGCTCTTCACCTCCGAGAAGAACGCGGGCGGGCGCGGCAACGTCTACCGGCTGTCGTAGCGCGGCGAAACCAGGGCGGCGGCGACGGCGGGCAGTCCAGCGACATGGGGATAGGCCCGGGGAGATGAGGCTCTTCACCGGGAGGTTCTGACCTACGGCCGGCAGCGTCGTGACGCCCGCGCGGATGTCGCTCGATAGCCCCTGGAGCGGCAGCTTGGCCTCGTCGAGCTCCGTCGTCTTCAGGGTCTTTTCACCTCGCTTTCATCATTGGACCGTTCGGGCCTCTCACGAACGGAGGTGGGGTGGAAACGGGATCCCGTGGCAGCCGTCGTGGAAAAGACGCAGAAGCGCCCGCAATCACGGGCGAATCCGGCCGTCGCGGACGCAAAAATCCTATCTCGACCCGACGCAGGCGATCCCGGCGAAGAAGCTCTTGGAGGCGAAACCCTCGAAGCAGCCGGCCGCCTTTAGCCTTTGCCCGACCCGGCAAGAACACCGTACGCCTTGAGCTTGCGCCAGAGCGTGTTGGTGGCGATCCCGAGCGCCGCCGCGGCCTCCTTTCGGCTGCCGCCGCACCGCTCGAGCACGCGCAGGATGTGGCGGCGCTCGACCTGGGCGAGCGTCAGAGACGCTCCGTCCTCATCTAGGCGATCGCCCTCTCGCAGGATCTCGGGCGGCAGATCGCTCGCCTCGATCTTCGGCTTGCCCTCGGCGAGGACGACGGCCCGCTCCATCGCGTGCTCCAGTTCGCGCACGTTGCCCGGCCATGGATAGGCGAGCAGCCGATCGAGCGCCGCGGCCGAGAGCGAGCAGGGGCCGCAGTGGTACCTCGCGCAGCCGCGCCGCAGGAACTGGTGCGCGAGCGGCAGAATGTCCTCGCGCCGGCGGCGCAGCGGCGGCACCTCGAGGCTCACCACCTTGAGCCGGTAGTAGAGATCCTCGCGAAAGGTCCGCTCGCGGACCCTCTCGTCGAGGTTGCGGTTGGTCGCGGCGAGCAGGCGCACATCCACGAGGCGCGACGCGGTCGAGCCGACGCGGCGCACCTCGCGGTCCTGGAGCACGCGAAGGAGCTTCACCTGGACTGCGAGCGGGATCTCGCCCACCTCATCGAAGAGCAGCGTGCCGCCGCCAGCCGCCTCGAAGATCCCCTCGTGATCTCGGTCTGCGCCGGTGAAGGCGCCCTTGACGTGGCCGAACAGCTCGCTCTCCAGCAGGTTCTCGGGGAGCGCGCCGCAGTTGACGGGGATGAAGGGACCACGCCCCCGCTTCGATCCGGAATGGATGAGCCGCGCGATCCGCTCCTTGCCGACGCCGCTCTCGCCCGTCAGGAGGACGGGCGAATCGACGAGCGCCACCCGATCGGCCAGCGTGAGGACCGCCCGCATGGCTGGGCTGCGCGCGCCCAGCTCGTCCTCGGGAGCATCGCACAGCCCGGTCGTCACTCCCCAGCCGTATTCCAATCGTGCAGGGATCGCAATCCAGGATGGAATGGCGCGCCGGGCCCGCCGGCTGCTCCAGCGCGGCTCGGGGCCTCTCCGGGGGAGAGATTGGGCACGGCGCGTTGGGCCGCCCCTCACAAGGGGTGATCGCTTCTTACGGGCGGATCAGGGCCGGGCTCGGTCCGGAGGTTCATTCCCACCGTCCGAGCGCTCCGGGGCTCCGTCCGCAGCCTCCAAGGCTCCGTCCGCAGCCTCCGGGCTTCCGTCCGCAGCCTCCGGGCTTCCGTCCGCAGCCTCCGGGCTTCCGTCCGCAGCCTCCGGGCTTCCGTCCGCAGCCTCCGGGCTTCCGTCCGCAGCCCCCGGGCTTCCGTCCGCAGCCTCCGGGCTTCCGTCCGCAGCCCCCGGGCTTCCGTCCGCTGGCGTGGGGCCTTCGTCGATGGCCCCCAAGCCTCCGTCCGAGCCGCTGAAGCTTCCGTCGGGACCGGACGAGCCTCCGTCCGCGCCGGACGAAGCCTCGTCCACCGCGGACGGAGCGCTCCCGAGCGCGGACGAGGGTCCGCCGCCGCGGGACGGGGCTCCGTCCGCGCCGGACGGCGGCGACCGGGGCCCCGACGGAGGCCCCACGGCACGAGACGGAGGCCCCACGGCACGAGACGGAGGCCCCACGGCACGAGACGGAGGCCCGGCTGCGGCGGCCGGTGCTCTCGCTTGTCCTTCTCGGCTCGCGGTCTAAGAACGCCTCGCTACGCCGTACCGTGAATCAGACGGGCTCAGTCGCCAAGCTCCACCACCATCGTCCCCTCTCCGCCCCTCGGGGCGCCGGCGGGGTGGAAGCTGCGCACGTAGGGCGAGGCCGAGAGCAGCCGCTGCAAGGCCGACCGGAGCGCGCCCGAGCCGAGACCGTGGACGAGGAGGACCTCGGCGGCCCCCTCGGCATACGCGCGATCGAGGAAGCGCTCCGCCTCGCGCAGCGCCCCCTCCACGGGGCGGCCGCGCAGGTCGCAAGAGACGGCCGGCGCGGCCTCGGCCCGCCACGAACGCTCCGCCAGTCCGGCCGGGACGCCCTTCGGCGCCTGGCCCGGCAGGAGGACCAGCTCGGCCGCCGGCTCGCGAATCTTGAGGCCGCCGACGGCGACGACGGCCGTCTCCCCCTCGATCGCGATCACTTCGCCCTCCCGCCCCAGCCTCCGGCTGCGCACCCTCCGGCCGGGCGAGAGGGGCGCCCCGGGAGCGGCGGGGAGCGCCTCCTCGCCCGCGGCGGCGGCGAGCGCCCGCTCCTGTTCGACTTGAGCGCGGACGACCGCCTCCCCGGCCTCCCGCGCCGCGGCGGCCGTGGCCCTCTCCTCGAGCGCCGCGACGGCGCCCGCGATCTCCGCCCGCCATCGCGCGAGATCCGCGAGCAGGGCCTTGCGCGCCCCCCTCTCGGCCTCGGCTTCCCGCTCGGCCACCGCCTCCTCGCGGGCGGCGAGCGCGCGCGCGCGGTCCGCCTGCCGCCCCGCCTCCGCCTCGACCTCGGCCCGCGCGCCGGAGAGGCGCCTGCGCTCCTCATCCAGGGCCGCGAGCGCGGCCGGAAGCGGCCCGGCCTCCTCGGAGAGGACGGCCCGCGCCCGCGCGAGGATCGTCGGGGGGAGGCCGCAGCGGCGCGCGACCTCGATCGCCGACGAGCGACCGGGCGCCCCCAGGGTGACCTGGAAGGTCGGCGCGAGCGCGACCGGGTCGAAGCCGACCGCCGCGTTCGCGAAGCGCGGATCGGCGAGGCCGAGGGCCTTGAGCGGGTCGAGGTGGGTCGTCGCCACGACGGTCGCGCCACGCTGGACGAGGGCCTCCAGGATCGCGATGGCGAGGGCCGCCCCCTCGTGGGGATCGGTGTCCGCAGCGATCTCGTCGATGAGCACGAGCGACCCGGGCCCGGCCTGCCCGACGATGGCCGCGAGCGCCGTGACGTGGGCTCCGAAGGTGGAGAGGCCGCGCGCGAGGTCTTGCGCGTCGCCCATGGCCGCGAAGAGCTGGGAGAAGAGCGGGACGCGCGAGAGCGGCCCCGCCGGGACGGGCAGGCCCGCGCGGGCCATCGCCGCGCAGAGGCCGATCGCCGTGAGCGTCACGGTCTTGCCCCCCGCGTTCGGCCCGGAGACGACGAGCCCGCGCGCCTTCCCGGGCAGCAGCACGTCGGAGGCGACGACCTCGCCCGCCGGCCGGTCGAGCACGAGCAACGGGTGGCGCAGCGCCTCGAACGCGAAGGGGGCGCGAGCCTCGACGATCTCCGGCCGGTGTGCCTCGATCGACTCGGAGAGCGCCGCGCCCGCGAAGAGCTCGTCGATCCGCGCCGCGGCGGCGATCGACTGGCGCAGCTCGCGCGCCCCCCGCGCGACCTCGGCGGTGAGGGCCAGCAGGATCCGCTGCTCCTCCTCGACGACCATCGAGCGGGCGATGGCCAGCTCGTTCCCCAGCCCGACCACGGATTGCGGTTCGACGAAGAGCGTCTGTCCGGACTGCGAGGCGTTGTGGACGATGCCCGGCAGCTCGCCGCGGGCTTGCGCCTTGACGGGGAGGCAGTAGCGGTCGCCGCGGACCGTGAGGTACCCCTCCCGCAGGGCAGGCCGGATCCGCTCGTCGTCGAGCAGCGCCTGGAGTCGCTCCTCGAGCTGGCGGCGCAGGAGGCGGACGCGATCCCGGGCTTGCGCGAGCGGCGGGCTCGCGCGATCGGCGATGCGGCCGCCGGGCTCGATGGCCATGTCGATCTGCGCCGCGAGGGCGGGCAGATCGGCGAGAGCCTCGGCCTCCGGCGCGCCGAGGGGCATCTGCGGCGCGCGGTCGTCGAGCCAGCCGCGCAGCCGCGAGCAGGCGCGGGCGAAGCCGGCGACCTCCGAGAGCTCCGGCCCTTCGAGCAGGCCGCTCCGTTCGGCGCGGGCGAGCTGCGCGCCGACGTCCCCCAGATCGGCGAGCGGGGGAGCGTCGGCCGCCCGCAGGCGGGCGCGGGCCTCCTCGACCTGCGCGAGGTGGCGGTCGACCTCCGCGCGTCCTGCGAGGAGCGGCAGGGCGAGGCAGCGCGCCTTGCCCATCGGCGTGCGGGCCCGCGCGGCGAGCGCGCCACAGAGCGCCGGGAAACCGACCTCGGCGAGGGCGGACGGGTCGAGCACGTTCAGGGGGCCTTAAGGGGGGGCTGCCCCGAATCCGCGAGTCGTCACGGGCACGGGAGCGCGGGGGCGGGCGGCCCGCGACCTCGCGCCGGCGCTTTTCAACCCCGCTTCTCCATCCAGTCCGCGATCTCCTTCCACACCCGCTCGCAGCCGACCTCGTCGAGGACCTCGTGGAGGAAGCCGTCGTAGACGACGATCGACTTGTCCGTGCTGCCGGCCCGCGCCTCAAACTCCTGCGCCGCCCCGAGCGCGGCGATCGGGTCCGCGCCGCCGTGCAGGACGAGCAACGGCCAGCAAAACTCGGCCGCGCGCGCGAGGACCTCCGCCTGCGCCCGATTGCTCTCCTGGAACCAGCGTGGCGTCGTCGTCCGGTTGTAGAGCGGGTCCTGGTCGGTCGCCTTCTGGACCGCCTCGTCGTGGGTGAGCATCGGGCTGTCGAGCGGGAGGCCGACCGGCAGGAACGGGACGACCCGCCCGACCACCTTGGCGAGCAGGACCTTCAGCTTCGGCGGCGGGAAGGCGAGCCGGAGGTAAGCGCCGGTGAGGATCGCGCCGGCGAGCTGCTCGACCTCGGGGTGATCGAGCGCGTAGCGGGCGGCGACGAGCGCCCCGTGGCTGTGGGCGAGGAGGAAGAGGGGCAGCGTCTTTGACTGCTCGCGCACGCGGCGGAGGAAGACGTCGAGATCGGAGAGGTAGTCGGAGAAGTGGTCGCAATGGCCGCGCCGGCCGTCCGACTGGCCGTGGCCGCGGTAGTCGAAGGCGTGGACCGCGTAACCCAGGCCGGCGAAGTGACGGAGCACGGGAAGATAGCGGCCGCTGTGGTCCGCGTAGCCGTGGACGAGCGCGATCGCGGCCCGCGGCCTCTCGGGGAGGCACGCGCGCCAGTAGAGACGGAGGTGATCGAAGGCGTTGAAGAAGCCGCTCTGCTCGCTGAAGGGTCTGGTCGCGTCGGCCATGGGGAGCCTCCCGGACCATTAACCCGGGCGGCGGTGGGCTCGTCAAGCGGCTAGAACGGCAGGGCGCTTGACCGGCGCTCGCGAGGCCGGGTAGATCGGGGCCACTCGGGGCGGAATGGGCTGCCTCGCGAGACGAGCGACGAGATGATCCGATCGACGATGCCGAGGGTGGGAATCCTTCTTGCCGCCGCGCTCTTCTTCGCGGCGTGCTCCGGTGGATCCACGGCTTCCGACGCGGGGGCTGGCGGAGGGAAGGACGGCGGCGGCGCGGCCGGTCCCCCGGGCGGTGGGACGTCCGGCGGCGGCGACGGGGGCGGCTTTGCATCGACCGACGCGGGGAGCGGGGACGCGGGTGGAGGCGGCGACGGCGGCTCGGTCACCTACTGCGACGGGATCCAGGTGGCCAGCGGTTCGGAGGACATCGACCTGATCCTCTACCCCCTGGCCCAGGGCATCGCCGCCTCGTGCGCGACGCTCCTGACCGACGCGGGCTTCGCGACCTCGGGCACCCTGACCACGGTCGGCGGGATCTGGGACAGCTACGCATACGCGGCGAAGGGGACCACGCTCAACGGTCTCTACCCCGGCGGCTGCGACGACGTCGGCGGGCAAGGCGGACCGGCGTCCGGCACGTTCACCGCCCCGGATGCCGGGATGACCGTGGCCGCCGCGGTGACCGCCGCGAAGGCCGCGCCGGACGGCGGTTACACGGCCGACGTCTACGGCGTCGTGACGTTCGTCTCGTCCGGCTGGGGTGGGAAGAACGGCAGCAACTTCTACCTCCAGGATCCGGCCGCCGGCACCCCGGTCGCGGGCAGCGGCGTCGACATCTATGTCGGCTCGCGCGTCACGAACCTCCCGGCCAGCGCGCCGGCCCGCGGCGACGTGGTCCTCGTCACGGGCGTGAAATGGTCGCCCTACAACGGCATCAACGAGTTCGGCTACCAGGACGGCTCGACCCTGACGGTGCTCGGCCAGTCCGCGCTGCCGACCCCGTTCACCGCGACTGCGGCGCAACTCGCCCCGACGGCCGGAGCGCTCGATGGGTACAAGGGGATGCGCGTCACCGCGACCGGGAGCTTCGCGATCTCTCCGGCCTGCCCCTCCGACCTCCAGTACACGAGCGGCGGAGGAGGAGGCTAGCGCCCGGGGCGACTCGGGGTCGAGCACGGCCGACCCCGTCGACGCGAGCGTTGGGACTTCCGGCGGCCCAGTAGACAAACGTCCGCCACCTCGTACACTGTCCGGACGAATGGAGCTCCGAGGCGCCAGGTGGTGGATCCCGCTGGCCGTGGCCGGACTGATCGGCTGCGGGCGGTCCTGGGGCTATCCGCTCGAAGAGGGCGGTTCGGGGAGCAGCGGCGCGTCGTCGACGAGCGGCGCGACCGGAGGCGGTTCGAGCGGGTCCACGGGACAGGCGAGCACGGGGTCCTCGACCTCCGGCGCGTCGACGAGCGGGACCACGGGAGCCTCGTCGTCGTCCTCCGGCGGCAGCACGGGCGGGACGACGACGGGGAGCACCTCCGGGGGGAGTACCAGCGGCTGCGCGACCGCGCTCTGCGGGCGGTCACGGTTCTGCTGCGCGCCGTTCGTCCAGGGCCCGTGTGGCGAGGAGGGCTTCATGGGCTGCCAGGGCGATGAGTGCCGCTACGAGAGTCGGTCCTGCAGCAGCAGCGGGGGATCGACGAGCGGAGCGACCTCCGGCGGGTCTACGACGAGCGGCTCGACCTCGGGGAGCAGCGGAGGCTCGACGAGCGGCTCGACCGGAGGTTCGACGAGCGGCGGCACGAGCGGCTGCTCCGGCGGCGCCGGGGCCTTTGCGCCCTGCGGCAGCGACGCGGACTGCGCCTGCCCGCTCGCGTGCCGGACCAGCCGCACGGGCGCCCGCGTCTGCGAGGAGCCGTGCCGGCTGCTCGCTGACTGCGGGTCGCTCGACACCGTCTGCCTCGAGGGCGGCTGCGCCCTGAATGATTGTGGGGCGGGTTTCGGCGGGACCGCCGACGGCAGCTGCAACGTCGTCGGCCAGGGCGATGGCTCCTGCGTACCCGTCGTGCAGGCGGGCGGCGGCGTCTCCTGGCTCTGCTTCCAGGGCGGCGGGACGACGACGTTCTGCGACGCCCAGGCGACCCGCGCGGACCGCTCCTCGGCCTGCGAGGCGGGGATGGTCTGCCTGCCCGGGATCGCCGGCGGAGTCTGCGCGACCTTGTGCGATCCGTCGGCCTTCGCCGACACGTGCGGGCACGGCGATCGCTGCGCGGTCCCGCTGCCGGGCAACCCATGGCTTGGCACCTGCGAGCCCGGCGGCAGCGGAAGCAGCAGCAGCAGCAGCAGCGGCGGGACGAGCGGGTCGACGAGCAGCTCCGGCGGATCGACCTCCGGCGGCTCCACGTCGGGAGGCTCGACGGGGGGGACCACGAGCAGCAGCTCGGGAGGGAGCAGCGGCTGCATCAGCGGCGTGCCGCCGAGCGAGTTCTCGCCGTGCCAGACGGAGGTGGACTGCGGCTGCGCGCTCTTGTGCGTGGAAGACGGCTGGGCCGGCGGCCGGGTCTGCGAGTACCCATGCCGGACGACCGGCGATTGCCCCGATCTCTCGACGATCTGCACGAGCGCGGGGGCCTGCGCGATCAACCGCTGCGGCCCCCCGACGGCGAACGGCTCGTTCGACTCGACCTGCAACGTCTACGGGGTCGGCGACGGGACCTGCATGCCCTTGACCTTGGACGGCGGCACCTCGCTCGGCTACTGCTATCAGGGCGGCACGGCCACCGGGAACTGCGATCCCGCCGGCACGCGATCGGACCTCTCGCGCGTCTGCCTCGCCGGGTCGATGTGCTTCGGCGGCGCCGTCAACTTTGGCGGTACCTGCAACCAGATCTGCGATCCTTATCAGACCACCGCCTGCCCGCCGAACCAGTACTGCTCGTTCATCGTCAACGAACCGGATCTGGGGATCTGCGTCGGCACGGGGCAATGAGGGATGGGAAGGCGCGTGCAGAGGAACCGGCTCTCCCTCTTGGCCCTCGCGGGCGCCATCGGCGTGGCCGGCTGCGGCCGATCGTGGGTCTACGCGATCGACGAGAACGGGGGGCCGGCCGGATCGTCGACGAGCGGGAGCTGCGCCGGCTGCGGTGGCTGCGAGGCGGCCGGCGGCCAATGCCTCCACGGTCCTGCCTGCGTCGGGCCCGCTGCCACCCCGGCGCAGGACGAGTCCTGCTTGGCTGAGCGAGCGGAGACCGTCTGCTGCCTGCCGCCTTGTCCGGCAGGGGAGATCCCCAGCAGGACCCCGGGCGGGGGGTGCCTCGCGACGAGCAGCAGCGGCGGGACGACGGGCGCGAGCGGGAGCAGCGGGAGCACGTCGGGGATCTCGGGGTCGTCCAGTTCTTCGGGTTCGACGACCGGGAGCAGCACGAGCGGTTCGACCGGCAGCTCGAGCGGCGGCGCCTGCGTCCAGTCCTCCCCGGATTCGGTGCCCGGCCCCGACGGCGGCGGCGTGAAGTGCGGCGACGGCTCCTGGTGCTGGGGCGGCTGGTGGTGCGACGGGAAGAGCGGCCGGTGCAGACAGGAGGAGCCTCCCGATTGCGGCGGTTCGAGCAGCAGCTCGGGAAGCAGCGGGTGCGGCTTCACGACCTGCACGACCGGCGCGGACTGCTGCCCGGCTCCTTGCGGCCAGACGTTCCTTGGCTGCGCGGCGGGGAGCTGCCTGTACGAAGGGGCGGGATGCTCGAGTGGGGGGAGCACGAGCGGCGCGAGCGGAACGACGGGAGGAAGCAGCAACGGCAGCACGAGCGGGTCGACGGGGGGCAGTACGAGCGGATCGACCGGCGGCAGCACGACGGGGGGCGCCAGCGGCGGTTCGACCAGCGGGAGCAGCAGCGGGTGCGGACCGGGCGGCGGCGGCCAGTTCGCGCCGTGCTCGAATGGGGCCGACTGCGCCTGCCCGCTCGGCTGCTTCGCGCTGCCCGGCGGCGGCAGCGAGTGCGAGCAGCCATGCCAGACGCTCGGCGATTGTCCGGACCTCGATACCTTCTGCCATTCGGGCGGCTGCGCACTCGACGACTGCGGGACGGGCAACGGCGCGCTGGATGCGACCTGCGACGTGGACGGGCTGCCCCCCGGCGCCGGGTCCTGCGTCCCGCTCGTGATCGGCGGGGTGACCACGGGCCTCTGCTTCCAAGGGGGCGGGACGGGAACCACGTGTGATCCGTCGGCGACGCGGGCCGACATCTCGTCGGCGTGCAGCACCGGAATGGTCTGCCTGCCGCAAGGAGCGGCCGGCCGGTGCGCGACGCTCTGCAACCCATCCGGCGCCCCGACCTGTGGCGCGGGACGACACTGCGCCATGCCCATTCCCGCCGACCCCGAGCTGGGGGTCTGCGCGCCGGGCGGCGGCTCCAGCTCCAGTTCCGGCGCAAGCACGTCGGGGTCGACCGGGTCGAGCAGCTCGGGATCGACGAGCGGCTCGAGCGGCGGGAGCACCAGCGGCGCGATCGGCTGCGATCTCTCGACCCCGCCGGTCGAGTTGCAGGCGTGCGCGAGCATCACCGATTGCGGCTGCCCGCTCGTCTGCAACCTCGACGCGCTGGCTGGCGGCCGGGTCTGCGAGTACCCATGCCGGACGATCTCCGACTGTCCGGATCTCCTGACCCTCTGCGGGGGCGGCGTCTGCCACTTGAACGGCTGCGGCCCCGGGACCGGAAATGGGTCCTTCAACTCGACCTGCAACGTCGTCGGGACGGACGACGGGACCTGCACCCCACTCCTCCTCGCCGACGGCGGCACGCTGGGGGTCTGCGCCCAGGGCGGCACCGCGACCTCCACCTGCAACTCGGACGCGAATCGGCTGGATCTGATTCAGGTCTGCGGCCCGGGCCAGACCTGCGTGGGCGGCGCGATCGGCCTGGGAGGCATCTGCGGCGACGTCTGCGATCCGCAGCTCGGGGCGACCGGGGGGGGCCGCTGCACCGGGGGCGAGCTCTGCGCGATCGAAGTGGACGACCCCCTGACGGGCGCCTGTTACACGCCATGAACCGAGGATGACGCGATGAAGACGAATGCCGGCCTGGGGGCGCTGCTCTCGGCGGCCTTTGCCACTGCCTGTAGCTTCTCCGCCGTGCCCGAGAACCTGGGCACCGACGGCGGGAAGGGCGTTGCGTCGTCCGGTACGGCTTCCGGGGAGAGCGGCTCCACCGGCGCGAGCGGTGGAAGCGGGGGTGGCAGCGGGAGCAGCAGCGGAGGGGCGTGCATCGGCCCGCCGCCCATCAGTTGTAATGCTCCCCTGGGCTGCGCGTTCTCGATTGTCTGCGGGGACGGCGGCTGGACTTGCCAGGTCGACTGCGGCGGCGAGAGCTCGGGGACGAGCGGGACATCGGGGACGACCGGTGGCTCGGGCTGCGGCGGCCGAGCGCCTCCTTGCTACTGCCCCGACAACTGCACCGGGGGTGCGACGTGTTCCTCCGGCTCCTGGGTGTGCGCCTGCCTCTGTGGTGCCGACGGGGGGACTTGTGAACCGAACCCGTGCCCGAGATGCCCCGCGCGTTGCGCGGACGGTTCGAGCTGCACGGATGGCGTCTGGTCGTGCTCCTGCGCCTGCGACGGTTCAGGCTCGACCAGCTCGTCGGGCGGAAGCGGCGGTTGCTTCCGGGGTGCTCCGAACGAGATCCAGCCCTGCACATCGGACGCCGATTGCGCCTGCCCTCTGCTCTGCGTCCCCGACGCGTTGGTCGGCGGGAACGTCTGCGAGCATCCCTGCTCGGTCACGAGCGACTGCCCGACTCCCTACACGAGCTGCACCGGGACGACCTGCACCGTGGACCTCTGCGGCGTCGCCATCGGTGGCCCCCCGAACGGAACCCTGTACGGTCCCTGCACGGCGGACGCCGTCGGCAGCGGGACGTGCATCCCTGCGTCGTCCGACGGCGGGATCCCCTGGGGCGTCTGTGAGGAGAGCGGAACGGCGACCGGCGGGTGCGATCCCAACGCGACCCGGAGGGAGCCCTCGCGGCTCTGCGCCGAGGGCTCCCTCTGCGCACCCGCGGCGATGGGCGGCGGTGCCGTCTGTTGGCGGATCTGCCAGCCGGCCACGGACGGCGGATCGTCCGACTGCGACGGCGGAGAACGTTGTCTGGTGCCCGATCCAACGAACCCGGCCCTCGGGCTCTGTTACCCGTGAACCGGGAGAAGGCGGTGACGCGATGAGGGGAATCGTCGGCATGATGGCGTTCGCGACGGTCGCCCTCGCCGCTGGCTGCGGGCGGTCCTTCGCCTTCGTCCCGGTCGAAGAGGTCCTGTCCGACGGCGGCGGAGTCGGCCCCGGCGGTGGCCCCGGCGGTGGCCCCAGGGGAAGCGGGGAGTGCACCGGCGCGCCGCCAAGCTGCCTGTTGCCACCGCCCGGCTGCAAGATCGGGCCGGCGTGCTCTGGGACGACGTGGGGATGCTCAGCGGATTGCCCGGATGGGGGCGAGAGGCAGCCCGGCGGGGGCATGGGCGGATCGAGCGGGATGGGGGGCGGTGGGGTGGGGAACGGCGGAGTGGGTGGGTTGGGAGGAATGGGCGGCCTGGGCGGCCCGGGCGGTGGGGAGAACGCGGGCTGCAACGGTGCGCCGCCTTCGTTCGCCTGCGCGGGCGGATGCCTCGGGACGGTCCAGTGCGCGGCCGCGATGTGGACGACGAGCTGCTTTTGCCCGAACGACGGCGGGGCCTGTGGCGAGGATCCCTGCTCGCCCTGCCCGGACGGTTGCATGACCGTCGCGGCGTGCGTGACCGGAGGCGGCGGGGGTGGAAGCCCCCTCGGCGCGATGGGTGGCTGGGACTGCGCCTGCCTGTGCGGGGGCGGAGGAGGGGGATTCTAGCTAGCCCCCGTACGTGAGACCGAGCTCGGCGAGCGAGAGCGGCTTTCCCGTGCGCCGTACGGCCGCGTCGGTCACCTCGCCGATCACGACCGCGTGATCGCCGCTGTCGTCGATGTGGCGCACCTTGGCCTCGATCCATCCGAGCGCGTCGGAGAGGACGGGGGCGCCGCTCTCCGGCGCCTCCTCGAATGGGAAACCGTTGAGCCGGCTCCCGTCTACGCGGGTCGGCTTGAAGAAGGCGAAGGCGAGGTCCCGCTGGCCACTCTCCAGGAAGCTCAGCGTGAAGTGGCGGCTCCGATGGAGCAGGGCGAAGGGACGGCCGTCCTTCTTCACGCCCGCGACCACGAGGGGCGGGCGGAACGACGTCTGCATTGCCCAGTTCACCGTCGCCGCGTCGATCTCTCCGCCATCCTTGGCTCCCAGCACGTAGACCCCGTACCCGAACAGCCGCAACGCACTCCGCTTGGCATTCTCGTCCATGACAGAAAACTAATGGCGCCCCGCGGCGCTGGCAAGGGTACGTTCGCCTACCCGCGCAGCCGATCGAGGAGCAGGGCGAGGGCGACCTTGACCATGTAGTAGGCGGATCGTGACGCCGTCAGCGAGCTGCGGCCGCCCTGCCGCGGGCGCATGGTCACCGCCACCTCCCGGACGTCGAAGCCGTTGCGGATCGCCCAGACGAGGCTCTCGGGCTCGGGATAGCCGTGCGGGGCCTGCCGGGCGAAGAAGTCCAGCGCGCGGCCTCCGAAG
>JAKAPL010000106.1 GCA_021807105.1 Myxococcales bacterium | reverse complement strand
GCGCGCGGCGGCTCGCCCGCGCGGGAGGCGAAGCGCGCCGCGCCCGTCCGGACCGCCCGCGCGCCCCTCGCCCAGCGGCCCACCGAAGCTCCCCACTTCCCGTCGACCCGCGGCCGCCGCGCCGTCGAAGGCCGCCAGCGCGGGTGACGGAGCTCCTCGACGCGGTCGAAGCGCTCTCCTCGCGGGCGACGGAGCGCGACAGCTTCGATCGTGACCGTTCACCGCTCGGAGAGGCAATGCTCATCGAGGAGACTTAGGAGCCAGGAGGCATGGATCGGCTGCTCTTTCCTGGTTTCATGGCTTCCTCATGAGCATTTGCCGCGGGAAACGCGGATCCGACCCGTGAACGGTTAGAAGGGCGAAACCCGAGTCGGAGACGTCTACTCTGGAGGTAGGAAGCCCGCCGCGGCGAGCGAGGAGGCCCGCTCGCGGGAGGTCAGGTACTGGAAGACTTCCCGCGAGCGGGGCGTGTCGGAGACGAGGGCCGCGATCAGCACGACGGGCGGGGCTCGGGGAAGGGGAAGAACCGCGAACCCGGCGGCTTCGTTCGCGTAGACGAACCCGGCCTCGACGTCGCCGCGCAGGAGCCAGGCGCGCACCTCGGCGACATGGTCGGCGTAGACGAGCGCCGGCAGCAATGGATCCCAGAGGCCCATGGCGCGCAGGGTCTTCTCGGCGTAACGACCGGCCGGGACGGAGGCAGGGCGCCCGAGGGCGACGCGGTGGAGGCCGGCGGCCGCGAGATCCTCGGGGCGCCGGACGCGGGCGGCGGCCTCGCGGGAGAGGGCGAGGACGAGGCGGTTGCCCGCGAGCGGGGCGCGAGCGGCGAGCCGAACGTGCGCGCCCAGGCGGTCGACCCACTCCGGATCGGCCGAGAGAAAGACGTCGATGGGCGCCCCGGCCTCGACCTGTCGCTCGAGCGCCCCGGAGCCGCCGTAGCTCGCCTCGACCTCCGTCCCGCGATGGCCGGCGGAGAACGACGCCAGCTCCGGCGCGAGCCAGGGCTCGAGGCTCACCGCGGCGGCAATCCGGACGGGCCGCCGGGCGCAGGCGGCGAGGAGACAGCAAGAGAGGAGGGCGCGGGCGCGCACGGTGGCGGCAGGATAGGGGGTGGCGAGGGGAGATCAAGCGCGCGGGGCGGTTGACACGGTTGCCGGACCGAATATATTCGACGACGTAGAATGAGAACGATTCGCAACGCCGCTTGCGCGGCGGTCCTGCTCGCGGCCCTCCCGGCGGTCGCGGAGCGCTCCGAGGCCACGGCGAAGGTGGCCCAGATCGCGGCGATCCTCGACTACGTGATGGTCGACTACGGAACCGCGGTCGGCGAGGGGGGAGTGCGCGACCCCGCCGAGTGGCGCGAGCAGCAGGGCTTCCTCGCCGAGGCCCTCGAGGTCGCGGGCGGGCTGCCCGAGGCGGACCGGAGGGCCATCGAGCCGCCGCTCTCGGCGGCGCTCGCGGACGCCCGGACCGCCGCGCCGCCGTCGCGCGTCGTCGCCGAGACCGGCCGGGCGCTCGACGGGCTGCGCGGCCGCTACCTGATGCCGCGGGCGCCCGCCGAGGCGCCGTCCCTCGCGCGCGGCCAGGCGCTCTACCGGGTCGGCTGCGTCGCCTGCCACTCGGAGGACGGCTCGGGGAGGAACGAGACCGCGGCGCGGCTGTCCACCAGGGTCCCGGACGCGCGGGCCCGTGCCTTCTCCGACACGATGTCGCCGCTGCGGGTGTTCAACTCGACCTCGTACGGCGTTCCCGGCACGGCGATGCCGTCGTACCGGGAGACCTGGGACGAGGCGCAGCGCTGGGACATCGCCTTCTACTATCTGGCGCTCGCTCACCCGGACGCTGGAGAGGCGCGGCTCCCCTCGCCTGGCCTCGCCCGCCTCGCGTCGACGACCGACGGCTCCCTGCGCGCCGAGCTGGCCGCGGCCGGCCTCGACCGCCGCGCTGCGGAGGAGACGCTCGGCGCGTGGCGGCGGACGCCGCCGCCCCCCACGGGCTCGCTCGCCGCCTGCCGGCGGCTCGTCGTCGAGACGGCGCGTCGATACGGAACGGGAGCCGTCGCGCAGGCCCGCGCGCTCGCGGTCTCCGCCTACCTCGACGAGTTCGAGCCGCACGAGGCGGCGCTGCGCGTCCGCGACACGCCCCTCGTCGTCGAGATCGAGGACGCCTTCGCCGCGTTGCGGGCCGACGCGGAGCGCGGGCGTCCGGCCGCGGCGGTCGCGCAGGACGCGGCGCGGATCGAGGCGCTCCTCGACGAGGCCGATTCACAACCGGGCCGCGGCGGGGCGGGCGTGTCGTTCGTCGCCGCCCTGGTCATCGCGCTGCGCGAGGGGCTCGAAGCGTCGCTGCTCCTGGCGGCGCTGCTCGCGATCGCCGGCCGGTCGGGGCAGGCGGGCGCGCGCGGCTGCGTCCACGCGGGCTGGGCGATCGCGCTCGCCGCCGGCCTCGCGACCTGGTGGCTCTCGGGCGCGGTGATCGCCCGCGGGGGCGCCCGGCGCGAGGAGATGGAAGGGATCATCGAGCTCTCGACCGCGGCCCTCCTGCTCGCCGGCAGCCATTGGCTGCTCGCGCAGGCGTCGGCGAAGCGCTGGGTCGGGTTCCTCTCCCGCCGGGCGGCCGGGGCCTCCGCGGTCGGCCTCGGGGTGGTCGCGTTCCTGGGCATCTACCGCGAGGCCTTCGAGGTCGTCGCCTTCTACCGGGGCCTCCTGATCGAGGCCGCGGGCGAGGGGAGGGCGATCGCCATGGGCGCGCTCGCCGGCCTCGTCGCGCTCGTGCTCGTCGTCGTCTTCTTCCAGAAGCTGGGGCGGAGGCTCCAGCCCCGGCCGCTCCTCCTGGGGAGCGGGGTTCTCCTGTGCGGCCTCGCGTTCGCCATGGTCGGGGAGGGCGTCCGGGCACTACAGGAGTCCGGGATCGTGGGCATCCACCCGCTGGACCTGCCGCAGCTCCCGGCCTTCGGAGTCTTCGCGACCGGCGAGGGGCTCGGCGTGCAGGGGATGCTGCTCGCGGCCCTGCTGGGATCGATCGCGTACACGGCCCTCCGATCGCGAGAGCAGCGCGCCGCGGTCGTCACGGGCCGTACGCCCGCCCTACGATAGCAGGGCCTTGGGCCGCCGGTGGAGGAACACGCTGCGCCGCGGGCGGCGCGGCCGAGGGCGGGGCGACCTCGCGCCGGTGATCCTTGATTAGCCCGTCTTATTCACGGTACGGCGTAGCGAGGCGTTCGAGACCGCAGCCGAGAAGGGCAAGCGAGAGCGACGACCGACGAGGCGTGCGTAAAGCACCTCCCCCCAAGTCGTTTGGAGGGTGGCAAGCCCCCGCAGGAGGTACGGAGCGAGCACACCCCCCCATGTCGTGGTAGGGGTGGCAAGCCCCCCCTTTGGGAGGCGCGGGATCGGACGCCGCAGCAGCCGGACCGTGAATAAGACGGGATTAGGGAGAGTGGGACTCGTCTTGCGCTGCCCTCACACCCCCGATCGTGACCGGAGAAAGGCCTCGGCCGCCCGGCCGCGTCGATGGCCTCGTGGGCCAGCGCGTGGCCCGCCAGGTGAACCACGTGGCCGCCCTTCCTCTTCATGTGGCTGGCGAGGCCAATGCCTTGGCCCAGGGGACGAGCCTGTACCATCGCGCGGGCGTGCGATGATCGTTCCGTGCGCCGGACGAGCGGCCCCCCGGTGGTTGCCCTACGGCGATCTCCCGAATTCCCGATGCCCTCATTTCGAACGATCCTTGCGCCCTTCCCGACCCCGGAGGTCCGCGATGACGCCGCTGCTTCTCGGTTTCCTGCTCGCCGCGCCCGGTTCGACGGTCGCCACGACTGTCCAGTCCCTTGCGCTCGGCTGCACGACGCTGGCATGCCCAACCGCGGACGGCGGCTGCGACCAGCAACTGGGGCCCGCGGCCGACAACGGCGAGGACGCGACCCTCGGCTACGACATCAACGCCGGCACCGGGAACCTCTTCCTCTCGTACACCGACATCACCGCCCAGCCGGCGCTCGGGCCGGCGCTCGTCTTCCGCCGCTCCTACAACAGCCAGGGCGTCACCGCGGGCGCCGGGCTCGGCAACGGCGACGTCGGCCTCGGCTACGGCTGGACGCACAGCTTCTCGTGGCAGGCGTCGATGCCGGATTCGAACACGGTCCGAATCGTGACCGCGGCGGGCCGGTCGATCTACTTCTCGGGGGATGGTGGGCCGCCGTGGGCGGCGCCGCCTTACGAGTTTGGAACCCTGACCGGGTCAGCCACGACGGGATTCACGTACACGGACAAGTACGGCACCACCTACACGTTCGACGCGATCGCCAGCTCGGGCCGGCTGCTCGGCATCACCCCCGCCGACGACACCGCGATGACGGTCTCGTACAGCTCCGGCACGGCGATCGCGTCGGTGACGTCCGGCAACCTCTCCCTGACGTTCTCATGGTCGAGCGGCCGCATCGCGAGCATCACCGACCCCGCGGGCGCCGTCTGGAGCTACGCCTACGACGCCTCCGGCAACCTCGCATCCGTCACGTACCCCGTCAAGGATGCGAGCGGCGCCAGCGCGCAGACGCTCTTCGTCTACGCGACCTACACGCTCCAGGACGGCGCCAGCCAGTGGACCTTCAGCAACGGCGGAAACGCGAACCAACTCACCGGCATTCAGCGCAACTTCTCCGGCGCGACGTTCGACTACGCGGCGAGCTTCTCATACTCGGGCAGCGAGGTGGCCGCCGCCGCGAGCGGCGAGATCGACCAGACGCTCCTGCGCGAGGTCACGCTGTCGTACGCGCTCTGTTCGGACGCGCCCTCCACGACCTCCGCGGCGCTGAACGGCGGCACCAAGACGATCACCTCGAACCCGGTCTCGGGCGCCCAGCGGATCAGCGAGATCAGCGCGACCGGCGGCATCGGCGGCGGGGGCGAGTGGACGGACGCCAAGTACGCCTGGAACGGAACCAATCGGACGCTGGCCTCGGTGACCGACGGCGTCGGCTCGGAGACGGTCTTCTCGAACTACGACCCTCGCGGCAACCCGGGCGCGGTCACCGAGGCCTATGGCACCTCGCTCGCCCGGACGACGGCGTATTCCTGGCACCCGGTCCTCTCCCGGCCCCTCTCGATCGCGCGGACGAGCGTGGACGGCGTCCACCAGCATAACGTGGTCTTCGACTACGACTCGACCTATGCGCCCCCTTACAACCAGAACCCGACGAACTACTTGCACCAGATCATCGAGGACGGCCAGACCGACACCACGATGAGCGGGACCCTCGGCACGAGCACGAGCGAAACGACCCAGATTGACTACGACGCCGAGAACCGGGTCACGGAGGTCATTCGGCCAGCCTACGGGGGAGGGACGACCAACACGCTCTACGCCTACTGGCCGTCGACCTCGGCCGCCGCGGAGGCCAACCGTCTTCAAAACATCGAGCAGGAGATCAGCCCGAACACCTACCTCGCGTGGACCTACGGGACCTACGACCCCGACGGGCGCGTCTCGGAAGCGACCGGCCCGAACGGCATGTCCCATGGGGTGAGCTACGACGCTCTCGGCCGCGTGACCTTCGCTTACGAACAACTGCCCGACTCCGGCCCCTACGTCGCGCAGAACGGCTACCGGTACGATCTCGCCGGCGACCTCGTGGACCATCAGACGCCCGACGGCAACTCCATCGTCCGCGAGTTCGACACGGCGGGCCGCCTCTGGCGGCGAGCCGCCTACAACACGACGAACCCGCCAACGGCCGTCTGGTCGGTGGTCCAGGACTTCGATCCCTGGAACCGGGTCATCGCGGACCGGCGCTTCGCGGGCCTCGGCGCCGACGAGGGCGCGACCTGCTCGCCGGGCGGCTCGGAGATGTTCTGCCGGCAGGGAGCCTACGACGCCTTCGGGCGGCTCTCGGTGGTCAAGCTGCTCCAGGCCGGCGACAACGACACGTGCCCGGGCAACTACTGCGCGGTCACCCGGACCTACGACGCGGACGGCGCGCTCGCGTCGACCACCGAGCCGGGCTCCCAGACGACCAGCTACACGCGAGACGCGCTCGACCGGGTGACCACGATCACGCTGCCGACCCTGAACTACTCGACGCTCGCCTACGACATCGACGACGACGTGATCAGCCGCCGGGACCCGAAGGACCACCTGAACGGCGGCTCCGGGGGCAGCGGGCGGGTCGCGACCTTCCTCTACGACGACTTCGGCAACCGGATCACGATCTCCTCGCCCGACACGGGCACGTTGTTGTACAATTACGACGCGGCGAACCAGGAGATCGAGGCGCGGGACGCGGACGGGAACCAGGTGACCTACCAGTACGACCTCGCGGGACGCCGCAGCGCGGCGAGCTCCAACGCGGGGCCGAACATGAGCCGGGCCTACCTGTACGACGAGACCGGCCCGATCGCGCCGGGGAGCAGCGTGAGCTTCGCCTGCACGGCGGGCCGGCTCACGACGATCCAAGCGCGCGACCAGAACGGCAACCGCGTCTTCACCCACTACTCGTACGACGCGCTCGGCCGGGTCGTCGATGAGAACGACGAGTGGGGTCCGGACGGCTACTCGACTTCCTGGGACATCGGCTACGCTTGGGGCCCGAACTCGGAGCCGCTCTCGATCACGTACCCCGACGGCGAGACGGCGACCTTCGACTACCCGACGGGCGCCACCGCGTACTCGCCGCAGCCGCTGCCGTCGGAGCTCGACATCCCGTCTCCCTACGTGTTCGGCCAGCAGCTCGCCGTGGCGAGCGGCGTCAGCTACTTCCCCGACGGGGTCGTTCAGAGCATGACCTACGGGAACGGGGACATCCGAAGCCTCACCCGCGACATGCGCGGCGACTGGACCGAGCTGAAGGCCGGTCCCGACGGCGGCACGCCGGTCCTGGATCAGAGGTACGGGTACGACGGCAACGGGGAAGGGCTCCTCACGGGCGTGGCGCATTTCCCGAACGCGAGCAACAATTGGAACTGGAGCTTCGCCTACGACTCGCTCCACCGGCTGACGCAGTACCAGACGAACGTCCGCTCGACCACCACGCCCGACGTCTACGACTGGACCTACGACGAGGTCGGGAACCGTACGCAGGAGAGCTACAGCGGGACGCAGCCGGGCTACACGACGAACTACGCCTATGACTCCGCGGGCCTGACGAGCCGGCTCACGAGCCTCTCCGGGGGCAGCTCCGATTCGTGGGCGTACGACGCCGCGGGGCGCGTCACGAGCCACTACCCGACCGGAAGCGGTTACCCGTACTTCCAGTACACCTACGACGCCCTGGGGCGCCTCAACCACCTGACCGCGTGGGAGGAGTACACGCTCGGCCAGCCGTTCATCGCGGATGACTCCCAACGGACCTACACGGGCTCCGGGCGCCTCTG
>JAKAPL010000040.1 GCA_021807105.1 Myxococcales bacterium | reverse complement strand
GCGTTCGAGACCGCAGCCGAGAAGGGCAAGCGCAGCGACGACCGACGAGGCGTGCTGAAGCACGCCGCAGGAGGAAGGAGCGAGCACGCCCTTCGCAGGCGCGGGATCGGACGCCGCAGCAGCCGGATCGTGAATAAGACGGGATAACCATGAGCAGGGCGATGCGGGCGAGGTCCGCTGTCTGTGTCGAGGACGGGCCAGCCGTCCCTGCTCCCCCCTCGAACATCCCCCGCGGCGCGGGTTATGATGCGCCATGACCGACGATCCCCTCTCCCGAGACGAGCTGTTCGGCGATCTGCTGGAGGACGAGGTGCATCGCTCGCCCGGCGGCGGGGAGCGGGTCGGCAACGCCTCGCTCCGGGCCGACGACTTCTCGACCTCGCGGCAGCGGGAGGAGGAGAGGCTCGTGGACGGCGCCGCGCGGCTGCGGATCGAGGAGGCGGCGCTGCGGGCCCGCGAGAAGGCCGCCCCGCCCCCCCGGCGGCGGCGATGGCGCGGTCTGTCGTGGATCCTCGCCGCGGTCCTGCTCTCGGCCGCGGCCGCCGGGGGCTACGGGCTCTGGCTGCGCCTCCAGTCCTCCCGCGCGGAAGAGGCCGTCCGCGCGGCGCTCGCGGCGCGCAAGTCGGCGAGCGAAGCTCAGCGGATGGCCCTTTCGCGCGGGGCGCGGGCGCCCGCGCCTCTAGCGCGCGCGGCCGCGCCGGCGCCGTAGGCCGCCCGTGGAGAGCGATCGCCATTGCCAGGCCTGCGGCCATCCGGTCGCCGCGGACGGCACCGTCGGCCGGCGCGACGTCTGCGACGGCTGCGGCGCAGAGCTGCATGCCTGCGTCCAGTGCCGCTTCTACGACACCTCGGCGAGCGACCAGTGCCGCGAGCCGCAGGCGGAGCGGGTCCAGGACAAGGAGAGGGCGAACTTCTGCGAGTTCTTCCAGCTCGCCGCGGGGCCGGGCCGCCGGTCCGCCGGCCCGAAGGAGGATCCCCGGGCGCGCCTCGAGGCGCTCTTCAGGAAGTGACCGCCCGCTGCCCGCCGCCTACTTCTTGCCGGCGAGCTTCTCCTCCAGCGCCGCGACCCGCTGCCGCAGCTCCCGGTTTTCCCTGATCATCTCGGGTAGCTGCGCCGTCGCCGCGGAGGCTTTCAGCCACGCCCGATGGGGCAGCGACGGCGAGCCGCCGCGCGTCTCCCCTGGCGCTACGTCCGCCATCACGCCGGCCTGGGCGGCGAGGCGGGCGCCGTCCCCAACCTTGAGGTGCCCGGTGATCCCGACCTGTCCGGCGACCACGACGCCCTCGCCCAGCTCGGTGCTCCCGGAGACGCCGGCCTGCGCGCAGAGGAGCCCCAGCGGGCCGATGCGGACGTTGTGGGCCACCTGGACGAGGTTGTCGATCTTCGTCCCCCGGCCGACGACGGTCTCGCCGAGCGTCGCCCGGTCCACGCAGGCGTTCGCCCCCAGCTCGACATCGTCCTCGATCCGGGCGATGCCGGCCTGCGGGACCTTCACGTGCGAGGGGCCGGCGGGGTCGAAAGCGTAGCCGAAGCCGTCGCTCCCCACGATCGCGCCGGGCTGGAGCACGACCCGGTCTCCGAGGATGCAGCGCTCGCGGACGATCGCCCCGGGATGGAGCACGCAGTCCACGCCCACCACCGCCCCGCTCCCGACGACCGCGCCGGGGAGGAGCCGCGCGCGCGCCCCGACCGACGCGCCCGCGCCGACGAAGGTGAGCGGCCCGATCTCCGCGGTCGGGTGGACGCGCGCCGAAGGATCGATGACGGCGGAGGGGTGGCGGCCGGGGCGGGCGGCCGGCTCCGGGTGGAAGAGCGCGGAGATCCTGCCGAACGCGAGGTGTGGGTTCTCGGCGACGAGCAGGCTCGTCGCGGGGCGCCCCTCCCTCGCCGCGTCCTCCCGCGAGACGACGACCGCCCCGGCCCGGGTCGCGGCGAACGCCCGGCGGTAGCGCGGGTTGTGGAAGAAGGCGAGCTGCTCGGGGGTGGCGTCGGAGAGCCCGGCGACGCCGCGGATGCGGCGCGTCCCGTCGCCTTCGAGCGAGGCGCCGCCGACGGCCGCCAGCTCGGACAGGGGGAACGACGGGGCTCCGCTCACGCCTCGGATCTCGGGCTGCGAGGAAGACAGGAGAGGCGCGACGGGCGCCCGGGGAACCGCCCCCACCTCCCTGTTCCCCCGGGCGGCCCCGCCTCCCGCGTCCTCGCGGGCGCCCTCCGCGTCCCCGTGCGCGGGAGGGTCACGCCGGGGATACGGGCCGCGCGCCATGTTCCCGCCCTTGCCGTCAGTTCGAGGAATCGACGGCCGCTTTGGCCTTCTTCGCCGCCGCGCCGTTGTAGCGGCGGATGACCTCGTTAGTGAGATCGAGCGAGGGCTGGGCGTACAGCAGCCCCTGGCTCTGCTCGAAGACCATCGTCAGCCCCTCGTTCTCGGCGATCGTCTTGATGACCCGGGTCATCTTGGCCAGGATCGGCTTCATCGTCTCCTGCTCCTTGCGCATCAGCTCCTTCTGGAGCGACTGGTAGAGACGGCTCACCTCGATCATCTTCTGGTCCATCTCCTGCTCGGCCTTCCGCTTCGCCTCGTCGCTCATCGCGTCCTGGTGGGCCTTGAGGTCGGCCTGCGCCTGCTTGACCTCCTCCTGCTTCGCGTCCAGCTCGGATTGCCGCTCGTCGAACTCCTTCTTCAGGCGGGCCTTGGCCTCGCGCCCCTCCTGGATCTCGGCGATGGCCCGCTGCAGATCGACGAAGCCGAAGCGCGATTCCGCGCGCGCGACGGGCGCGAGGACGAGGGCGGCGAACGCGGCGGCGATGAAGGAACGGGACATGGTTTGGGCGCCTCCTGCAAAAAGCGGGCGCACCTTGCGGCATTCGACCGAGACTGTCAAGATCGCCGCCGTCGAGCTGACCCAAGTTTCGCCCCCCACCCCGCGTGTCGTTGCCCCGCGCCCAAAGGGCCCGGGGCCGGGAACCGGCTCTCCGATCGAAAGCTTCCGGGCTTCCATCGCAGCCTCCGAGCCTTCCATCGCAGCCTCCAAGCCTTCGATCGCAGCTCCCAAGGCTCCGTCCGCAGCTTCCAAGGCTCCGTCCGCAGCTTCCAGGGCTCCGATCGCAGCTTCCGGGTCGATCGATCGTGCTCCCGGACTCTCCGGAAGATGCCTCGAAGCCTTCCATCGATGCCTCGAAGGCTCCTGTCGATGCCTCGAAGCCTTCCGTCGAGCCCGCCGAAGAGCCGGGAGCAGCGGCCGGGTCGCCGGAGGGAGCGACCGGGTCGCCGGGGGGAGCGATCGGGCAGCCGGAGGGAGCGATCGGGTCGCCGGAAGGAGCTGCCGGGGACCTTGGAGGCATCGATGGAAGGCTTCGAGGCATCGATGGAAGGCTTGGAGGCATCGATCGGAGCCTTGGAGGCTGCGGACGGAGCCCTGGAAGCTGCGGACGGAGCCTTGGAGGCTGCGGACGGAGAGCCGGAAGCAGCGATCGGAGCCCCGGAGGCTGCGATCGGAGGGCCGGGGCTGCGATCGGAGGGCCGGGAAGGATGGATCAGACGGGGTTACCGGATGGGTGCCAGCGGCGAGCGTCCGGCAAGCGGGGTGGCCCCTCGCGGCCCCGGGGCTTTACGGGCCTCGGGGAGCCGGCGTATATCCCTCCGGACTATGGACCTCACGATTCGCGGATGGCGCGCCGTCGGTCCGGGAAAGCTCGAGAGCTTCGAAGCGCGCGCGGGTGTGCCGGGCCCCGGGCGGGTGCTCGTCGCGGTCGCGGGCTGCGGCATCTGCCACACCGATCTGGGCTACCTCTACGACGGCGTCCCGACCCAGCACCCGTTCCCGCTCGTGCTCGGCCACGAGATCGTGGGCACGGTCGTCGCGGCCGGTGACGGCGCGGGCGAGTGGAACGGCCGGCGGGTCCTCGTCCCGGCGGTCTCCCCCTGCGGGCGGTGCCGCTGGTGCCGGGCGGGGCGCCCGACGGCCTGCCGCGCCTCGCTCATGCCGGGCAACGACGAGGACGGCGGCTTCGCCTCGCACGTGGAGGTCCCGGCCCGCTGGCTCTCGGAGATCGGCGCGGGAGAGCCACCCCCGGGCGCCGGCGGACTCGAGCTCTGGGAGTTGGCGGTCGTCGCCGACGCGGTGACGACGCCGCTGCAAGCCGTCCGGCGCGCGCAGGTAGGGCCGGGCGACCTCGCGATCGTGGTCGGCGCGGGCGGCGTCGGCGTCTACGCGGTCCAGATCGCCCGCGCGGCCGGGGCGGCGGTCGCGGCGATCGACGTGACGCAGGAGAGGCGCGCGCGCGCGGTCGAATACGGCGCGGCGCTGGCGCTCGCGGCGACCGAGAATCCCAAGGACATCAAGGCGGCGCTGCGGAAGCTGTGCAGGGCGACCGGCGCGGCCCCGGACGGCTGGCGGGTGCTGGAGACGAGCGGCACGCGCGCGGGGCAGGAGCTGGCCTGGTCGCTGCTCACCCCGGGCGGGTCGATCTCGGTCGTCGGCTACACGGCGGCGCCCGGGACCTTCCGCCTCTCGAACCTCATGGCGTACGACGCGACCGCGTACGGCAACTGGGGCTGCGCGCCCGCGCTCTACCCTGAGGCGCTCGCCCTCGTGACCGCGGGCACGGTGCGCGTGCGCGGCCTCGTCCGCCGGGAGTCGCTCGCCGAGGCCCCGAAGATCATCGAGGCGGTGCACCGCGGCGAGATCGCCGAGCGCGTCGTCCTCGTCCCCGCCTGACCAGAAGCCGTCGAATGTCCCGATTCTAGACGAGAGGAGCCCGACATGACCCTGAACCAGCACGACCTCGTTTCCCCCGATGCCCCCTTCTCGCGGATCGGTTACGAGGAGAGGCCCGTGCACCGGCCGGACGGATCGGTTGCCGAGGGGCTCCACAACGTCTGGATCACCCTCCAGAACGAGAAGGAGATGAACGCCTACACGACCGCGATGGTCAAGGAGCTGATCCTCGCCTTCCGCCGGGCGAGCAACGACCGGGCGGCGGTCTGCGTCGTCTTCACCGGCGCGGGGACGCGGGCCTTCTGCGCGGGCGGCAACACGCGCGAGTACGCCGAGGTCTACGCGGGCCGGCCGCAGGAGTACCGGCAGTACATGCGGCTCTTCAACGATCTGGTGACCTCCCTGCTCACCTGCGACAAGCCGGTCATCTGCCGGGTCAACGGGCTCCGGGTCGGCGGCGGGCAGGAGATCGGGATGGCCTGCGACTTCTCCGTCGCCCAGGATCTCGCCCGGTTCGGACAGGCGGGGCCGCGCCATGGCAGCGCGCCGATCGGCGGCTCCACCGACTTCCTCCACCTGTTCGTGGGGATCGAGCGGGCGATGGAGTCCTGCGTGACCTGCGAGCCTTGGAGCGCGCACAAGGCGATGCGGCTCGGGCTCGTGACCGAGATCGTCCCGGCGCTCCGGGTGGACGGCAAGCTCGTGCCGAACCCGCTCGTCGAGACGAGCCGGTGGACGGACGGGATGGGGCGCATCGTCTACGGCGAGCCGCTCTCGGGCGAGGCGCTCGCGCGGGGCAAGGCGCTGCTCGCGAAGGGGGAGATCGACTTGGCCCCGCTCGACGCCGCGGTCGACCGGCTGGCTGGGAAGATCCTGATGACCTTCCCCGAGTGCACGACCAAGACGGTCGAGTCGATCCGGCAGAAGAAGCTCGAGCACTGGGACAAGAACAAGGAGGGGAGCCGCGCCTGGCTCGCCCTGAACATGCTGACCGAGGCGCGGGCGGGCTTCACGGCCTTCCAGAGCGGCGCCGGCTCGCGCGAGATCGACTTCGTGGCGCTTCGCCGCCGGCTCGCCGAGGGCAAGAGCTGGGACGAGGAGATGTTCGCGGCCATCGCGCCGGGCGCCGGCGTCCGGAGGGCAAACCCAAAGGAGGGCGGATGAGCCCGCCGGAGGATCGCCCTGCTCCCCCGGACGGCAGGAGCGTCCGGCTCGCCTTCGAGGAGG
Source organism: Myxococcales bacterium (assembly GCA_021807105.1). Taxonomy (GTDB): domain Bacteria; phylum Myxococcota; class Myxococcia; order Myxococcales; family JAKAPL01; genus JAKAPL01. The sequence goes on along the minus strand of JAKAPL010000040.1, from coordinate 27,532 downwards.
GCAGGAAGCTCGCCCGCGTCACCCTGGACGCGGGCAAGGGCAACGTGATCGGCGCGGCCGTCACGGAGGAGCTGCGGGCGGCGTTCGCGGAGGCGGCGGCCGAGCCGATGGCGCGCGCCGTCCTGCTTCAGGCCGCCGGGCCGCACTTCTCCTTCGGGGCCTCGGTCGAGGAGCACCGGCCGCCCGAGGTCCGCGCGATGCTCGCCCGCTTCCACGCCATGCTCGGGACGGTGCTCGCGACGCCGCTGCCCGTCCTCGCGGCGGTGCGCGGGCAGTGCCTCGGCGGGGGGCTGGAGCTCGCGCTCTGCGCGGGCCGGATCTTCGCACACCCGGGGGCGAAGTTCGGCCAGCCGGAGGTGAAGCTCGCGGTCTTCGCGCCGGCCGCGAGCGTGCTCCTGCCGCCGCGGGTGGGCCAGGCGGCGGCGGAGCTGCTCCTGCTCTCGGGCAAGTCGTGGACGGCGGCCGAGGCTCTTCGCGCGGGACTCGTGGAAGACCTCTGCGGCGAGGAGGAGGACCCGGCCTCGCGCGCGGCCGCCTTCGCGCGCGAATCCTTCTTCGCCCTCTCCCCGGCCTCGCTGCGCGTGGCGACGCGGGCAGCCCGCGGGGAGCTCGCCGGGGAGGCGGCGGCGCGCCTCGCGCAGCTCGAACGGCTCTATCTCGACGAGGTGGCCGAGAGCGCCGACGGCCGGGAGGGGATCGCCGCGTTCCTCGAGAAGCGGCCGGCGCGCTGGGCCGCCGACCGCGGGGCCGTCTAGACCATGGAGGCCGAGGCCATCGTCCGGCGCTGCGAGGCGCTCTACGCCGACCTCTCGCTCGGGTCGGTGCGGGAGTGGAAGGCCGCCCACCCGGGCCGGCCGGCGGTGGGCCTGCTCCCGGTCTACGTGCCGCGCGAGATCGTCCACGCCGCGGGCGCGCTGCCGGTCTCGCTGCTCGGCGGCGGCGACCAGATCGACATCGTCAAGGGCGACGCCAGCTTCCAGAGCTACATCTGCCACCTGCCGCGATCGATGGTCGAGCTGTCGCTCACGGGCAGGCTCGACGCCCTCGACGGGTTCGTCTTCCCCTCCACCTGCGACGTGATCCGCAACCTCTCGGGCATCTTCCAGATGACCACCCGGGGCAAGTACATCCGCTACCTCGACCTGCCGCAGGCGATGGACGAGGGCACCGGCGGGGCGTTCTACCGGCGCGACCTCGTGGCGCTCGCGGCGGAGATCGCCCGGCTCGCGGGACGGGAGGCTCCGGGCGACGAAGCGCTCGCGGAGTCGATCCGGCGCTACGACCGGAACCGGCGGGCGATCGCCGCGCTCTGGGCCGTGCGCGCCGGCGCGCCCTGGCTCGTTGCGCTCGACGAGACCTACCTCCTCATGCGGGCGGGGGCGGTCCTCCCCGTGGAGGCGCACACCGAGCTCGTCGAGGCGTACACGGCCGCGGTCGCGGGCCGGGCGCGCAAGCCGGAGGATCGGATCCGGGTCGTGGTCGTGGGCGCCTTCTGCGAGCAGCCGCCGCTCGGGCTCTTGAGAACGCTCGAACGGAGCGGCTGCTACGTCGTCGACGACGATCTCTTCCTCGGCGCGCGCTGGGTCGAGGGGGACGTGCTGGCACTCGAGGAGGGGCGGGGGAGCGTGGCCGAAGAGTCGGCGGCGCCGGTGGACGGCCCGAAGGGCGGCCCGCACGGGCCCCCCGGGTCGGATGGCGGCGGCGATCCGTATGGCGCGCTCGCCCGCGCCTATATAGGAAAGAGCCTCGTGGCTTCGACGCGCTATCAACCCGACGGCCGGCGAGGGGAGGACCTCGTGCGCCGGGTCCGTGCGCTCAAGGCGGACGGGGTCGTCTTCGCCGCCCCCTCCTTCTGCGATCCGGCGCTGCTCGATCAGCCGCCGCTCCAGAAGTCGCTCTCCGAGGCCAACATCCCGTTCATCACCTTCAAGTACGCGGAGAACACCGGCCAGTTCCAGTCCATCCGCGAGCAGGCCGGGACCTTCTCCGACTCGATCAAGCTCTGGGGGGAAGCGTGAAGGTCGCCCGGCACGACGCCGTCACGAAGAACCGCGAGGTGGGGCGGGGCCGCGCGCGCCGTTGCGGCGGGACGCGCGATCCGGGCTGGCCTCGCTCCGGCGGGGGAGAGGCCTTCGTCCTGCCGATGCCCCAGGGGGTCGCGTGAAGCTCCCGGTCGCCGAGGCGAGCGCCGTCCCCGTCCCCGGGGAGACCGCTGCCCGCGGCGCCGGGGGAGGGATGCCCGAAGGGCGGGCACAGGGCAGCCCCCGGGTCCAAAAGGATGTGTCGATGGAGCGGCAGAAGGCGATGCTCGCCGGCTACTTCAGCGAGCTCGCTCATGCCCGGGAGACCGGCCTCAAGGTCGCCTACACGTTCGTCCCGGGCAACCTGACCGAGCTGATCCGGGCGGCCGGCGCGCTCGGCGTCTACCCCGAGGTCAACGCGCTCCAGTCGGCGATGCGGCAGAAGAGCGACGGCTACGTCCGCGAGGCCGAGCGGCTCGGCCACAACGAGGACGTCTGCTCCTACGTGAAGTGCGACATCGGCATGCTCGCGGCGGGCAACATCGGGCCGACCGGGGAGAAGCTGCCGCCGCCGGACCTCCTGCTGCTCTCGTACACCGGCTGCTTCACCTTCATGAAGTGGTTCGAGCTGCTCCAGAAGGAGTACGGCTGCGAGATCGCGATGCTCCACGTGCCCTACCAGGCGGACGGCGGGATCACCGAGGACATGCGCCGCTACGTGGCCGCGCAGCTCCGGGACGAGGTCATCCCCAAGCTCGAGAAGGTCACCGGGAAGAAGCTCGACCTGGACGAGCTCTCGGCGCTGCTCGCGCGTTCGGCGCGGGCCGAGGACGATCTCGTCTGGGTCCTGGACAGCGCGCGCAACACCCCCTCGCCCATCGACGCCTACTTCGGCGGCGTCTACTACGTCGGGCCGATCTTCACCGCCTTCCGCGGCACCCTGGAGTGCGAGGAGTATTATCAGGCGCTGCGGCAGGAGGTCGCCGCCCGACTCGACCGGCGCGAGGGGCCGATCATGCCGAACGGCGTCCTCGCCGAGGAGCGATTCCGCCTCGTGGTCGAGGGCCCGCCGAACTGGACCCACTTCCGCGACTTCTGGCGGATCTTCTACGACGAGGGCGCGGTCGTCGTCGCCTCGACCTACACCAAGGTCGGCGGTCTCTACGACGACGGGTTCCGGCACGGGCGGGCGGAGGATCCGCTCCTCTCCCTCGCCGACTACTGCCTCGGCTGCTACACGAACCGCTCCCTGCCCGCGCGCGTCGACCTGCTCGCCTCCTACGTGCGCGACTTCCACGCGGACGGGTTCGTGATCAACTCGCTCAAGAGCTGCAACTCGTTCTCCGTGGGGCAGCTCGTGATGATGCGGGAGGTGGAGAAGAAGACGGGCGTCCCCGGCGGCTTCATCGAGACCGACCTGGTGGACCCGCGCTACTACAGCCAGGCGAACATCAAGAACCGGATCGAGAGCTACCTCCAGATGATCGCGCAGCGGAAGGGGAGGGCCTGAGCCGTGGCGCTCTTCGTCGGCGTCGACCTCGGGTCCACCACGAGCAAGGCCGTCGTCCTCGACGAGGGCGAGCGTGTCCTCGGCCGCGGCCTCACGAACACCCGGTCGAACTACGACGTGGCGGCTGCCGTCGCCCGGGTCGAGGCGCTCGACGACGCCCGCTTCACCCTACTCGAGCGCGCCCTCTCCGTGGGCCAGGGCGCCCGCGCGGCCGAGCTGATCCGAGCGCTGCGCCGCGCCTGGGTCGTCGCCCACTGCGTCGAGCGGCTCGGAGCGTTGGGGGAGCGGGTCGTCGAGCTTTCCGGGAAGAACGGGAGCGGGAAGGACGCGCGGGCCGTCGAGCAGCTCTTCGCCGGGATCGAGGCGGACGCCGACGCGGCCTTCGGCCCGTTGTCGGACGACCGGAGCCGTTTCTTCCGCGACCTCGCCTCCGCCCGCTTCTTCGCCGACGCGACGGCCGCGGCGCAGGAGCAGCGGCTCGCCTACGACGTCGCGGCGTCGGCCTTCGACCAGGCCATCGTGGAGGTCGAGAACGGGGAGGAGCCCTCCGGCGTGGACCGGCGGCTCTCCCGCGCGCTCGACCGCGCGGGCCTCGCGGCCGCTGACCGCGACGGGATCGAGCAGGCCTGGGGCAGGCTCGACGGGGCCCTGGAGGTCGCGACGTACGTCGGCACCGGCTACGGCCGCCAGCGGCTCCCGTTCCCGAAGGAGCAGATCCGCAGCGAGATCCTCTGCCACGGCCTCGGCGCGCACGCCCTCTACCCGAAGACGCGGACGGTGCTCGACATCGGCGGTCAGGACACCAAGGCGATCCAGCTCGACGAGAACGGCCTCGTCCAGAACTTCCAGATGAACGACCGCTGCGCCGCGGGCTGCGGCCGCTACCTCGGTTACATCGCTGAGGAGATGAACCTCGGCCTGCACGAGCTGGGCCCGCTCGCGCTCCAGGCGACCCGGGCGGTCAAGATCTCCTCGACCTGCACCGTCTTCGCCGGCGTCGAGCTGCGCGAACTGCTCGCCCTCGGCGAACGGCGGGAGAACATCCTCCTCGGGCTCCACCGGGCGATCCTCCTGCGCGCGATGAGCCTGCTCTCTCGATCGGGCGGCGTCTTCGAGGAGCTGACCTTCACCGGCGGGGTCGCGAAGAACGCGGCCGTCGTCCACGAGTTGAAGTCGCTCGTCGCCGAGCATTACGGGGACCGGACCCTCAACATCCACCCGGATTCGATCTACACCGGCGCCCTCGGCGCGGCCCTCTTCGCCCATCGCGGCGGGGGCGAGATGCCCGTCCCGGCGCGCGGCAAGCGGGCGCCGGCGATCGCCCGGACGGGAGGATAGCGGATGGCCGACCTCGTCACCGCGGGGATCGACGTCGGCACCGGCGCCGTCAAGGCGGCGATCGTCTGCAGCACGGGGGTGGCAAAGACCACGGTCCTCGGGACGCATCGCGAGCGCCTCCTGCGGCGCGATCCAGGGCGCGTCGCCGAGCTGGCCTACGAGCGGGCCTGCCAGGCGGCGGGCCTCACCCGCAAGGACGTGGCCTACGTCGCCTCGACCGGGGATGGGGACGCGGTTGCCTTTCGCGACGGCCACTTCTACGGGATGACCACCCACGCGCGCGGGGCCACGTTCCTGCTCCCCGGCGCCCGTTCGGTCGCCGACCTCGGCGCCCTCCACGCGCGGGTCATGGTGATCGATGAGCAGAGCCGGGTGCGGGCGAGCCGGATGACCAGCCAATGCGCCTCCGGCACCGGCCAGTTCATCGAGAACATCGCCCGCTACCTTGGGATCCGGCTGGAGGACGTGGGGCCGCTGTCGCGCTCGGCGACCCGCGCCGAGGTCTGTTCGGGCATCTGCGCGGTGCTCGCCGAGACCGACGTGATCAACATGGTCTCGCGGGGGATCCCCCTCTCCGAGATCATCCGGGGCATCCACGAGTCGATCGCCCAGCGGCTCGCCAAGCTCCTGCGGATGGTCCGCGCGGCGGGGCCGGTCGTGCTCACCGGCGGGCTGGCCGCGGACGTGGGGCTCTCGGCGGAGATCGAGCGGGCCCTCGACGAGGACGGCGGCCCGAAGATCGAGGTCGCCGCCCACCCCCTCTCCGTCCAGGCCGGCGCCCTCGGCGCCGCGCTCTGGTCCGCCCATCGCCTCCGCCGGCTCCAGGCGCGCGGGCCCGACGCCGGTTATCTCTCGACCCCCACCTGAAGGAGGCTGAAGAAATGACGATGCAATGGAAGGACGCCCCCGCCGAGACCGTCGCCACGTTCCTCGAGTGGGATCACCGCCGTCTGGACGCGCTGCTCCCGAACACGCGGGCGCTCGCCGCGGCCGGCGACTTCGACGAGGCACAGGCAACCTTCGCCCAGTTCCGAAGCGGCCTCGCCCGCCACATCCAGATGGAGGAGCGGGTGCTCTTCCCCGTGGTGGAGGACGGCATCGGTGGCCCGGCTGGACCGACCCAGGTCATGCGTCACGAGCACCGGGCCATCGAGAGCCAGATGACCGACATCGCGACGGCGCTCGAGGAGACGGACCTCGCCGCCTTCGAGGAGGGTCTCGCCGGCCTCTCCTCCGTGCTCGCCCCGCACAACATGAAGGAAGAGAACATCCTCTATCCGATGGCCGACCAGTTCCTCGGCAGCGCCGAGCGCCGGTCCGCCCTCGTCCGCTCCATGCAGGCGATCTAGCGGGACGGGCGGGGGCCGTCAGAAGCTGTAGGTGAGCCCCAGCCAGAGGTCGACGTAGCTCTCCCCGCTCGAGGTGTAGCTGCCGGGGAGGGTGGCGGTCGGGGTCGGCTGAAAGCTGTCGGCGAAGGAGACGTAGTCGAGCATGGCGCTCCAGCCGAGATTGCCCGTGAGCGGTCCGTCGGCTCTGAGGTCGAGCCCCCATCCAAAGCCCGAAGCGGCTCCGTACTCGCCCGCCTCGAAGGGGCCCGGGGCCGCGAACGGATAGAGCGCTCCGCCGAGGCCAAGGCGCAGCGAGCTTCCCAGCGGCTGGAGCCAGTCGAGGCCGATCTTCGGGGTCGAACGGTTGAGGGTCTGGAGGTGGAGCAGCGGCTCCTGGATCGGATCGATCGCGAAGTGGAAGAGCGCCCAACCCAGCTCGATCCCGACCGAAGGGTCGAAGGCCGCGTTGTCCAGCTTGAGGAACCTTTCGAGCCGATAGGTCGCGTCGAGGTCGAGGCGGACGGCTTGCGATCCGAAGCTCGCGGAGTTGCCCATCGCGTCCGAGTATGTCGAGTTGATGAACCCGATGGCGCCCTCGCCGAGGAACCCGAGACCCTGCAGCGCGGGCGTCGTCTGGAACGGGAACGCGGCGATGCTTCCCGCGACGCCGGTGTAGGGAGAAGTGGTGTTGAAGTCGAGCGTTCCGGTGGGGCCGGACAGGTTGAAGTTGCGCAGGGAGAGGGGGAGGTAGAGCCCGATCGTCAAGAGCGGCTCGGGCGAGGGGCCGGCCTCGACCGGCGGAGGGGCGGTCGGGTAGCGCGGGGCGGTGGCCGGCGCAGGAGGGCGCGGTGGAGGGGGCGGCGGCTTCGGCTTCGGCGGCGGGGCCGGAGCCGCGGCCTCCACTCCGAGGGCCGCGGCGACGCCGGCGGCCACCTGGTCCGCGCTGCCCGCGGCCAGCGTCCCACCCGAGAGCGGAATCTCGTTCGAGAAGAGCGTCTCGCCCGCGCCGTTGTACAGGGATACGACCATGACCCCCCCCTCCTCGCGCTCCTCGTACCGCCCGCCGAGCACGCCGTCGATGGGCTCGATCCGGGCGAGGATCTTCGCCGCGCGCGCCGTGCCGAGCTGGCGAGGGGAGACGTGGTGGCGCCGGGCGATCTTGCGGATCTTCGACAGCGGCGCGATCTGGATGTCCGGGTAGGCTCCGAGCGCGCGCAACATCTCCGCCCGCGCGCGGATCCCCTCCGTGAAGTCGTGCGAATCCGAGAAGTCTGGGACCACCAGCGTGACGGCGCTCGCGCGGGCGGCGAGGACCAGGGCCAACAAGGGAACGACGCGCATGGAGTTAAGACAACCTCGAATCCTGCCATAGTCAAGTCTTTGGACGCTGACGCCGCTCCGGCGATCGCGAGGCGGCCGGCTTTGACACGAGGCCATCGGCTGCTAACATCCGAGAGGCCGCCTGTAATGCCCTGGTGGCAGGATACGGACCATGCTCTCGAGATGGCTCTCCTTCTGGTTCCCGGTGGCCTTCGCGGTCGCCGCCGGCGCGTGCAGCCCGCCTCCGGCGGCTGGCGGCTCCTGTCCGAGCGTCGTCTGCCCCGCCGGTTGCGACGTGTCCCAGGATTGCCAGCACTGCATCCCTGAGAGCAGCGTGGCTGGCCTCGGCACCGCCTGCTCGAACGATTCAGACTGCTGCGTCGGTGTCTGCCAGGGTGGGTACTGCGTCGCGATCGATGGCGGCGGCCTCGTCACGGCCGGGGGCAGCTCCGGCGCGATCGTCGCGACCGAGGGGGGGGATTCGGGGGTAGCAACTTCGAGCGGCGACGCTGGGAACGACGGAGGCGGCGACGCCGGATCGCCCGATGGCGGCGTCGTCGACTGCACGCCGTCGACCCCTCCCTCGACCGCGAGCGATCTGGCCTGCGGCGATGTCAGCCAGTGGGTTTGCAGCGCCGAGGGCGTCTGTATTCCGAACTGCCACGTCAGCTCGCCCTGCCCGACGGGCACCACGTGCACCCTCGGCGGTCACTGCGAGGCCTCCGGAAGCTCGGGGGGGGCGGGGGGAGGCTCCGGGGGCGGGAGCGGCGGCTCTTCCTCCGGCGGGGGCTCCGGCGGCGCGAGCGGGGGCTCGTCGGGGACGACGGGCGCGGGCGGCAGCTCCTCGGGGACGACCGGGGCGGGCGGGACCTCTTCGAGCGGAGCGAGCGGCGGCGCCTCCGGGGGGAGCAGCGGAACCGCCGGAAGCGGCGGCAGCTCGACCAGCTCCGGCGGGTCGTCCGGAACCTCCGGTGGCTCATCGAGTGGGTCGTCCAGCGGCTCCGGCAGCGGGGTCTACTGTCAGCCGTGCACGCAGGGCAGCCAATGCGGCGGGCAGAACCTCTGCCTCTCGCCGCAGTCGGGCGGCAGCCAAGGCTTCTGCGGGGTCGACTGCAGCGCCGGACAGAGCTGCCCCTCTGGCTCGACCTGCCAGTCGATCGGTGACGGCAACGGCAACACGCTCGGCGAGAACTGCTACCCCGACAGCGGCGGCTGCGGGAGCTCGAGCGGTGGGCTCTGCTCTCCGCCGTTGGGTCCGTGCCAGTCGAACGCGGACTGCTGCGTCGTGTTCTTCGGCTGCGTGGCCGGCTCCTGTTGGTGACGTCCTGACGCGAACGTCAGCTCCCTCGCCCCCCTCTTTACTTTGATAGACCGCCCGTGTAGGGTGCGCCGGCTTTGGGGCCGGTTCTCCCGGCCGAGGTCCGTCAGGAGGCAGCAATGGAGCGCCGTCTGGAGTCCCTCTTCCCGGCCGTGGTGGCCTGTCTATCCTTTGCCGTGGCTTGCAGCCCGCCGGCGAACAGCAACTCGAACAACGGTCCGTGCGGCACCGTCACCTGCCCGGTGGGCTGTGGCATCTCCGCGGACTGTCTCCACTGCGTTCCGGAGGTTGACGCGGGCGAGGGCGTCGGCACGACCTGTTCGCAGAACAGCGATTGCTGCACCGGTTACTGCGATCCGACGAGCAGCCTCTGTGCGTTGTCGCCCGACGCCGGAGCCCCCGGCATCACGACCGACGGGGGGGTGAATCCGGCGGGCGACGGCGGCCCGACGGTGGAGGACGCCGGCTGCTCGGGCGACGTCCCCGTGGAGGGCCCCTGCACCCAGAGCTGTGACTGCTCCAGCGACTGGTGCCCGAAGCCCCAGGACGGCGGAACGTCGGTTTGCGCCTGTAACGCGCCTGACAAGGGGTATGCCTGCAAGGTCCCGTCCGACTGCTGCGCGGGCGGCATCTGCAACGACGGCGGCGTCTGCGTGTCCGCGCCGACCAAGTCCTGTAAGCCGTCGAACCCGCCGACCCCGGCGAACGACGCCCAATGCGGCGACGTGACCCAGATGGTCTGCGGCTCCAGCGGGACCTGCATCCCGAACTGCCACGTGGGCAGCTGTGCGACCGGCCAGATCTGCGACATGGAGGGGCATTGCGTCTCGGCGGTCTCCACCTCAGGTGGCGCCACCAGCTCGGGCGGGTCGAGCACGAGCAGCTCGAGCGGGGGGGGATCCTCGACGAGCGGATCGGCGAGCAGCTCCTCCGGCGGTTCCAGCACCAGCAGCTCGTCGGGCGGAACGTCTGGATCCTGTGCGGCGCTGGATCAGAGCGAATTCGGTGGCTGCGCGGACGCGGGGACGACGGTCTGCGGCTCCGGCCTCACCTGTACGAACGACCCGGCCTTCGGGTCCTGGGCCTGTGAGTACACCTGCAGCAAGACCACCGACTGCCCCGATCTCGGGACGGTCTGCGTGAACCATGCCTGCACGCTGAACGCCTGCGGCGCGGGGACCGCACCGGACGGCGGATCGGTCAACGGCAGCTACGACAACCTTTGTAACGCGGCGGCGACCAACGATGGGACCTGCATGCCCGTGGTGGATCCCGACGCCGGATTCCTTGGATTCGGCATCTGCGTCCAGGGCGGTTCCTCCGCGACCACGTGCAGCGCCTCGGCGTCCACCCGCTGCGCGGCCGGCGCGAGCGGGTCGAACCTCTGCAAGGCGGGATTGCTCTGCAGCTCTCCGTCGGCCACCTGCGTCCAGATGTGCGATCCGAATGGCGGAACCTGCCCCGGGGGCGTGACCTGCTCCGCCCAGAATCAATACGTGGGCATCTGTCCGAGCTCATCCTCCTCGTCGAGCAGCGGCGGCTCCTCGACCTCCAGCAGCGGCGGCTCCTCGACCTCCAGCAGCGGCGGAAGCTCCACGTCCAGCAGCGGAGGCAGCTCGACCTCGAGCAGCGGCGGGACGAGCGGATCGATCGTCTGCCAGGGCTGCACGCCCGGACAGCACGATTGCGGCGCGAACGGCGTCTGCATCACCGACATTAACTACTATACCGGTTGCGGCACCGCCTGCTCGTCGCACACGACGTGCCCGTCCGGGAGCACTTGCCAGGACTTCGTCACCTACGATTCTCAGACCGGGAGCACGAGCGACGCGGGGACCTGGTGTTTCCCGGCGTCTGACGTCTGCAGCGGCGGCTCGAGCGGGAGCAGCGGCTCCAGCGGCGCTGGCTGCGGGCAGGTGGGCGATCAGTGCTCGACGGGCTCCGACTGCTGCAACAACTACTGCCGCGGCGGCGTCTGCCACTGCAACAAGGGTGGGGGTAAGTATCCCTGCCAGAGCCAGAGCGACTGCTGTTCGGGCGCGACCTGCTCGAACGGCTACTGCAACTGAAGCCGTGCGCGTGGGGCCTGACGAGGAGCGAGGCATGATCGGTCGAAGCGGCGGCCTGTGGACGATGATCCCGATTCTCGGCCTGGCCGCCTGCGGGAAGCCGAACATCGAGCCGTTCCTCGGGACCTGGGCGGTCTCTGGTAACGGCAACGTGAGCTGCACGGGAACGAACGGACCAGAGAGTCAGTCGGGCGGCGGCAACCCCACGGCGGCCCAGTACAAGATCGCGTTCGCCGCCGGCACGAGCGCCGATCTGATCTCCTTGGACTCGATGGGCTGCCAGCTCCTCTGGAACGTGAACGGCAACAAGGCGACGCTCGAACCAGGACAGACTTGCGAGTTCGCCTTCGCCTACGGCCCGCCGTCCGTGATCGCGATGGACTCCCAGAGCACGATCACGCTGACCACGACGACCGACCAGAACACCCTGTCGGGAACGGGCAACATCCACGGTACGCTGTCCGGGAGTAATGTCGATGGCGCGTCGCAATCGATGAGCTGCAAGGCGAGCGCGATCGGGACCCTCGTCCGCGCTGGCAACTAATCCGTCCGTTCGCGGTGCGGCCTTCGGGGCCGGAACCGGACGCGCCATCTTCGCGGCGACCGGATCGCCTGACGGGTGACGCTGGGCGATCCGCGGGTGGTATCGCGCCCGTGAACCGCTGGGCAGGGCGCGTCTCTGCCGCCACGACGGGGGCTCATCCGGCAGCTCATGCGGCTGTAAACGTGTTTCCTCACTGCTGGAGAGGAGAGCTGTCATCTCGCGCTCCTTAATTCTCAAAGTCGCCTGGACGGAGAAAAGCGTGAAAACAGATTTTCCTGGGAGCGCCGGCGTCCCGCCGGCCTCCGCCAGCGATGAGGTCGATCATTGCCGATGAGGTCGATCAGATCGCCGAAGAGGTCGACCTCATCGTCGATGAGGTCGATCGGACCGGAGAGACGGTCGGCCCCTGGGAACGCGGTGACGGACAACCGGATTCGCCAGCAAGGACGCGGAGATACCCGCGTGGATCCTGCGTCTGGGAAGGGGTTGTCTGGCATGGAACGACCGGTTCATCGGCAGGGAGGCACCGATCCTCCGCGATGAACGTGACTCCAGGGTCGATGAATGGAGCGATCTCCGCGACGGATGCGCGTTCATCGGGGCAGCGGTGAGGGGAGCCGGCCGTTTCGTGCCGAACGCGGTCGGCGTTGCGCCTGCGTGATCGCCTCTCGCGTCGAACGATCGCGAGGTCATGAACCATGGAGCTCGGCAGACAGCAGTCCGCCTCCGGCCTGCTCCGAGTCTCAGGTGCGGCCGTTGCTTTGACAATCACGAGGGGCGGGTGTAGGGTCCCGTCCCCTTTCCATGGGCACCTTGGACGAGAAGGCAGCAGGCTGACGAGAGGAGCTTTCCGAAGGACCGCACCGGCCGTCCTCCCCCGGCCGATGTCTGGAGCATCTGACCAGGGGGCGAGAGCTTTGCGACCGGCGCCGCGCGCTCGGTCAGAAGGTCGGACAGGATAACTCGCTTTATGGAGAAGATGGAGACGAGCAGCGAGACGCAGACGACCGTCGAGACGGAACCGAGCTTTGCCGAGATGTTCAAGGCCTCGATGAAGGAGAGGGGCGACGAGCCGGTCAAGGAAGGGGAGATCGTCAAGGGTACGATCGTCCAGCTCACCAGGGACTACGTGGTCGTGGACATCGGCTACAAGTCCGAGGGCCAGGTGCCCATCGCCGAGTTCCTCGACCCGCAGGGCGAGGTGACGGTGAAGGCCGGCGATCCCGTGGAGGTGCTGCTCGAAGCCCGCGAGAACGACAGCGGGATGGTCGTCCTCTCCAAGGAGAAGGCCGACAAGATGCGGCTCTGGGACGACATCTCGGCCGCCTGCGAGCGCGACGAGCTGATCGAGGGGACCATCATCGGCCGGGTCAAGGGCGGGCTCTCCGTCGACATCGGCGTCAAGGCGTTCCTCCCCGGGTCGCAGGTCGACATCCGCCCCGTCCGCAACCTCGACAAGTTCATCGGTGAGCGCCATCGGTTCAAGGTCATCAAGTTCAACAAGAAGCGGGGCAACATCGTGCTGTCCCGACGCGTCCTGCTCGAAAAGGAGCGGGAGGAGCTCAAGAAGGAGACGCTCAAGAAGCTCAAGGAGGGCGCGATCCTGCAAGGCGTCGTCAAGAACCTCACGGACTACGGCGCCTTCGTGGACCTCGGCGGCATCGATGGCCTGCTGCACATCACCGACATGAGTTGGGGGCGCATCAATCATCCCTCGGAGGTGCTCAACGTCAGTGACGAGGTGCGGGTCGTCGTCCTGAAGTTCGACCCGGCGAGCGAGCGCGTCTCGCTGGGCACCAAGCAGATCCAGGAGGACCCCTGGCACCGCGCGGACGAGAAGTACCCGCCGGGGACCCGCGTCAAGGGGAAGGTCGTCAGCCTCACCGACTATGGCGCCTTCGTGGAGATCGAGCAGGGCGTCGAGGGGCTCGTCCACACGAGCGAGATGAGCTGGACCAAGCGCTTCAAGCACCCGAGCAAGCTCCTGAACCCCGGCGACATGGTCGACGCGGTCGTCCTCGACATCGATCCCAAGGCCAAGCGGATCGCCCTGGGCATGAAGCAGATCGAGCCGAACCCCTGGACCCTGCTCGAGGACAAGTACCCGATCGGATCGGTGATCAAGGGACAGATCCGGAACGTGACCGACTTCGGTGTCTTCGTCGGCGTCGAGGAGGGTATCGACGGCCTGGTGCACGTCTCCGACATCTCCTGGACCGAGCGGATCAAGCATCCGGGCGAGAAGTACAAGAAGGGTGACGAGGTCGAGGCGGTCGTCCTCAACATCGACGTCGAGAACGAGCGCTTCAGCCTGGGAATCAAGCAGCTCGCGCCCGATCCCTGGGAGACATTGAACGAGCGCATGCCGGTCGGCACGAGGGCCCACGGCAAGATCATGAAGGTCACCGACTTCGGAGCGTTCGTCGAAATCGAACCGGGCATCGAGGGACTCATCCATGTGAGCGAGCTGCGCGAGGAGAGGGTCGAGAACCCGCGCGACGTGGTCAAGGAAGGTGATGAGGTCGACGTCAAGATCATCGACATCAACACCGCGGATCGGAAGGTGGCCCTTTCGATCAAGGCACTTTCCCACGAGGGCGAGGAAGACTACCGCGAGTATCTGCGCCGCCAGCAGACCGAGAGCCGGGCGCGCCTCGGCGACGTGATGAAAAACCTCAAGAAGTAGGCGCCGCCGGCGCCCGCGCGCGGCCGAGCCCTCATGGAGCGGCGAACCCTCATCATCGTGGTGGCGATCGCCAGCGCGGCCTTTGTCTTGTTCGCGGCGGCGGCGTTGACGGTGATCGTCACGGCGTTGCGATCCTCCGAGGAGGGCTTCGGACTGCCCGGGCGGATTCCCGTCGGTGTCGTCCAGGTCGAGGGGATGATTCGATCGCCTGACGAGGTCCTGAAGCAACTGCGGCGGTTCCGGGATCGGGAGGATATCCGGGCGATCGTGGTGCGCGTCGACTCCCCCGGTGGGGCGGTCGCCCCCTCCCAGGAGATCCACGACGCCATCGCGCGAACCGCAAAGGTCAAGCCGGTGGTAGTGTCGATGGGCAACGAGGCGGCCTCTGGCGCCTTTTATCTCGCGGTGGCGGCGCGCCGCATCTACGCCGAGCCCGGGACGCTGACCGGCAGCATTGGCGTCATCGCCGACCTCCCGGAGGTCGACCAGCTCCTCGGCTGGGCGCGCGTGGGTGTCAACGTCATCAAGAGCGGCAAGCTGAAGGACGTCGGATCGCCGTTCCGCCCGATGACCGACGACGATCGGAAGTTTCTCCAGGGGCTCATCGACGACGTGTACGAGCAGTTCCTCGGAGCGGTCGCCCAGGGGCGCAAGCTTTCGGTCGACAAGGTGCGGCCTCTCGCCGACGGCCGCGTGCTCTCGGGGGAGCAGGCACAGAAGGTGGGCTTCGTCGACCGTCTCGGCGGCCTGGAAGAGGCGGCCGAGGGCGCGCTCGAGTTGGCCGGGGCCAAGGGGAGGCCGCGGCTCGTCTATCCTCCCGAGGAGACGGAGCTCAAGCTGTCCAAGTTCATCCGCGAGACCAGCGAATCCGCGGCCCTGGGACTGCGCGAGGCGGCCACGCCGCCCTTGGGTCTGCTCTTCCTCACCCCGAGCGGCGCCGTCCAATGAAGCGGCTATGGGCGCCGTGGCGGCTCGATCTGATCGAGGCCGAAGCGCCGCCGGGATGCATCTTCTGTGACCTCCCGGCGCAGGAGGGGCTCGCCGCCGACCGCAAGAACCTCATCCTTGGGCGCAGCCGCACGAGCTTCGCCATCCTCAACCGGTACCCGTACAACAACGGCCACCTGATGGTGATCCCGCGCCGTCATACGGCGGACTTCACGGACCTCGCCGTGGAGGAGTTGGCGGACCTCGGGCGCCTCCTCCAACTCTCGTTGAAGGCGCTCGAAAAGAGCTACGCGCCGGACGGGTTCAACGTGGGGATGAACCTCGGGCGCGCGGCGGGCGCGGGCATCGCCGGCCATCTACACTGGCACGCCGTGCCTCGCTGGAATGGCGACACCAATTTCATGCCCGTCCTCGCCGACACCAAGGTGATGATCGAGCATCTGGATCGGAGTTGGGAGCGGCTGCACGAAGCCCTGTCCCTTCTCCTGTCGGATCATCCATCGTCGTCTAGGTCGCCGTCTTCCGCGTAATCCTCGTCCGCATTCGCTTCCTCGTCCGCCTCGTCCTCGTCCTCGTCCTCGTCCGCTTGCGCGCGGCGATGGGACTTGTGCCCCTGTGGTTCGTAGGCCGGCGACAGATCGTCCGTCTCGACCGCCAGCGAGACGGAGAAATGTTCGGCGAGGCCGCCGATGGCGTGCAGCAGCTCGTCGATCGCCGAGACGAGCAGGTCGGTCTGCCGGCGAGGCGCCTTGGCGTGGCAGGTTGGGCAGACGATCCGGGTGGCGTCCTCTAGGATGTCGTCCAAGTCCAGGTCGAAGCCGGATTCGCATTCTCCACAGACGAGATCGAAGGTCATGGGCGGGCCAAATAAAGTGACTCGCCCGCGCTGTCAACCGCCGCGAGGGGAGCGGCGCAGCTTCATTCGCAAGAGCTGGCGCTCCTGCTCGCCCAAGTCGATGAAACGAAGGGCAAGCCGCTGATGGCCACGCGTCTCCACCGCGCGCTGGACGACGGCCTGGACGAGGCTCGGGGCGCCGCCCAGCTCGAGGTGGACGACGACGAAGTTCGGGACCCGTGGAGCTTGATTGAGCAGCTCGACGAGCAGACCGCCTTCCGAGACGTTCAGTGTTGTCGCAGCCATCACCTGGCGCGCCCCGGGGTCCTTCAACAGGACGGAGTCCCGATGGAGGCGCCGCTCGCTGGCACGGCGATTGTTCATTCCCCTGCCAGTCTAGCCCGAATCGAGACTCGCTGTCCATTCTGCGTCGTCTCGGTCGAGAGCCGAGATTCGTGCAAAATTCGGGCGCGCCGCGAGCGAGGCCAAAAGGCTCAATGGCGGCCGCGGATTGCGCGTTCCAGGGTGGCGCAATGAGGATGTAAGTGTCTTGACTTCAAGAGGAATACCTGCTAGCGTCGCTTGGTTCTCCCGACGACAGGAGGTTTCATGCCCAGCCGCCCACAGGCACGTTCGTCGTCCATCTCTATGTCCATGCCCACGCCTGCCACGCCTACCTCGTTCAAGATCGGGGACAAGGCCGTCTATCCGGGGCACGGCGTCGGGGAGTTGACCGGCATCGTCCATGAGGACATCGCCGGCCAGCGGCAGTCCTTTTACGAGCTTCGGATGCTGGACAACGGGCTCAAGATCAAGATTCCGCTCAACAAGGTCGACAGCGTCGGGCTCCGGGACATCATTCAGGAGAAGGAGGTCCGGCAAGTCTACTCCATCCTCAAGGAGAAGGACATCGCCGTCGACTCGACGACCTGGAACCGGCGCTACCGGGAGTACATGGAGAAGATCAAGACGGGCTCGGTCTTCGAGATCGCGGCCGTCCTCCGGGATCTCTACCTCCTCAAGTTCGACAAGGATCTGTCGTTCGGCGAGCGGAAGATGCTGGATACCGCGCGTTCCCTGCTGATCAAGGAGCTCTCTCTCGCGAAGAACTGCGACGAGGAGGAGATCGAGGGAGACCTGCGCGCCATCTTCAACTGCTAGGAAAGTCGTGGCGGTCCGAGGCCCTCTCTCCTGGCCGCTCCCCCGCTGGGAGGGGCCCCCGCGCTTGCCGGGCGGTCCGCTCGCGTGAGTGCACCCCCGCCGCGTGCCGGCGTCGTCGTGGCCGCCGCAGGGAGCGGAGCGCGGTTCGGAGGGCTCAAGCAGTTCGCACGACTTGGAGGGCAGAGCGTCCTCGCCCGGTCCGTGCTCTCCGCGGCGGCGGCGAACGCGGCCGAGATCTCCGTGGTGGTCCCGGCGGGAGAGGAGGAGCGGACGAGGCGAGACCTCGAACCGCTCGGCCTCGCAGTCCCGCTCCATGTCGTTCCTGGCGGGCCCCTCCGGTCCTTCTCGGTCCGCAACGGCCTCGCCGCGCTCGTGACCACGCCGCTGCTCGTCGCCGTTCACGACGGCGTCCGTCCGCTCGCCGGCCCGGAGCTGTTCGCGCGGGTGCTTGCTGCAGCCTGGGAGCACGGCGCGGCCGTGCCCGTCGTTCCGATCTCCGACACGGTCAAGCAGGTGGAAGGGGACCGGATCGTGCGGACGCTGGAGCGCGCCGCCTTGAGGCTCGCCCAGACGCCGCAGGCGTTCCGCGTCGAGGTCCTGCGCGAGGCGTTCGCACGGCTCGGCGGGCGAGGCGAGGACCTCACGGACGAGGCCGGGATCTGCGAGGCCGCCGGGTTCCCCGTGGCCATCGTCCCCGGAGCGGCCGGGAACGTGAAGATTACGCGGCCCGAGGATCTCGCGGCGGCCGCGCGCGAGCTGGGCGACCGCGCGCGCCCGCGGATCGGGTTCGGCTACGACGTCCATCCCTTCGCCCCCGGGCGCAGGCTCGTGCTCGGGGGCGTCGAGTTCAAAGGCGACGGCCTCGCCGGCCACAGCGACGCCGACGTCGTCGCCCACGCGATCGCCGACGCGATCCTGGGCGCCGCGGGCCTCGGCGACCTGGGGCGCCACTTCCCGGACTCGGATCCCGCGTTTGCCGGCGCCGACAGCCTCGGGCTCCTGGAATCGGTGGTCGCGAGGGCCCGCGAACGGGGGCTGCGGGTGGAGAACGTCGACTTGACCATCGCGGCCCGGAGACCCAAGATTGCCCCCGAGGCCGAGCGGATGAGCGCCCGGCTGGCCGAGAAGCTCGGTGTGCCTCCGGAGCGGGTGAACGTCAAGGCGACGACCGGAGAAGGGCTCGGCTTCGTGGGCCGGGCCGAGGGTATCGCCGTGCAAGCGGTGGCGCTATTGTGGACGATCTAGAAGAGCTGGAAGAGCGGTTCCTCGCGCCCGCTCCCGAGCCGGCGCCCGCCGTTTCTCGTCCGAGTCCGTGGGGCAACCTGGTCCCCGTGCTCGGCCTCGCGTTGAGCCTCTTCCTGACTGCCCGGCAGTGGCCCGATCTGTCCTATCTCTTTTCGTCCCCGAACGCCGTTGACCTCGGCGGCCCGGCAGGCTGGCACCTCGAACGCGCTCGCTCCGGGCTGTTTGCCCACGTCTCGGGCCATGTCGCCTCCGAGGCGAGCCGGTACACGAGTGGATTCGCCCAGCGTGAGCTGGTCCCTTTCACCGACGTCCCGATCCTCCTCGATCGGCCGCGGGGGGCTCCCGCGCGCGCGGGTCCGGTGATCGCCGAGGGGCGGCTCGAATCCGAGGAGCGGGACCCGCGGTTCGCCAAGGTGATCCGCTACTTCATCGAGCGTGATGAATTGGCCCCACCCGGCCGCCTCGCTGGCACGCGGAACGTCTGGATTCTCGCCGCCGGCGTTCGCCCCCGGTCCTGGGGTTGGCCCGCGGCCTGGTTCGTGCTCCTCGCCGTTCTCCTCGCCTTCAACGGCGCCTGGCTCGGGCGGCGGCTGGCGCGGTCTGCCCGCTGATCGGCCGCGGCCGAGAATCTCCTGCTGCGCGAGGGCGCCCGGCCGGCCTCGTCAGCGGCGGAAGTCGCCCACCGACGTGATCCCGTCGAGCAGCGGGATCGGCCGTCCGGAGTCGTCGGTCGCGAGGTGGATGCAGGCGGCGCGCGGGTAGAGGCGCCGGTAGCCGTTGATGTGCGCGGGCTCGTTGTCGAAGAGGGCGGCGACCGGCCCGAGCCTCGCGAGGTCCGCGCCGGCCCTCTCCTTCCAGAGATCGTCGCCCATCCCGGGATCCGGCTTCAGGAAGAGTCGCACCGCGGGAGGCTCGGGCAAGGGGAAGCCGGCCGCGGCGAGCGCGGCGAGCGTCCCCGCCTCCATCTGGTGCGGCCGGCCCGTCAGGTAGGCGACCGGAGCGCCGAGTCGCCGGACCTCGGCGACGAAGGCGACCGCGCCGGGCACCGGAACATCGTGGCGGCAGTACGCGCTCGAGAAGAACCGCTCCTTCCAGAAGCGAGCCGCCGGCTGGGCGAGCGCCGCCGCCCGCTCACCGGAGAGGCCCGCGTTGCGCATGGCGGCCGCGAGGTCCCAGGTCCGGAAGTGCTCGGGGAGGACGCGGGCGAGGAGCGGTTCACCGATCGCGACGCCGAGCTCGCGCAGGATGAGCGCCTGGCGTGGGCGGTTGTCGAAGAGGGTCGAATCGAGGTCGAAGACGCACAGGCCCGGCGACGCGGCGACGGCGGCGAGGACACGGTCGAGGGGGTGCGCGGCGAGCGGGGCGAGCGATGAGGCCATGCGGCCAATCTACCGCGTCGGCTCGACGACTCTCGAGGAGGTTCGCGCCGCGCCGGGGGGGGCGTCGGAGCCGCGCAGCGCCGCCTGCACGGCCGGCGCCCAGGGGGCTCCCGGGACGAGCTTCTCGGCGCCGGCGGCGAGCGCCGCGGCGTCGGAGCTCCGCCCCGCCGCGACCAGCCGGCGCACCGCCGAGACGAGCGCGTGTCCGCCGTCGCCGCGGGGGGTGAAGAACGCGATCACGAACGGGTCGCGGGCGATGCCTCCGCCCACCGTCTTCACCCCCACGATGCGCCGCGACACCCCGGAAAGCTCGGGCAAGAAGCCAGCTCTCCCCGCCGGCAGCTCCTCGTTGCCGAGGACGAGCCGCAGGTCGGCGCCGGCGACCGGCGTGAGGACCGCCGCGAGCTTCACCCCCATCAGCTCCGCCCTGGCCGAGAGCGGATCGAGCGCGAAAAAGGCCGTCCCGCCGGCCTGCGCGGGGTAGCCGAGCGCGGGCTGTTCGAAGGCCGCCGCGCTCGCCGTCTCCGGCGTGAAGTTGGGCCGCTTCTCCTCGCCCGGCAGGCGCGGCGTCGCGGTCGCGGTGAGCGTGTACCAGTCGGAGACGTTCTCCGGCGGCACCTGCCCCGGCGCCGTCTTCGCTCGCAGCTCGAGGTAGTAGGTCCCCTCCTCGACCGGCCAGTCCGGGATGACCACGCCCCCGCCGGGGGGACCGTCCGCGCGGGTCAGCGGCGCCGGGCTGCCGGGCCCGTACAGGTCGAGGACGAGGCTCATCCCCGGCACGCCGGTCGCCTCCGCGCGCAGGACCTCGTCGGTCCCGGTGATCTCGATCCGGAAGAAGTCCTTGTCGCTCGACAGATCCGAGAAACGGGCGCCAAGGTGGCCACGGATGGGCAGGCCGCTGCCGATCAGGTTCGCCTGCGACGCCCGGTCGTTCGGCTCGACCTCCTGGGTGAGCGGCGCGGGCGGCGCGGAGAGCAGCCGGCGCGTGTACCAGGCGCCGCCGGCGAGGACGCCGGCCGTCACCAGGAGTGCGGCCACGTTGCGGGTCCAGATCCCGCGGCGCAGCCGCCGCTCGAACCGCGCCCAGTCCTCGCGGCTCGCGATCGAGAGGTCGCCGGTGTCCCGGGGCGTCTGGCTGAACTCCGGCACGGCCCGCAGTCCCGCGAGCGGCTCGAGCGCGGCCCGCAGCTCGTCCGCGGAGGCGAAGCGGCACTCCGGCTGCTTGGCGAGCGTCTTCAGCAAGAGCGCCTCGAAGGCCGGCGACAGGGGGAGCCCCGGAACCCGCCGCCGGGGCGGCGCCGGCTCCTCGGTCAGGTGGCGGGAGACGATCGCGAGCGGCGTGGCGCCGTCGAAGACCGGCACCCCGCAGGCCAGCTCGTAGAGCATCGCCCCGAGGGCGTAGATGTCCGAGGCCGGCGTCAGCCCTTCGCCGCGGGCCTGCTCGGGCGAGAGGTACTCGGGGGTGCCCACGAAGTCCCCGGCGCCGGTGATCGGGCTGTCGGTCCCTCGCCGCGCCCGGAGCTTGGCGATCCCGAAGTCGAGCACCTTCACCAGATCCTGCTTCTCGCGGGTGCGCAGGAGCATGACGTTCGCCGGCTTGATGTCCCGGTGGATGATCCCGTTGTCGTGGGCCTCGGCGAGCGAACGGCACGCCTGGGTCCCGATCTCGGCGACCCGGGCCTCCGGCAGCCGTCCCTCCAGCCGCAGGACATGGGCGAGGTCGCTGCCCGGGAGGTACTCCATCGCGATGTAGAGCGTGCCCTCGTCGGTCTCGCCGAAGTCGAAGATCGAGATCGTGTGCGGGGACGAGAGCCGGGCGACGACCTCGGCCTCCTGGCGGAAGCGCTCGAGTGCCTCCGTCCGCTGCGACAGCTCCGGGCGCAGGAGCTTGAGCGCCATCACCTTGCCCATCCGCGTGTGCTGGACCTTGTAGACCGCCCCCATGCCCCCCTCGCCCAGCCGCTCGATGATCCGGTAGCGGTCGGCGATCACCTTGCCGGCGAGCGTCCCCGCGAAGGTGTCGGTGAAGCCGCCGATACCCCGCAGGTCCGCGCCGCACTTCGGGCAGAAGTTCAGGGGCTCGGTGGAAGCATGGCGGCACTTCGGGCACTGGACGGCGGGCGATGGCTCGGCCAAGTTCTCGGCTTCCTCCGGACGACAGTAACGCCGGGGCGCCGGTTGCGACAAGCGCCCCGGCGGGATGCTTGCCGCGCCCCTCGCCGTCCTGTTATCCCGGAGGATGTCGCTCCTCGCCGCCATGCGTCCCATCCGCCTCTCGTGCCTCCTGCTCCCGCTCGCGTTCAGCGCGGCCTGCCGCGGCGCGGGCCGGGCCGCGGACGCAGGCGCGCCCGCCGCCTCCTCCTCGTCCTCGGGGGGCACGAGCGGGGCGAGCGGCGGCCCCGGGACGGGCGGCGATGGGGGGAGCGCCAGCGGCGGGGGAGCGGGGGGCCAGCCGCTGGGCTCGGCCTGCGGGGCCGGCGACTGCGCGGCGGGCCTCACCTGCCTCACGGCGGTCCCGGGCGGCTACTGCACCGCCGCCTGCGGGGCGGCCGCGCCGTGTCCCGCGGGTGGGGCGTGCGTGGAGGTCCTGCCCGGCCAGAGCGCCTGCGGCCGCTCCTGCGCGAGCGACGTGGACTGCGCCCGGGGAGGCTTCTCCTGCGACCCCGCCTGCCGCGTCTGCATCCCGTCCCTCACCGTGGGGCAGATCGCCTGCGGGAGCAGCCCGGCCGTCGGCCTCGGCGGCCACCGTCCGGACGGGGGCGCCTGCGGCGCGCTGCCGGTGGACGCGGGGCCGCTCGCCTTCGGGCCGCCGATCGAGGTCTCGGGCGGGCCGCTCTCCGCGAGCGAGGCGGAAGGGGTGCTCGCGGCGGGCGACGCCGGCATCGTCGTCGCGTTCATGGCCGCGCCGGCCGACGGCGGGGCGTCCCGGATCGGCACCGCCGTCTCCACCGACCGGGGCGCGACGTTCGAGGTTGGGACGGCGCTCGCCGGCGGGGAGGACGAGATCGCCTTCGATCCGTCGCTCGCCGTGGACGGCTCCGGCCGCTTCTACCTCGCCTGGGCCGGCGTGACGGGCTCCGGCGCGCACCTCTGGGTGGAGAGCTCGGCGGGCGGCGTCGCGTGGAGCACCCCGGTCAACGCCCTCTCGCCGGGCGACGTCGATCCGGGCGGCGGGGCGATCGACAAGCCGTCGCTCGCCGTGAGTCCCGCGGACGGGCGGCCGTACGTGGCGTTCGGCGAGTTCTCGGGCGAGTTCGGCGGCGCTGGCCCCTATCAGATTCGCCTCGTCGGGGGCGCCGCCGGGGCCGCCTCGTTCTCGCCGGGCGCCGAGGTCGACAACGGGGGGCGGGCCGCCTTCCGCGACCTGCCGTCCCTCGCCTTCGACGACTCGGGCTTCGCCTATCTCACCTGGGTCGAGTCGACCGATCTCGCCGCGGTGCTCGAAGACCAGGCCTCAGGGACGACCCTCGCCGGCGGGACCGCCGAGTCGATCTGGTTCGCTCTGCTGCTCCCCGGCCCCCAGGGGGTCTCGCCGCCGAAGGAGCCCAACGTGGAGGTGAGCGGCGCCGCCGATCGGGTCGTCGTGGACCGGCCGGCCCTCGCCGTCTCTCCGGACGGGGCGAACCTCTACGTGGTCTACGTGGTGGGCGGCGACGACGCGACCGACATCGTGGTCGCGGCGAGCGAGGACGAGGGCGCCACCTGGGGGAGCGCCGTGCCGGTCAACGCGGACCGGGGCTGCGCGACCCACTTCCACCCCGCGGCGTTCCTGGATGGCGGGGGACGGCTCTTCGTCTCCTGGGTCGACAACCGCGACGGGACCGGCCACGTCTTTTACGCGGTCTCGGAGGACGGCGCCCGGACCTTCGGCCCCGCGGCCCTGGTCTCGCCCTCGCCGTTCGTCTTCGACACGCTCGACGGCGTCCCGGCCTGGCTCGGCGGCTATCAGACGCTCGCCGGCGCCGGCGGCCGCCTCTTCTCGCTCTTCACCGCCCCGACCGGCGGCGCCGGCGTCGAGACGGCCGCGCACGTCTACCTCGCGGCGGCGCCGCTCCCCTGATCCGGGCCTCGTCATCGGGCTTTGGAGCCGGTCTTACCTCCGATGTCGCGACACGGATAATCCCGTCTTATTCACGGTACGGCGTAGCGAGGCGTTCGAGACCGCAGCCGAGAAGGGCAAGCGCAGCGACGACCGACGAGGCGTGCTGAAGCACGCCGCAGGAGGAAGGAGCGAGCACGCCCTTCGCAGGCGCGGGATCGGACGCCGCAGCAGCCGGATCGTGAATAAGACGGGATAACCATGAGCAGGGCGATGCGGGCGAGGTCCGCTGTCTGTGTCGAGGACGGGCCAGCCGTCCCTGCTCCCCCCTCGAACATCCCCCGCGGCGCGGGTTATGATGCGCCATGACCGACGATCCCCTCTCCCGAGACGAGCTGTTCGGCGATCTGCTGGAGGACGAGGTGCATCGCTCGCCCGGCGGCGGGGAGCGGGTCGGCAACGCCTCGCTCCGGGCCGACGACTTCTCGACCTCGCGGCAGCGGGAGGAGGAGAGGCTCGTGGACGGCGCCGCGCGGCTGCGGATCGAGGAGGCGGCGCTGCGGGCCCGCGAGAAGGCCGCCCCGCCCCCCCGGCGGCGGCGATGGCGCGGTCTGTCGTGGATCCTCGCCGCGGTCCTGCTCTCGGCCGCGGCCGCCGGGGGCTACGGGCTCTGGCTGCGCCTCCAGTCCTCCCGCGCGGAAGAGGCCGTCCGCGCGGCGCTCGCGGCGCGCAAGTCGGCGAGCGAAGCTCAGCGGATGGCCCTTTCGCGCGGGGCGCGGGCGCCCGCGCCTCTAGCGCGCGCGGCCGCGCCGGCGCCGTAGGCCGCCCGTGGAGAGCGATCGCCATTGCCAGGCCTGCGGCCATCCGGTCGCCGCGGACGGCACCGTCGGCCGGCGCGACGTCTGCGACGGCTGCGGCGCAGAGCTGCATGCCTGCGTCCAGTGCCGCTTCTACGACACCTCGGCGAGCGACCAGTGCCGCGAGCCGCAGGCGGAGCGGGTCCAGGACAAGGAGAGGGCGAACTTCTGCGAGTTCTTCCAGCTCGCCGCGGGGCCGGGCCGCCGGTCCGCCGGCCCGAAGGAGGATCCCCGGGCGCGCCTCGAGGCGCTCTTCAGGAAGTGACCGCCCGCTGCCCGCCGCCTACTTCTTGCCGGCGAGCTTCTCCTCCAGCGCCGCGACCCGCTGCCGCAGCTCCCGGTTTTCCCTGATCATCTCGGGTAGCTGCGCCGTCGCCGCGGAGGCTTTCAGCCACGCCCGATGGGGCAGCGACGGCGAGCCGCCGCGCGTCTCCCCTGGCGCTACGTCCGCCATCACGCCGGCCTGGGCGGCGAGGCGGGCGCCGTCCCCAACCTTGAGGTGCCCGGTGATCCCGACCTGTCCGGCGACCACGACGCCCTCGCCCAGCTCGGTGCTCCCGGAGACGCCGGCCTGCGCGCAGAGGAGCCCCAGCGGGCCGATGCGGACGTTGTGGGCCACCTGGACGAGGTTGTCGATCTTCGTCCCCCGGCCGACGACGGTCTCGCCGAGCGTCGCCCGGTCCACGCAGGCGTTCGCCCCCAGCTCGACATCGTCCTCGATCCGGGCGATGCCGGCCTGCGGGACCTTCACGTGCGAGGGGCCGGCGGGGTCGAAAGCGTAGCCGAAGCCGTCGCTCCCCACGATCGCGCCGGGCTGGAGCACGACCCGGTCTCCGAGGATGCAGCGCTCGCGGACGATCGCCCCGGGATGGAGCACGCAGTCCACGCCCACCACCGCCCCGCTCCCGACGACCGCGCCGGGGAGGAGCCGCGCGCGCGCCCCGACCGACGCGCCCGCGCCGACGAAGGTGAGCGGCCCGATCTCCGCGGTCGGGTGGACGCGCGCCGAAGGATCGATGACGGCGGAGGGGTGGCGGCCGGGGCGGGCGGCCGGCTCCGGGTGGAAGAGCGCGGAGATCCTGCCGAACGCGAGGTGTGGGTTCTCGGCGACGAGCAGGCTCGTCGCGGGGCGCCCCTCCCTCGCCGCGTCCTCCCGCGAGACGACGACCGCCCCGGCCCGGGTCGCGGCGAACGCCCGGCGGTAGCGCGGGTTGTGGAAGAAGGCGAGCTGCTCGGGGGTGGCGTCGGAGAGCCCGGCGACGCCGCGGATGCGGCGCGTCCCGTCGCCTTCGAGCGAGGCGCCGCCGACGGCCGCCAGCTCGGACAGGGGGAACGACGGGGCTCCGCTCACGCCTCGGATCTCGGGCTGCGAGGAAGACAGGAGAGGCGCGACGGGCGCCCGGGGAACCGCCCCCACCTCCCTGTTCCCCCGGGCGGCCCCGCCTCCCGCGTCCTCGCGGGCGCCCTCCGCGTCCCCGTGCGCGGGAGGGTCACGCCGGGGATACGGGCCGCGCGCCATGTTCCCGCCCTTGCCGTCAGTTCGAGGAATCGACGGCCGCTTTGGCCTTCTTCGCCGCCGCGCCGTTGTAGCGGCGGATGACCTCGTTAGTGAGATCGAGCGAGGGCTGGGCGTACAGCAGCCCCTGGCTCTGCTCGAAGACCATCGTCAGCCCCTCGTTCTCGGCGATCGTCTTGATGACCCGGGTCATCTTGGCCAGGATCGGCTTCATCGTCTCCTGCTCCTTGCGCATCAGCTCCTTCTGGAGCGACTGGTAGAGACGGCTCACCTCGATCATCTTCTGGTCCATCTCCTGCTCGGCCTTCCGCTTCGCCTCGTCGCTCATCGCGTCCTGGTGGGCCTTGAGGTCGGCCTGCGCCTGCTTGACCTCCTCCTGCTTCGCGTCCAGCTCGGATTGCCGCTCGTCGAACTCCTTCTTCAGGCGGGCCTTGGCCTCGCGCCCCTCCTGGATCTCGGCGATGGCCCGCTGCAGATCGACGAAGCCGAAGCGCGATTCCGCGCGCGCGACGGGCGCGAGGACGAGGGCGGCGAACGCGGCGGCGATGAAGGAACGGGACATGGTTTGGGCGCCTCCTGCAAAAAGCGGGCGCACCTTGCGGCATTCGACCGAGACTGTCAAGATCGCCGCCGTCGAGCTGACCCAAGTTTCGCCCCCCACCCCGCGTGTCGTTGCCCCGCGCCCAAAGGGCCCGGGGCCGGGAACCGGCTCTCCGATCGAAAGCTTCCGGGCTTCCATCGCAGCCTCCGAGCCTTCCATCGCAGCCTCCAAGCCTTCGATCGCAGCTCCCAAGGCTCCGTCCGCAGCTTCCAAGGCTCCGTCCGCAGCTTCCAGGGCTCCGATCGCAGCTTCCGGGTCGATCGATCGTGCTCCCGGACTCTCCGGAAGATGCCTCGAAGCCTTCCATCGATGCCTCGAAGGCTCCTGTCGATGCCTCGAAGCCTTCCGTCGAGCCCGCCGAAGAGCCGGGAGCAGCGGCCGGGTCGCCGGAGGGAGCGACCGGGTCGCCGGGGGGAGCGATCGGGCAGCCGGAGGGAGCGATCGGGTCGCCGGAAGGAGCTGCCGGGGACCTTGGAGGCATCGATGGAAGGCTTCGAGGCATCGATGGAAGGCTTGGAGGCATCGATCGGAGCCTTGGAGGCTGCGGACGGAGAGCCGGAAGCAGCGATCGGGTCGCCCGAGGCTGCGATCGGAGAGCCGGCAGCAGCGATCGGATCGCCGGAGGCTGCGATCGGAGGGGCGGGGGCGGCGGGCGCGCCCCTGCTCTCCTCGAACGTCGAGAGCGACCCGTCAACCCGTCTTATTCACGGTACGGCGTAGCGAGGCGTTCGAGACCGCAGCCGAGAAGGGCAAGCGCAGCGACGACCGACGAGGCGTGCTGAAGCACGCCGCAGGAGGAAGGAGCGAGCACGCCCTT
>JAKAPL010000105.1 GCA_021807105.1 Myxococcales bacterium | reverse complement strand
CCACAGCCCCGGCGGCGGATGGACAGTTCGCCCTTCTTCAGGCAGAACCTAACCCAACATCACGCGTGGACCCGGGGGGGGAATGCATCTGAGAAGCGGGGGTCCCAAGCACGTGAGAGCCGACAGTCGGTGCCGTCAGAAGCTCTGTCGGCACCGTCAGAAGCTCTGTCAGCGCCGTCAGAAGCTCTGTCGGCACCGTCATAAGCTTTGTCGGCACCGTCATAGGCTTGGTCGGTGCCGTCAGAAGCTTTGTCGGGTCCGTCATAAGCTTTGTCGGTGCCGTCAGAAGCTTTGTCGGGTCCGTCAGAAGCTTTGTCGGGTCCGTCAGAAGCTTTGTCGGGTCCGTCAGAAGCTCTGTCGGATCGCTCAGAAGCTCTCTCGGGGCCGTCAGAAGCTTTGTCGGCCCGATCAAAGGCTATCTCGGAGCGATCAGAAGCTCTGTCGGCGCGCTCGGAGCTTCAGACGGCGCGATCGAGGCTCCCGACGGCCTCTCCGGCTGCGCCCTCCTGCCCGCGCCACGCCCCCACCGAACCTGTACGGCGAAACGAGCTACGGGCAAAGGAAGGCGCAGGTCAGCGTCGCCTTCGATCCCTGGTTCGTGCCCGAGGCGACGAACGCGAATCCCGGACCTCCCGGATCGCAGGAGACGAGCGTCGCCTGCGCGACCGCCGGTGTGATGCTGATGGGACCGAATGTTCCGTAACAGGAAGAGGTCGAGGCCCCCCCGCAGTCGCTCCCGACGTCGAACTGGCCCGAGTTCCAGTATCCGCGTGCAGAGACGGTCGTCGTGCAGGTGACGACGCTCGTGATCGCGCCCGGGCCCGGCGGCCCCATCGGGCCCCTGGGCCCCACCGGTCCCGTGGGTCCCATCGCGCCGGTCGCGCCCCTCGGCCCAGCAGGTCCGGTCGGCCCCACCGGGCCCGCGACGCCTTCGATGCCCCGCGGTCCAGTGGGGCCGGTGGCGCCTCGCGGTCCCGGCGCGCCTTCCTGGCCCGCGGGACCCGCCGCGCCCTGAATTCCTTGAGGGCCGGTCGGTCCTTGGGGTCCCTGGGCTCCGGTCGCGCCGGCCTGCCCCTCCGGCCCCTCCGGCCCGGTCGAGCCCGTCGCGCCCGTCGGCCCCGTCGCGCCGGTTGGACCTTCCTGCCCCTGCGATCCGGGCTCGCCAGTGGGACCGGTGGGACCGGTCGGCGCCCTCACCACCTCCCCGCCGTCGATGAGTATCACCTCGCCCGCGGGACCCGTCGGGCCGGTCGGCCCCTCCGGCCCGCGTCCTTCCCCGACGGAGACGCCGCCCCCTGCCGGTCCCGTCGCCCCTGGCGGTCCTTGCGGCCCCGTGGGTCCCACCTCGGGGCACGCCGAAAGCAAGAGCAGGGAGAGCACAACCGCCAGGGAACGAGTCATGGTGGCCACCTGATCCGCGATTGTACCGCGAGCCCGGTGGGACGCCAGTTACCCACCACGGGTCATCCGCGGTCCGGCTCCTGCCGTGCTCCTCCCGCGGATCCCGTGGCGCGCGAAGATTCAGCCCTTTTCGGAGCGGGTGAAGGAATCCCCGGACCAGCCTCCTAGGTCGTCGAGGCCGGTCCCAGCACGGCCTCCGGGGGCTCCAACCCGACGCGGCCGGGAAGCCAGTCGCGCCGCGACGGCCGCCGAGGCGTGAACCACCTTCCCCGAGGGAGCATCGGGTGGCGGGTGAAGCGGCCGGGTCAATGACCGGAGTGGTTCCGGCTCGCGGCGACTCGCGCCGCGGCGCGCCGGACGAGCGCGGCCTCACGACGGAACGCCACCCCATCCTGCGCCTTGATGGCCCGCAGCCGCTCCACGGCCGCGTCGTGCTCCCGCAGCGCCGCGGCGAGGTCGATGCCCGCCGCGGGCTCCACGAAGTCCGCGAGCACCGTGACCCGGTTCTCGGCGACCTCGCAGAAGCCGCCGTCGATGGCGTAATCAACCTCTCTCCCCCCAGCGACGACGGTCAGGACGCCGGTGGCCAGCGACGTGATGAAGGGCGTGTGTCCCGGCCGCACGCCGAAGCCGCCGCCCGTCCCCGGCGCCCGGACCTCGTCGCAGGAGAGCGAGAGGGCCCGGGCCTCCGGCGTCACGACATCGAGCCGCAGGGGCTCCTTGCGCAGATCGACCATGTTCGCCTAGCCGAGCTTCTTGCCCTTCTCGCGGGCCTGCTCGATGGTGCCCACCATGTAGAACGCCTGCTCGGGCAAGTCGTCATGCTTGCCCTCGACGATCTCCTGGAAGCCCCGGATCGTGTCGGCGAGCTTCACGTACTGGCCCGGCGTTCCGGTGAATACCTCGGCCACGTGGAACGGCTGCGACAGGAACCGCTCGATCTTGCGGGCGCGGGAGACCACGAGCTTCTGCTCCTCGGACAGTTCGTCCATGCCGAGGATGGCGATGATGTCCTGGAGGTTCTTGTACTGCTGGAGGACCTCCTGCACCGCTCGCGCGACCTTGTAGTGCTCCTCGCCCACGACCTTGGGGTCGAGGATGCGGGAGGTCGAGTCGAGCGGGTCGACGGCCGGGTAGATGCCGCGCTCGGTGAGCGCACGGGAGAGGACCGTCGTCGCGTCGAGGTGAGAGAAGGTCGTCGCCGGAGCCGGATCGGTCAGGTCGTCGGCCGGCACGTAGATGGCTTGCACCGAGGTGATGGACCCCTTCTGGGTCGAGGTGATCCGCTCTTGCAGCTCGCCCATCTCGGTCGAGAGCGTCGGCTGGTAGCCCACCGCCGAGGGGATCCGCCCGAGGAGGGCGGAGACCTCCGATCCCGCCTGGGTGAAGCGGAAGATGTTGTCGATGAAGAGGAGCACGTCGCGCCCCTCGTCATCGCGGAAGTACTCGGCGACGGTGAGGGCGGAGAGGGCGACCCGGGCGCGCGCCCCCGGCGGCTCGTTCATCTGTCCGTACACGAGGACGGCCTGGCTCTTGTCGAGCTGCTGGATGTCGATGACCTTGCTCTCCTGCATCTCGCGGTAGAGATCGTTGCCCTCGCGCGTGCGCTCCCCGACGCCGGCGAAGACCGAGAAGCCGCCGCGCTCGACGGCCACGTTGCGAATCAGCTCCATGAGCAGCACGGTCTTGCCGACGCCCGCGCCCCCGAAGAGGCCGATCTTGCCGCCGCGGGTGTAAGGGGCCAGCAGGTCGATGACCTTGATGCCCGTCTCGAGCGCCTGCGTCCGCACGTCCTGGTCGGTGAAGGCCGGCGGCTCCCGGTGGATCGGGTTGCGCCGGGTCGCCTTGACCGGTCCCAGCTCGTCGACGGGCTCGCCGATCACGTTCAGGATCCGCCCGAGCGTCTCCTTGCCGACCGGCATCGAGATCGGCCCGCCGGTGTTCTTGACCGGCATGCCGCGCACGAGGCCGTCGGTCGCATCCATGGCGACGCAGCGGACGGTGTCCTCGCCGAGGTGCTGGGCGACCTCGACGACGAGGTTGTCCGGCCGCGCGTCGATCCCCGGGTTGGTGAGGGTGAGCGCGGCGTGGATCTCGGGCAGCGCGCCCGGGGGGAACTGTACGTCGACGACCGGCCCGATGACCTGGGTGACTTTTCCGACGGCGAGGTTCAGAGGGGTGGCGGACATGGGGTTCTCCCGGTTCCTGCTTCGCGACCCCGTGATGCGGGATCTTGGGCTCGACTCTCATGGAAACCAGGAGAAGGCCCGGCCGGGCCTTCTCCTGCCTTCCTGCTCTCTTTGGAGATCATCGTTGGCGCGGGCCGACGCCCGCAGCCCCAAGGACCCTCAGGAAGCCGGGAGGCCGGCAAGCTCGACGTCGAGGTCAACACGTCTCCTGGTTTCGCGGCTTCCTCATCAAGAAGGTCTCTCGTCACGGGACGATTCTCGGAGCTCATCGATCGGCGAACGCTTACTTCAAGGCCTCCGCGCCGGAGACGATTTCCATCAGCTCCTTGGTGATGTACGCCTGGCGCGCGCGGTTGAACTGTAAGGTCAGGCGGTCGATCATCTCGCTCGCGTTCTTGGTCGCCGAGTCCATGGCGGTCATGCGGGCGCCGTGCTCGCTCGCCTGCGATTCGAGCATCGCCCGCCAGAGCTGCATGGCGAGGTGCTGGGGCAGGAGCGCATCGAGGACCTCCGCCCGCGATGGCTCGTAGAGGTAGTCGACGGGCGTCTCGCGGTCGTCGCCGCCCGCCGGCCGCGGAACGATGGGCAAGAGCTGCACGAGGGAGACTCTCTGCGCGATGGCCGATTCGAACTCGTTGTAGAGCAGGAAGACCGCGTCGAGCTCCGCGTCGACATAGTGGTCGGCGATCTCCCGCGCGATCCCCTCGGCCTTGCCGAACTCGAGCTGCTCGAAGATCCCAGAGTAGTCCTTGCGGGCGGTGAGCTTGCGCCGCGCGGCGAAGTCCCGCCCCTTGCGCCCGAGGGTGGACAGCTCGATCCGCTCGTACGGTACGCCGTCCGCGCCCTTCGCCTCGGCGAGGAAGCGCAGCGCGCGCCGGAAGATGTTCGCGTTGAACCCGCCGCACAGGCCGCGGTCGGAGGAGAGCACGAACAGCTCGATCCGCCGGGGCGGCCGCGCCGCGAGCAGCGGGTGGGCGGCGAGGTCGGCGCGCGTGGCGAGCGACCCGAGGACCGACTCCATGTGCTGCGCGTACGGCCGGGCGCGGAGGATCGCCTCCTGGGCCCGGCGCAGCTTCGCGGCGGCGACCATCTTCATCGCCTTGGTGATCTGCCTCGTGTTCTTGACCGAGGCGATCCGCTTGCGGATGTCGCGCAGCGACGGCAACTACTTCCCTCCCTCCGAGACGAAGGACTGATTGAACTCGGTGAGCGCCGCGTCGAGGAGCTTTCGCACCGCGTCGTCGAGCTGCTTCTTCTCCAGGACCGCCTTGCCCACCTCGGGGTGGCGCCGGTCCATGAACTCGGAGAGCTCGGCCATGTAACGGCCAACCTCGGGGACCGGTACGTGGCGGATCCAGACCGCGCCCTGGGCGTCCTTGTGGGTCGCCGCGTAGAGCTGGATGACCTGCTTCTCGACGGGCATCGGCTGATACTGGCCCTGCTTGAGGACCTCGACGAGGCGCTCGCCGCGGGCGAGCGCCTCCTGCGTGGCCTTGTCGAGGTCGGAGCCAAACTGGGCGAAGGCGGCGAGTTCGCGGTACTGGGCCATGTCCAGCCGCAACGTCCCCGCGACCTGCCGCATCGCCTTGAGCTGCGCGGACCCTCCGACCCGCGAGACCGAAATGCCGACGTTGATGGCCGGCCGAACGCCCGCGAAGAAGAGGTCGGTCTCCAGATAAATCTGCCCGTCGGTGATCGAGATGACGTTCGTGGGGATGTACGCCGACACGTCGCCCGCCTGCGTCTCGATGATCGGCAGCGCGGTCAAGGACCCCCCCCCCTTCGCGTCGGAGAGCTTGGCCGCGCGCTCGAGCAGGCGGCTGTGCAGGTAGAACACGTCGCCCGGGTACGCCTCGCGGCCCGGCGGCCGGCGCAGCAGGAGCGAGAGCTGCCGGTAGGCGGCCGCGTGCTTGGAGAGATCGTCGTAGACGATGAGCGCGTGCTCCCCGTTGTCGCGAAAGTACTCGCCCATCGTGACGCCGGTGTACGGCGCGAGGAACTGCAAGGGGGCGGATTCGGAGGCGCTCGCCGCGACGACGGTCGTGTACTCCATCGCGCCGTGGGCCCGCAGCCGATCGACCGTGCGGGCCACCGTGGACTGCTTCTGGCCCACGGCGACGTAAATGCACCGGACGCCGAGCCCCCGCTGGTTGAGGATCGCGTCGATGGCGACCGCGGTCTTGCCCGTCTGCCGATCTCCGATGATCAGCTCGCGCTGCCCCCTCCCGATGGGGATCATCGAGTCGACCGCCTTCAGGCCCGTCTGGAGCGGCTCGTGCACGCCCCGGCGAGCGACGATGCCCGGCGCCTTGATCTCGATCTTGCGCTGCTCGGCGCTCGCGATCGGCCCGCGGCCGTCGATGGGCTCGCCAAGCGCGTTCACCACCCGGCCGAGCATGGCCGACCCCACCGGGACCTCGGCGATCCGCCCGGTCCGCTTGACGGTCGCCCCCTCCTTGATGGCGCCGGTCTCGCCCATGAGCGCCACGCCGACGTTCTCCTCCTCGAGGTTCAGCACCAGCCCGCGCACGCCGCCCTGGAACTCGAGCAGCTCACCCGCCATCGCCCCGGCGAGGCCGTAGACGCGGGCGATGCCGTCGCCGATCGAGAGCACGGTCCCGGTCTCGGCGACCTCGACCTTCTTCCCGTAGTTCTCGATCTGCTCCCGGATGATGCGGCTGATTTCGTCGGCGCGAATGTCCATTTCGTTCTCCCGTGAGGCCGGAGCGCTAGTCGTGGGCCCTCACCCGTTCAACGTTCTCGACCCGAGGAGAGCAGGACGGAAGAGATGGGGCGTTCAGTTGCATTCCTGCCTTCCTCGGCGAGTAACCCTCTTGGATGGCACTGGGTCAGCTCTTCAGGCTCCGACGCAAGGAGTCGAGCTCGCTTCTCACGCTCCCGTCGAACAGGAGGCTCCCGACCTGCGCGACCACTCCGCCGATCACGCCCGGCTCGACCTCGGCCCGGAGCGTCACCGGGCGGGCGAGGGCGCCGGAGAGCGCCTGCTCGATCCGCGGCGCGAGATCGGCGGGCAGGGGCACGGCCGTCACCACGTTCGCCCGCACGCGGCCGGCCGCCTCGTCGGCCATCTCGTGGTAGCGGTCGGCGATGGCCGGAAGATCGGCGATCCTCCGGCGGTCCACGAGCAGCGAGGCGAAGCGGATGGCCGTCTCCGAGAGCCGCAAGGGGCCGGCGAGGGCCGCGAGGGCCTGCTTTCTCGCCGCACGCGTGAAGGC
This sequence comes from Myxococcales bacterium, assembly GCA_021807105.1. Classification (GTDB taxonomy): domain Bacteria; phylum Myxococcota; class Myxococcia; order Myxococcales; family JAKAPL01; genus JAKAPL01. Next base: position 713 of record JAKAPL010000105.1, on the reverse strand, counting down.
CGGGTTCGCGAGCACGCCGCGCAGCTCAGCCGAGGCCGAGATCGCAGCCGCGAGTCGGACGAGCTCGTCCGCGACCGTGTCGGCGGTCCTTTGCGTCGGGGCGACCGACAGGAGCGCGCGCGCATAGCGCCGTGCCGTAGGAGAGATCATGTTTACCATGGGGCGCGAGGCCACCCTCGCGCCCACCCTGCCGATCCAGGAAAGTGGCGGTTGCTAGCACGGCGCGCACGGGCGCGTCAAGAACCGCTCACTCACGCGGGGCTGACCCGCTCTCCCCCACCCCGCGTCGTCGCCCAAACCCGCTTCCGTTCCCGTTCCCGAAACCCGTGGCCCAGGACGATCGGAGGAAACCGGCCACAGACCCTGCCTTTGGAATCGGGCCTCGGGGAACGGGAGCGGGTCCAGGAATCGAGCGGTTGCCTCTAAGCCCGTCTTATTCACGGTCCGGCTGCTGCGGCGTCCGATCTCGCGCCTCCCGAAGGGGGGGCTTGCCACCCCTACGACGACATGGGGGGTGTGCTCGCTCCGTACCTCCTCGCGGGGGGCTTGCCACCCTCCAAACGACTTAGCCCGTCTTATTCACGGTCCGGCTGCTGCGGCGTCCGATCCCGCACCTGCGAAGGGCGTGCTCGCTCCTTCCTCCTGCGGCGTGCTTCAGCACGCCTCGTCGGTCGTTGCTGCGCTTGCCCTTCTCGGCTGCGGTTTCGAACGCC
>JAKAPL010000104.1 GCA_021807105.1 Myxococcales bacterium | reverse complement strand
ACCCTTAGCGGTCGCGTCTGTCACGCGTGGACGGGGGGGAATTCAGCTGAGAAACTCAGCTCCGGAAGGGGGGAAAGCAGGTGAGAAACTTTCCCCTCAGGGGTCCCTAGCTCGTGAGAACTGACAGACGACCCGACGCTCGCCCGGCTCGAGAAGACCCAGTCGCGCTACTTCGGCCGTCTCTTCGAGGGCGACTACGGCCGCGCGTACGGTGACGATCGGCTGCGCGTCGGCAGGGCGCACTACCGCGTCGGGCTGGAGCCGGAGTGGTACCTGGGCGCCTATGCCCTTTACGTGAGGTTGCTCCTGCCGGAGGTGCGGCGCCTGTCCGCCGGCGACTGGGACCGGGCGCTCCCGATCCTCGACGCGATCCTGAAGGTCGTCTTCCTCGACGTGGGCCTCGCCATCGACGCCTACCGGGCGGCGGACCGGCGCGACCTCGCGACCACGCTCGCGAGCATCGGCGACGCGGTCATCTCGACCGACGTCGCGGGGCGAGTCACGCGGATGAACCACGCCGCCGAGGCGCTCACCGGCTGGCCCCTCGCCGAGGCGCTCGGCAGGCCGCTCGACGAGGTCTTCCGGATCCTCCAGGAAGGGACGCGGGCGCCGGCCGAGAGCCCGGCGGCGCGGGTGCTGCGCGAGGGGGCGGTGATCGGCCTCGCCAACCACACGCTGCTCCTCTCCCGCGACGGCACGGAGCGGCCCATCGCCGACAGCGGCGCGCCCATCCAGACGGCCGAGGGGGAGATCCTGGGGGTCGTCCTCGTCTTCCGCGATCAGACGGAGGAGCGCGAGGCGGCGCGGGCGCTCGCGCGGAGCGAGGCCCGCCATCGCCTGCTCTTCGACAGCAGCCCGCTGCCCCGCTGGGTCTACGATCGGGAGACGCTCCGGTTCCTCGAGGTCAGCGCCGCCGCGATCCAGCGCTACGGCTACGGCCGGGACGAGTTCCTGGCGATGACGATCGAGGACCTCCTCCCCGCCGGGGACCTGCCCGCGCTGCGGCAGGCGGCCGCCGGCCTCACGGCCGCGGGAGACTCCGGCGTCTGGCACCACCGCCTCAAGGATGGCCAACTGCGGTCGGTCGAGCTCCACTCCCGGGACATCGACTGGGACGATCGGCCCGCGAGGCTCGTGAGCGTCATCGACGTGACCGAGCGCGAGCGGCTCGCGGGGCAGCTCCGGCAGGCGCAGAAGATGGAGGCCATGGGGAGGCTGGCCGGGGGCGTCGCCCACGACTTCAACAACCTCCTGTCGGTCATCCTCACGTACAGCCACATCATCGCGGACGGGCTCGCGCCCGGCGCCGCGATCCGCGAGGAGATCGACGAGATCCGCAAGGCGGGCGAGCGGGCGGCTGAGCTGACGAAGCAGCTCCTCGCCTTCAGCCGGCAGCAGGTCCTCCCGCCGAAGGTCATCGATCTCAACGACGTGCTCGCGCGCACCGAGAAGATGCTGCGCCGGGTCATCGGCGAGGACGTGGTGCTCCACGCCGTGCGGGCGCCGGCGCTCGGGCGGGTCCTCGCGGACGAGGGGCAGATCGAGCAGGTGCTGATGAACCTCGCCGTCAACGCCCGCGACGCGATGCCCAGGGGCGGCCAGCTCATGATCGAGACGGCGAACGTCGAGCTGGACGAGAGCTTCGTCCGCGCGCACGCCGGCGCGAAGGTGGGCGCGCACGTCCGGCTCGCCGTCCGCGACACGGGGGTCGGGATGGACGAGGCGACGCGCGGCCGGATCTTCGAGCCGTTCTTCACGACCAAGGAGGTGGGCAGGGGGACCGGTCTCGGGCTCGCGACCGTCCTGGGGATCGTGCAGCAGAGCGGCGGCACGATCTGGGTCGAGAGCGAGCCAGGGCGGGGGACGACCTTCGAGATCCTCCTCCCGCGCGTGGACGAATCCGGCCCGCTGGAGTCGGTGGCGCCGGCCCGCGCGCCGGGAGGCGGCTTCGAGAGCATCCTCCTCGTGGAGGACGAGGCGGCGTTGAGGAGCGCGACGGGGCGGATCCTGCGCGGCGCGGGCTACCGCGTGCTGGACGTGCCGGGCGGGGCGGAGGCGCTGGACCTCTTCGAGCGCAACGACGCGGCGATCGATCTGCTCCTCACCGACGTCATCATGCCGGAGATGAGCGGGCCCGAGCTCGCGCGGCGGCTGCGCGCGCTCCGTCCGGGGCTGCGGGTGCTCTGCATGTCCGGCTACGCGGGCGAGGCGGTCCTGCAGCACGGCCTCGACAGCGGCGTCGCGTTCCTCGCGAAGCCGATCGTCCCCGCGGCCCTCCTCGCGAAGGTCCGCGAGGTGCTCGGCGCGCCGGGGTAGACGGGCTCTGCATCGCGGGCGGGTGCGGGTGACCCCGTCTTATTCACGGTCCGGCTGCTGCGGCGTCCGATCCCGCGCCTCCCGAAGGGGGGGCTTGCCACCCCTACAACGACATGGGGGGGTGTGCTCGCTCCTTCCTCCTCGCGGGGGGCTTGCCACCCTCCAAACGACTTGGGGGGAGGTGCTTTACGCACGCCTCGTCGGTCGTCGCTCTCGCTTGCCCTTCTCGGCTCGCGGTCTCGAACGCCTCGCTACGCCGTACCGTGAATAAGACGGGCTTATCGACGGATCAGGGCGACCCGCCCCTGTCCAGCCGCAGCTCACGGCACGTCGAGCCGCCGGTGCGTAAGCGCCGGCAACGAGGCGCGGACACGGGCCTCCCGCTCCCGATCGATCTCCGCGATCGCGACGCCGGGGCCGTCGGGGCAGCAGCAGAGCACCGTCCCCCAGGGGTCGACGATCATCGAGCGGCCATAGGTGACGCGGTGGCCGGGGTGCTCGCCCACCTGCGCCGCGGCCACGACGTAGCACTGGTTCTCGATGGCCCGCGCCCGCAGGAGCACCTCCCAGTGGTCACGGCCGGTGGCGAGGGTGAAGGCCGACGGGACCGCGAGGATCTGGGCCCCGGCGGCGGAGAGGCGGCGGTAGAGCTCCGGGAAGCGCAGGTCGTAGCAGATCGACAGGCCGACCCGGCCGAGCGCCGTGTCCGCGACGACGGCCTCCCCGCCCGGCGCGACCCACTCGCTCTCCCGGTAGCGCGCGCCGTCGGCGAGGTCGACGTCGAAGAGGTGGATCTTGCGGTAGACGGCGAGGATCGCCCCGTCCGGCCCCACGAGCACGCTCGTGTTGTGGATCCTGCCCGCCCCCGCCGCCTCGGCGAAGGAGCCGCACACGAGGGTCAGCCTGCGCGCGGCCGCGACCGCGCGCAGAGCCGAGATCGACGGCCCCTCGATCGGCTCGGCCCGCGCCCGCTTCTCCTCGCCCGAGGCCATCTGCTCGAAGTTCTCGGGCAGGCAGACGAGCCGCGCCCCGAGCCCCGCGGCCTCCTCCACGAGGTCCACGGCCGCGGCGAGGTTCTCCTGGCGGTCGGGGCCGGAGCTCATCTGGCAGACGGCGGCGAGCGTCTTCATGGAGCGTTCACCTCGCGTCCCCCGAGCACCCGCTCCCAGACGGCCGCGGTCTCCTCCGCGCAGCGGCGCCAGGTGAAGCGGGCGGCGCGCGGCGGCCCCCGGCGGCGCAGCTCCTCGGCGCAGGTCTCGTCTTCGAGGACGCGGGAGAGAGCCTCGCCGAGGTCGTCCGGGTCGCCGGGGTTAACGTACCGCGCCGCGTCGCCGAGGACCTCCTCGTGGGCGGCGATGCGGCTCGCCACCACGGGGGCGCCGAGGGCGAGCCCTTCGAGCGGGGGCAGGCCGAAGCCCTCGGCGCCGGAGGGGCAGCAGAGGACGTCGGCGCGGGCCATCGCCCCCCAGAGGCGGCCGGCGGGGAGCGGGCCGGGCAGCCGCACGTCGAGCCCGGCGGCCCGCAGCGCATCGACGCGCGCGAGGAGCGCGGCGGCGCCGAAGGCCGGCGCCCCGGCGAGGACCAGGGCGAGCTCCCGGGCGCGCGGGAGCCGCTCGAAGGCGGCGAGGAGCACGTCCACCTGCTTGCGCGCGTCGAGCGCGCCCACGTACAGCACGTGGCGGCGGTCCGGCGCGAGGGGCTCCGCCGCGAGCGCCGCCGCGCGGCCGGGCACGTGGTCGGCGCCGAGGGGGACGACGGTCGCGGGCGCGCCGGGGAAGCGGGCGAGCAGCTCGCGGCGGGTGGCCTCGCTGTCGCAGACCACCGCGTCGCACAGGCCGAGGCTGCGCGCGAGCCAGGCCGAGAACTGCATCCGGAACGGTCGCGAGACGGTCGCCGGGTGGGTGAGCGGGATGAGGTCGTGCACGGTCAGCACGAAGCGCGTCCGGGGCGGCCGGGTCAGGGGGAGCGTGAAGTTCGCGAGGCCGTGGAAGAGCCGGGCACGCCGTGAGACGAGCAGCGGCGGGACCTCGCCGAGCATCCAGAGCGTGCGCGAGGCGACCCGGGCCGGCGCGTGGGCGACGCGGCGCGGCAGGACTGCGGCGCGGCCGCCGAGCAGCCAGAGCCGGTCGCGCAGGGGCCCCGCCGCGAGCGCCGCCGCGAGGCGGACGGTGTAGCGACCGATCCCCGTCGGCGCGCCGCCCGCGAGCGAGCAGTCGAGGGCCAGCGGCCCGTCCGGGACGGCCGGCGGAGGCCGCGGCCCGTCCCTTGACACGCCCGGTAACGTTGACGAGATTGCCCCCGGCTCATCCATGCGCTTCCATTGCCTCCTTCCGACGTTCCGGGCGCGCGACGCGACCGGAGCGCTGGCCGCCGACGCGCGCGAGATGCTGCACCGCCTCGGCTGCGACAGCGACATCTTCGCCGAGGAGATCGATCCCGAGCTGGCCACGCTCGCCCGTCCGGCCTCCGAGCTGCCCTGGGCCCTCGGGGACGACGACGCGGTGCTCTACTTCCACGGGATCGGCTCGACGCTCGTGCCGCGGCTCGGATCGCTGCCGGGACGCAAGGTCCTCTACTACCACAACGTGACGCCGGCCAGGCTCGTGGCGCCGTTCGACCCCGCCCTCGCCCGCGCGCTCGAGGGCGGGCGGCTCCAGCTCGCGGCGCTGCGCGGCCTGACCGGACGAGCGATCGCGCTCTCGCGCTACTCCGCGCGCGAGCTCTCGGCCGCCGGCTTCCCCCACGTCGGCGTCGTCCCGCCGGCCGTCGATCCGCGGAGGGTCGGCCAGCCGGGCGACGAGCGGCTCTACCGGAGGCTCGCCGACGGGAAGACCAACTTGCTCTTCGTCGGCCGGGTCGCCCCCAACAAGAAGATCGAGGACCTCATCGACCTCGTCTCCCTGCTGCGTGAGGCCGGGCGGGACGCCCGCCTCGTCGTCGCGGGCGCCCATCAGAAGGCGTCCGCCTACTTCCGGATGCTCTCGGCGCGGGCCCGTCCGCTCGGGAAGGCCGCCCTGTTCCTGGGCGCGGTGCCCCAGCACGAGCTGTGCGCCTGCTTGCGCGCCGCCCACCTCTTCGTCTCGATGAGCGAGCACGAGGGGTTCGGTCTGCCGCTCGTCGAGGCCATGGCCGCGGGGGTGCCGGTCGTGGCCTACGACGCCGCGGCCGTCTCCGAGGCGCTCGGCGGCGCGGGGGTCCTCTTCTCGCCCAAGAGTCTGCCGCACGTGGCCGCGCTCTGCGAGATCCTCCTGGACGATCCGGTGCGCCGCCGGCGAATCGTCGAGGCCCAGCGGCGGCGGGCGGCGAAGCTCACGCCGGAGGCGAGCCTGGCCGCGCTCGCCGAGGCGCTCGGGCCGCTGCTCCCGCGCCGCGCGCGCCGGCAGCCGCCCGCGAGGCCGCGGGTGGCCTTCGTCATCCACCGTTACGGCCCCGAGATCGTCGGGGGCGCCGAGCGCCATTGCCGCTCGGTGGCCCACCGGATGGCCTCCCGCTGGGACGTCGAGGTCCTCACGACCTGCGCGGCCGACTACCTGACCTGGGAGAACGCCCTCGCGCCGGGGACGGGCCGCGACGGGCCGGTCGCCGTACGCCGCTTCCCGGTCGCCCGGACCCGTGACCTCCGCGCGTTCAACGGCCTCTCGCGGCGCCTGTTCGGCCGCGCGCAGGACCGGCTCGCCGAGGAGCGCTGGCTGCGCGCCCAGGGACCCGACTGCCCGGAGCTGCTCCGCCACCTCGCCGAGCAGCGCGATCGCTACGACGGCTTCGTCTTCTTCACCTACTTGTACGAGCCGACCGCGCTCGGCCTGCCGATCGCCGGCCGCAAGGCGCTCTTCGTGCCGACGGCGCACGACGAGCCGCCCCTGCGCTTCGGCCTCTACCGCACCGCGTTCGCCGCGCCGGCGGCCATCCTCTTCAACACCCCCGAGGAGAGGAGCCTGTGCGAGGGGCTCTTCGAGATGGCCGGCGTCCACCGGGAGGTCGTCGGGATCGGGGTCCAGCCGCGGCCGGCGGACGCCGTCCTGTTCCGCGAACGGCTCGGGCTGCGCGGCGAGTACCTGCTCTACCTCGGGCGGATCGCGCAGGGGAAGGGCATCCGCGAGCTGCTCGCCGGGTACGCCGCGCTGCGCCGCCGGCTCGGCCCGCTCGCCCCGGCGCTCGTGCTCGCCGGCAGCGACGAGCTGTCGCTGCGGGAGGGCGCGGGCGTCCGGCTCGCCGGGCCGCTCGACGAAGCACAGAAGTGGGACGCGCTCGCGGGCGCGGCGGCGGTGGTGCTGCCCTCGGCCTTCGAGAGCCTCTCGCTCGTCGCGCTCGAGGCCTGGAGCGCGGGCAAGGCGGTGCTCGCGAACGGCGCGTCGCCGGTCCTCACCGGCCAGGTCCGCCGGTCGGGGGGCGGAGCCATCTGGCACGGCCCGGTGGATTTCGCGGAGCAGGCGCACGCGCTCCTCGCGGACGCGGCCCGGCGCAAGGAGCTCGGCGAGGCGGGCCGGGCCTTCGTCGACGCCCACTACCGCTGGGACCGGATCGAGGAGCGCTACGCGGCCCTGCTCGACGAGCACGTCTTGCCGCGCGGCCAGCCCGCCCGCCCGGCCGCGCGGCGGGCCGCCGCCGTGCCGGACCTCGGAGGCATGCCATGAGTCGCCGCGACGGAGACGGTCAAGCCCCCGGGCGCTTCGCCGTCACGGGCGAGGGGATCGAACCCGACCACCTCGTCGCGGAGATCGAGGCCCGGGCGGGCCAGGACGTGCACGCCCCGCCCGCCCCCGCGGTCCCGGAGGAGCCGCCCCCGGATCCCTTCTCCCAGCTCCTGCGCGCGCTCGCCGAGGACGCCGACGCCGCCGAGGGGTTCCCTCCGCAGTCGCACCGCGCGCTCGGCTCCGCCGTCGTGGCGGCCAAGAAGGGCTTCCGGCTCGCGTTCCAGCCGCTCCTGCGCGACGCCCTCGCGCGCCAGACGGCCTTCAACCGGCGCCTCTTGGACGCGCTCGCCGCGCTCCGGGCGGATCAGCAGGCGCTGTCCGAGCGCCTCGCGAAGCTCGAACGGCCGCCCCGGCGGGCCCGGCAAAAGAAGTAAGCCCGTCTTATTCACGGTACGGCGTAGCGAGGCGTTTTCAGACCGCAGCCGAGAAGGGCAAGCGAGAGCGACGACCGACGAGGCGTGCTGAAGCACGCCGCAGGAGGAAGGAGCGAGCACGCCCTTCGCAGGCGCGGGATCGGACGCCGCAGCAGCCGGACCGTGA
>JAKAPL010000039.1 GCA_021807105.1 Myxococcales bacterium | reverse complement strand
ACATGGGGGGGTGTGCTCGCTCCTTCCTCCTGCGGCGTGCTTCAGCACGCCTCGTCGGTCGTCGCTCTCGCTTGCCCTTCTCGGCTGCGGTCTCGAACGCCTCGCTACGCCGTACCGTGAATAAGACGGGCTTAGGTCACGGCTTTCTCGCGACGGCACCCATTTCACACCAGCCTCCTATAGAGTCCCCGTCGTGGCGGACGTCGCGGTCGCGATCATCGGGGCGGGCGTGGTGGGCGCCGCCGTGGCGCAGCGGCTCGCCGCGCGCCGCCTCCCGTGCGTCGTCCTCGAGGCGGCCAGCCGGCCCGGCGGCGAGATCACCGCGCGCAACAGCGGCGTCGTCCACGCGGGGCTCTACGATCCACCCGGATCGCTCAAGGCGCGCCTCTGCGTCGCGGGCGCGCGCGCGCTGTACGGGTGGGCCGCCCGCGCCGGCGTCCCCTGCGCCCGCGTGGGCAAGCTCGTCGTCGCGGCGGACGAGCGGGAAACCGAGGCGCTCGGCGCCCTCCTCGCGAACGGTCGCGCGGCCGGCGCCGCCGGCCTCTCGCTCCTCTCCTCCCGCGAGCTGTCAGCCCTGGAGCCGGGCCTGCGCGGCCACGCGGCGCTCTACTCGGAGGGGACGGGCATCGTCGACGCGCCCGCCCTCGCCGCCTCGCTCGCCGCGGACGCCCGCGACCACGGCGCGGAGGTCCTGCTCGCCGCCCGGGTCGAGGCCCTCGAGCGCGCGGCCGGCGGCTGGCGCCTCCTCACGCCCCGCGGCGAGCTCCGTGCCGAAGCGGTCGTCAACGCGGCCGGGCTCCACGCCGACGAGGTGGCCGCGCTCGCGGGCGTGCGGAGGTACCGGGTCCACCCCTGTCGCGGCGACTGGTTCCGGATCCGCGGGCGGGCGCCGGTCCGCCGGCTCGTCTACCCCGTGAGGGCGAAGGGCGCCGCCGGCCTCGGCGTCCACCTGACGCTCGACCTCGCCGGCGGCTGCCGGCTGGGGCCGGACGCGGTCTACGTCTCGCGAAAGGACGACTATGAGCCTGCCCCCGAGGGCAAGCGGGCCGAGTTCGCCGCCGCGGCGCGCCGTCTCCTGCCCGGGATTCGCGAGGACGACCTCGCCTACGACACCTGCGGCCTCCGCCCCAAGCTGCGCGCCCCCGGCGAGCCCGGCGAGCGCGACTTCGTGATCGCCGAGGATCTTCCCGGTCTGGTGAACCTCGTGGGGATCGAATCGCCCGGCCTCACCGCCGCGCTCGCCATCGCGGGCGAGGTCGAACGGCTCCTCTCCTGACGCCGGGGGGAGCGGGGCCTCTCGCGCCTCCCGCCCGCTCGCGGCGGGGGCGCCGACATGTTAGAGGTGCCGCGTGTCCGGAGCCCTCGCCGCCAAGCTTTTCTTCTATTTCGTGCCCATGGTGCTCTCGCTCTCCTTCCACGAGTGGGCGCACGCGTTCTCGGCCCACCTCCTCGGGGACGACACCGCGCGCGGGATGGGGCGGATGACCGTCAACCCGCTCGCCCACATCGACCCGCTCGGCACCCTGCTCCTGCCGGCGATCTCGATCGCCGCGACCGGCGTCGCCTTCTTCGGCTGGGCGAAGCCGGTGCCCATCAACCCCGCCCGCTTCCGGCGGACGATCCGCGTCGGACCGGGGCTCGCCCTCTCGGCCGCCGCCGGGCCGGCCGCGAACGTCGCGCTCGGGTTGCTCGCCGGCCTCGCTCTCGGCCTCTGGCGCCGGACCGGCGCGATGCCTCCGGCCGCGGGGACCTTGCTCGGCGCGACCATGGCGGTCAACGCCGGGCTCGCGGTCTTCAACCTCGTGCCCGTCCCGCCGCTCGACGGCTCACGGGTGCTCGCCGCCCTCCTGCCGAGGAACGCCGCCGCCTCCTACGCCCGCTTCGCCGCCTTCTCGCCGATCCTGCTCATCGTGCTGATCAGCGTACCGGCGGCGAGCGGCCTCGTCTTCGGACCCGCGGAGAAGCTCCTGCTCGTCTTCGAGCGGCTCGCGATGGCCTGCGCGGGGGGAGCCTAGATGGCCGAGCGCAAGCGGGTGGTCAGCGGCATGCGGCCGACGGGACGGCTCCATCTGGGCAACCTCCACGGGGCGCTCGCGAACTGGATCGAGCTGTCGAAGCGGGACGACCTCGAGTGCTTCTTCTTCTCGGCGGACTGGCACGCGCTCACGACGGGCTACGCGGCCACCGCGGCCATCCGCGCCGACGAGCGGGAGATGTTCGTGGACATGCTCGCGGCGGGCCTCGACCCCGCGCGCGCGACGCTCTTCGTGCAGTCGGCGGTGAAGGAGCACGCGGAGCTCTACCTGCTGCTCGGGATGGTCACCCCGAACCCCTGGCTCGAACGGATCCCCGCGTTCAAGGAGCAGCAGCAGGAGCTGCGGGACCGCGAGCTGAACACCTACGGCTTTCTGGGCTACCCGCTCCTCATGACGGCGGACGTCGCCGCCTACCGCGCGTCGCTCGTGCCGGTGGGCCAGGACCAGCTCGCGCACCTGGAGCTCGCGCGCGAGATCGTCCGCCGCTTCCACCACTTCTACGGCGACGTGCTGGTCGAGCCGCAGCCGCTGCTCACGAAGGCGCCGAAGGTCTGGGGCACCGACGGGCGGAAGATGAGCAAGTCCTACGGCAACACGATCGTCCTCGGCGAGGACGAGGAGAGCACGCGGCGGAAGATCCTGCGGGCGACGACCGACCCGGCGCGCGTGCGGCGGCAGGACCCGGGCAACCCCGAGAACTGCGGCATCTTCCACCTGCACGAAATCTATTCCAGCCCGGAGCGCGTCGCCGAGGTGGACCGGGGCTGCCGGACCGCGGCGATCGGCTGCGTGGATTGCAAGAGGGGGCTGTTGACGGCGCTCCTGCCGGCGCAGGCGAAGCTGCGGGAGCGGCGGGAGGCGATCCTCGCGAAGCCCGCGCAGGTGGACGAGGCGGTCTCGGCGGGCAACGAGGAGGCGCGCCGGGTCGCGGGGGAGACGCTCGCGGCCGTCCGCGACGCCATGCACCTGTCGCGAGGCGCGGGGGGCTAGGTGGCGCCGGAGGAGCCGGTCGAGCGCGGCGAGGTCGCCGGCGAGGTCCCGGCCGCGCCGAGCGCGGCGGCGTTCCACGTCCAGCTCCCCGCGTTCGCGGGACCGCTGGACGTGCTGCTCCACCTCATCCGCGAGCACCGGCTCGACATCTTCGACATCCCGGTCGCCTTCGTGACCGAGCGCTACCTCGAGTACCTGGATCTCATGAAGGCCCTGGAGATCGACGTGGCCTCGGAGTTCCTGGTGATGGCGGCGCAGCTCGCGCACCTCAAGTCGCGGATGCTCCTGCCGCGCGAGGAGCGGCCGGCTTCGGACGGAGAGGAGGACGAGGCCGTGGATCCGCGCGCGGATCTCGTCCGGCGGCTGCTCGAACACCAGAAGTACCTGGAGGCGGGCGAGGCCCTGGGCCGCCGCGCGCTGCTCGGCCGCGACACGTTCGCCCGACCGCCCGCGCCGGTCGAGGCGCCCCCCGAGGGGCCCGACGGCCTCGCGGAGCTCTCGGTCTTCGAGCTGATCGGCGCCTTCGCCCGCATCCTCGAGACGGCCAAGATCGAGATCGGCCACGAGGTCACCGCCGACCGGCTCTCGGTGAGCGAGGCGATCGCCCAGGTCGGCGATCGCATCCGGGAGGCGGGCCGGATCGCCTTCCTCGACCTCTTCGCGCCGGCCCTCGCCGGAGGGACGCCGGACCGTCAGAGGGTGGTGGTAACGTTCCTCGCAATTCTGGAGATGGTCAGACTCCGCCTGCTGCGGATCACGCAGGAGGCCTCGAGCGGAGAGATTTTCCTCTCCGGCCGCGAGGCCGCCGGCGGCTGACGGCCCCTCCGGCCTTGCTCGAGGAGACGAATGGCGATCGACGGCGAAACCGAGGTCAGGACGGTCGAGGAGGAGGAGCTGGCGCAGGCGCAGGCGGTCCGCGAGGAGGAGACCCCGCCGGCGCCGATCGAGGAGGCCGCGGTGGAGGAGGCGCCCGCCGCGGCGCTGGCCGGCGAGGAGCTGGTTCGGGCGGTCGAGGCGCTGCTGCTCGCCTCGCCGGAGCCGATCTCGCCCGAGGCGTTGCGCGACGTGACCGGCGCCGGCGCGGCGCCGCTGCAAACCGCCCTCGCCGCGATCGCCGAGCGGTTTTGCGACGGCCGCAGCGGGATCGTGCTCGTCGAGGTCGCCGGCGGCTGGCAGCTTCGGACCGCGCCCGGGCAGGCCGCGGCCGTCCGGAAGCTCTTGCGCGTCCGCCCCCAGCGGCTCACCCGCGCGGCCCTGGAGACGCTCGCCCTCGTGGCCTACCGCCAGCCGGTCACCCGCGCGGAGGTGGAGGACGTGCGGGGCGTCGACTGCGGCGCGGTGCTCAAGGCGCTGCTCGAACGGCGGCTCCTGCGGATCCTCGGCAAGAAGGAGGAGATCGGCCGGCCGCTGCTCTACGGGACGACGCGGGAGTTCCTGGAGTTCTTCGGCCTGCCCGCGCTCGATCAGCTCCCGACGCTGCGCGAGTTCCAGGAGCTCTCCGAGGAGCACCGGGCGATCGTCGAGGAGCAGGCTCCGGCGCCGAAGCCCGGCGTCGAGGGGATCGCGGAGCTGGCCGACGAGGCCCTCTCGCGCAAGCTCGCCGAGAAGGCGGAGGAGGACGAGGCCGCCCTCGCCGACCTGGAGGCGGCGATGGAGGAGGCGGAGGTTCGCGCGAAGCTCGCGGCCGAGACGCTCGCCCCGGAGCAGGCCGCGGCGGCTCCGGTCGCGCCGCCCCCCGCGGGGTAGGAGGCCGCGCCCCCCCTGGGATCGGCGGACCGCGCGCCGGGAATCATGAATGGGCACGCTGGAGCGGCTCCAGAAGTTCCTCGCCCGCGCGGGCGTCTGCTCCCGGCGCGCCGCCGAGCGTCTCATCCTGGCCGGCGACGTCGCGGTCAACGGGCGGGTCGTCCGGGAGCTCGGGACGAAGGTCGGGCCCGGCGACCGCGTCACGGTCTCCGGGCGCGCCGTCGAGTCCGCGCCGGCGAGGAAGACCTACGTCCTGCTCCACAAGCCGGCCGGCACGCTCACCACCTGGTCGGACCCGCAGGGACGTCCCATCGTCCGCGACCTCGTCGCCGACCTCGGCCTCCGCCTCTTCCCCGTCGGGAGGCTCGACTACGACGCCGAGGGGCTCCTGCTCCTGACCGACGACGGCGACCTCGCGTTCCGCCTCACCCACCCGCGCTTCCAGGTCCGGCGGACCTACCTCGTCCAGATCGCCGCGCCGCTCACGGCGGCCGAGAGGAGCGCGCTCGAAACGCGGGTTCTCCTCGAGGACGGCCCGGCGCGGGCCATCGAGGCCGCCCCGCTGACCGCGCGCGGAGGCGGCGGCTGGTGGCGCGTGGCGGTCGCCGAGGGGCGCAAGCGGCTCGTGAAGCGGATGCTCGCCGCGGTCGGCCACCCCGTCCACCGGCTGGTCCGGGTGGAGCTGGGGGGCCTCCCCCTCGGCCGGCTGCGCGCCGGCGAGCGGCGCCTGCTCGACCCGCGGGAGGTCGCGATCCTGCGAGGGGCCACGGAGGCCGCGAACCCTCCGGGGCCGTTCGCGGGAGCCCTCGAACCGCCGCCCGTGTAGGAGCCGCTCCGCGGCCTCGCCGCCATCGCCGAGCGCGCATCCAGCCCCGCAGCCCGGCCGCCCGGGTCGAGCGGCGGCGCCGTCTCGCCTACCCGCAGCTCTTCGCCGTTCGACTCTCCGCGACGCTGCGCACGCGGCGGCCCGACATCATCGAGGCGGGCTCCTTCTGGAGACGCGGACTGGGTGCCGCGGCGCCCGGCCTGCGCGTGGTCGCGGGGACCCGCGCCCTGCGATACATTGTGTCTCATGGCGACCAGCAGCATGGTTCACGTCCGGCTCGACGAGCGCATCAAGGCGCGTGCAGAGAAGGCGCTCGCGGCGATGGGTCTTTCCGTTTCGGACGCCGTGCGCGTCCTGCTCACGCGGGTGGCCGCCGAGCAGGCGCTGCCCTTCGAGCTCAGAGTGCCCAACGCGAAGACCCGAGCGGCGATGGAGGAGGCGCGCAAGGGCAAACTGCGCGCGTCCCATTCGGTGTCCGGCCTGCTCGCGGATCTCCATGCGAAGCATTGAGCCCGTCTTATTCACGGTACGGCGTAGCGAGGCGTTTGAGACCGCAGCCGAGAAGGGCAAGCGAGAGCGACGACCGACGAGGCGTGCGTAAAGCACCTCCCCCCAAGTCGTTGTAGGGGTGGCAAGCCCCCCCTTCGGGAGGCGCGGGATCGGAGGCCGCAGCAGCCGGACCGTGAATAAGACGGGGTCCAGCACCTCTCTCCGTCTCTGCGATTGACCGTCCCGTTCGGCGCGTGCTAGGAACGCTCGTGTGAAATGGCTGCCTGCTGCGAACGTCGAACCCTTCGCTGCGACGGGCGGCCTCGTCGCTTTGCTCGTCAACGTGCTGCAAAGAGTCCGTTTGACGCTCTTTCCTCCTCGGGCACCCGTCTCGCTTCGGTCTCGGCGCTCTCGCGACGGCGCCCATGGGAGACCGGCCTCCTGGGAGGCTGCTGTTTTTCGCGGGGAGGCTTCACGCTAGTCCCCGAAGCCCAGTGGCGGCGGGACGCCGGCGTTCCCAGCTACCCCGAGCCCGGTGCCGGCGGGACGCCGGCGTTCCCAGGTTACCCTCGCCGGTCCCGCGGGGTTCCAAACCCTCTCCCCCAGCGGGAGAGAGGGCAGGGGAAGGATGCCTCGGTCGTCGTGTACGTTTCACACCAGCCTCCTAGCTCCGTCGCTCCGTGAACCAGAAGCTCCTCGCCGTCGCGCTCGCCGCCGCCGCGGCGTCCGGCTGCTCCGAGAGCTGCGGCTGCCTCGTCCAGCGGCCGGTCAACTCCCGCGCCCGGCGTGAGGTCATCCACCGCGCCGCGACCGCCGCCCACCTCGCC
The DNA here is from genome assembly GCA_021807105.1 of Myxococcales bacterium. Lineage (GTDB taxonomy): Bacteria > Myxococcota > Myxococcia > Myxococcales > JAKAPL01 > JAKAPL01. The sequence continues at coordinate 26,868 of JAKAPL010000039.1, read as the reverse complement.
TCGCGCGTCGCCCCGCGCCCACAGCACGCGAGCCAGGGCGTCTTCGGCGGCCAGATCGCGCTCGCCGGCTACGACCTCGACCCACCGCAGGCGCAGGCGGGCGGCCCCCTCGCGGTCACGTTCTACTGGCACGCGCTCAAGGACGTGGCGCGCGACTGGGAGGTCTTCGTCCACGTCGACGACCGCGGCGGGCGGGCGGAGCGGATCAACGGCGACCACTGGCCGGTGCAGGACCAGTTCCACACGGACCAGTGGAAGGCGGGCGACTACGTGGCCGACCGGTTCGTCTTCATGGTCCCCGCCTACCAGGCCCACAGCGCGCTGGAGCTCTGGACGGGTTTCTACATCGGGGACGAACGGCTGCCGATCAGCAACCCGAAGGACTGCCCCAACGACGGCAACAACCGGCTGCTCGCGGGGACGGTGCCGATCCCGTAGGCCGCGCGGCGGGGTGGCGGGAAGGGGACCGCGGCCTCTCCCCGCCGTTCCTCCCAGGGCCCCCTCCGCCCCCGCCCGCGCTACACGCCGAGCGCGGCCAGCAGCTCCTCCATCACCGAATCCCGGATCACGGGGACGAGCCCCCCTCCCCCGACGATGTTCACGATCCTCCCCGCCGAGCCGCGGCAGACCGCGCCGGCGGGCGCCGGCTCGGCCCCGAGGTTCGTGTACGCCGAGACGTCCACGTACCAGCTCTGCCACTTGGGCCCCTCGGGGAGCGCCACGAGATGGCGGGACGGCGAGAGAGCCACCCTCTCCTGGACGATGTACCCTCCCCGCGCGGCGCAGTGTCCCACGACCTCCTCCCAGCTCACCGCGTCGCCCCCCTCGCGCCCGACCACCTCCCGCGCCCGCGCCTGCCCCTCGGGAGAGGCGAGGTCGTCGCCGAGCACGACGCTCGTGCCGCCATACCCCCAGGATCGCTTGATCACGAGGCGGCCGCCGTTCTCGGCCACGAACGCGGGGAGGTCTCCGAGGCGCTCGCCGGAGGGGCCGACGGCGTCCCCGGGCGCGAGCCTTCGCGTCCAGGGGATGGCCGAGGCCGCGTCCCGCTCGTCGCCGAAGAGCCCGAAGGCGTCCGCGCGCTCCTCGCCGGCGGCGGCGGCCGAGAGCTCGGCGAAGAGCGACTTCATCTCCAATTGCGAGTTCACCGGGTTGAGGAGCCGGTGCTTCTCCGGCTCCCGGGCGATCCTCCCGAGGTCGCTCTCCGGGTCGATCCGCCTCGCGAAGATGTGGCGGTAGATCAGATCGACGGGGTGGCGAAGGAGCGTCGCCCTGCCCCGCTCGTCGAGCCGGATCTGCTCCGGCGTGCAGCGCTGGGCGTCGACGCCCGCGGCCCGGAAGTTCGCGCAGAGGGCCGCGAGCTCCGTGCACTGGGGGTCGCCGCTGCGGGCCACGATGGCCATCACCGGCGATCGTCCCGCTCCACCGAGCCTCGCGTAGTGGGCGAGCAACGACCGGCGCAGATCGTCACTGTTGGAGCCGTTCTCCCGGCTCATCCGGGCCACCTGGTCGCGCGAGAGCTCCGCCGCCCGTCCGACCGCGCGCAGGAAGGCCTGCGCCGCGATGTCCGAGTAGCCCTGCATGGCCGGGATGGTCGCGTTCATCTCCAGCGGCCGGTCCGCTCCGTCCTCGCCGGTGAAGAGATCGGCGCGCGCGATTGCGACCGCCTCACCCGCCCGCCACGTCGAGGAGCAGAGCGCGCGCTCCCAGGGCGAGAGGCCGGCGAGGACGGCTCCCCGCTCGGCCTCCGGGGCCGCGGTCATCAGATAACGGGCCGCCTTGACGAGCCCGGAGAGCAAACCGCGGGCGAGCGCAGCCCGCGCCGCGAGCCGGGCGCCGTCCGCCACGACGGGCGTGAGCGCCGGCGGGATGGGGCGGGCCGTCCCCTCCCGGACCACCGCGAGCCCACCCTCGAAGGCCAGGCGCGCGTACTCGGCGGAGAGCGCCGCGAGCCTCTCCGGCGGGAGGCCGCGAAGCCAGACATGGAAGCGCTCTTCTGATAAAGTCGCCATCCCCGAAGTCGGATTGTATCCGGTCGAGCGATGGAGGCGAGTCCTCGCGTTCCTCCTCCATCGATCCGAGGTGAGCATGGCGGCGTATACCGGCGGCCGGCTGGTCGCGAAGATGCTGAAGGCCGAAGGCGTGAAGACGATCTTCACGCTCTCCGGATTGCACGTGGCGCCCATCTACGCGGGCTGCGTGGACGAGGGGATCGCCCTCGTCGACACCAGGCACGAGCAGGCGGCGGCCCACGCGGCCGACGCGTACGCGCGCCTCACGCGGGGCGTCGGCGTCGCGGTCGTCACCGCCGGCCCGGGCGTGACCGACGCCTTGACGGGGGTCGCCAACGCCTTCGCCGCGAGCTCGCCCCTGCTGCTGCTCGGCGGCGCGGCCCCGACCTTCAACGCCGGGCGCGGCTCCCTCCAGGAGATCGAGCAGGTCGACCTCTTCCTGCGCATCACCAAGTGGGCCGACCGCGTCCCCGAGGCGCGGCTCGTGCCGGCCTACCTCGCCAAGGCCTTCCGCGTCGCCCTCTCCGGCAGGCCCGGGCCCGTCTTCCTCGAACTGCCCTTCGACCAGCTCATGCAGGAGGTCGACGAGGCCGACGCGCCGATCCCCGAGGGCTACCGGACGCGCGCCCGGAGCCCCGGGGATCCCATCCAGATCGAGGCCGCGGCCGCCCTGCTCGAGAAAGCCGAGCGGCCGGCCGTCATCGCCGGGAGCTCGATCTGGTGGGACGACGCCGCGGGTGCGCTGGCCGCGCTCGCCGAGCGAGCCAGCCTTCCGGTCTACTTGAACGGCGCGGGGCGGGGCTGCCTGCCCGCCGGCCACCCCTGCTTCCTCCAGCAGACGCGCAAGGAGGCGCTCGCCGGGGCCGACGTCGTCCTGATCGTGGGCACGCCGCTCGACTTCCGGCTCGGCTACGGCGGCGAGGAGACCTTCGCGAAGGACGCGAAGCTCATCCAGATCGACATCGACGCCGCCGAGATCGGCCGCAACCGCGCCATCGCGGTGGGCCTCCCCGCCGACTCGCGCTCCGCGCTCGAACAGCTCACCGCCGCGCTCGGGAAGACCGAGCGGACGGGCTACCTCGCCGCCTTGCGCGAGAAGGAGGCCGCGAAGGTCGCGAAGCTCGCCGCCTACGCGAGCTCCGACCAGGCGCCGCTGCACCACTTCCGCGTCGCCAGGGAGCTGTCGGCGGCGGCCCGGCGCGCCGGCGATTCGATGTTCGTCGCGGACGGCGGCAACTTCGTCGCCCTCGCGGCCAAGATCATCGAGCTGTCCCGTCCCGGCCGCTGGCTCGACCCGGGCCCGCTGGGCTGCCTCGGCGTCGGGGCGCCCTTCGCGATCGCCGCGAAGTCGCTCTATCCGGAGCGGCCGGTCTTCGTGATTCAGGGGGACGGGTCGTTCGGCCTCAACGGCTTCGACTTCGAGACGGCGGTGAGGTTCAAGCTCCCGATGGTCATCGTCGTGGGCAACGACGCGGCCTGGGGGCAGATCCGACTCCCGCAGGTCGGGATGTTCGGCGAGGACCACTCGCCGGCGACCTCCCTGCGCCCGACGCGCTACGACGAAGTCGTGAAGGCGCTCGGCGGCTGGGGCGTCCACGTCGATGAGCCGGCGAAGCTGGCCCCGGCCCTCGACGCCGCGCTCGCCTCGGGCCAGGTGGCGTGCGTGGACGTGGCCCTGGACCCGAACGCCCCGATGACCTCGGGCGCGATGGGGTACGCTCTCTAGGAGGTTGGTGTGAAACGCGCACGACGACCGTGAGGGTAACCTGGGAACGCCGGCGTCCCGCCGGCACTGGGCTTCGGGGATTGGCGTGAACCCGTCCCCGCAAAAAACACCAGCCTCCTAGAGGTCGTTGTTCCTTGAAGAGCGAGGTAGACGCCATGTTCGACCCACGCCGCTTCCGCCTCGACCGCTCCCGCGCGGTCCTCCTCGTCATCGACGTGCAGGAGCGGCTCGCCGCCGCGATGCCCAGGGCCTCTTACGAGACCGCCCTCGCGAACATGATCCGCTGGGTCGAGGGCGGGAAGGTCCTCGGCCTCCCGATCCTCTGGACCGAGCAGTACGTGAAGGGGCTGGGGCCGACGGTCGCGCCGCTCCGGGAGGCGATCGGGAGCCTCGCGACGCCGGTCGAGAAGCTCGACTTCACCTGCCTCGTCCCGCCCGTCGCGGAGGCGCTCGCCGGCAAGGAGCAGGTCGTCTGCGTCGGCATGGAGACCCACGTCTGCGTCTTCCAGACCGCCCGCGACCTCGTCGAGCGGGGCCTCTGTGCGTTCGTCCCCGCCGACGCCGTCTGCTCGCGCACCGAGGAGAACCGGAAGGTGGGCCTCGACCTCGCGCGAGCGATGGGCGCGACCGTGACCGGCACCGAGACCGGCCTCTTCGACCTCGTCCGGCGGGCCGGCAGCGACGAGTTCCGCGCCATCAGCCGGCTCGTCAAGTAGGCCGCGGCGAGGAGACTACCGGCCGCGCTTCCCGTCGGGCCCACGGCGGGCTCATCCGGTCATCTGCCCGCCTCCGGCGAAACGAGGCGGCCGCACGTCGCCACGACCCAGCCGACATCGGCGATGGCCATGCGAGCATCCTCCTCGCCGTAGACCTCGTCCGGACCCAGGCCCTGCTCCTCGTCGCCGTAGAAAGCCACGGAGCGCTCGCGAAAGAGCTGGCGCGAGAGCCGCGCGAGCTTCGCGACATCTTCGCGGGTCAGCGCCGGGAAGAGCACGGCGTGCTTGCGGAGCGTCGGCCCCACGTCGTGCGCCCGCGGGACATCGAGTCCCTCCGATCGCAGGAGCGCCTTCAGCGCCAACTCCACGGCTTCCTGGCAACGACGGACCGCCATCCCGTGGGCGCCTTCGGCTGCCTCCCGCTCCGCGTCACGCGCCGCGACACGGGCCTAGGCGAGCAGCGCCCGCGCCATCGCGCTGCTCGTCACAGCTCGATCTCCTCCCCTGGCCTGTGGCCGGGCGCCAGCTCCCAGTACCGGAAGCGCCCCTGCCGGTGGCGGGTCGATCCCAGCTCGCGCATCCGGAGGCGAAGCCCTTCGAGAACTTCCGCGAAGAAACCGCCGCGGTCGACGAGCAGCACCGCGTCCTCTGTCATGTCGAGATAGAGGGGCCGCACGACCCGCGCCTCGTCCGAGGTATGGAGGATGACCGAGAGTCCCGGCTCGCCCAACGCGAGGTCGAGATCCTCCCAGACCGCTTGGCGCGCGAATCGTCCCCGTGGGAGCCCCTCCGCCACCACGAACAGATCGATGTCGGAGTCCGGCCCCGCCTCGCCGCGCCCGACCGACCCGTAGAGCACGACCGAAACGAGCCGCGCCCCGAGGCGCTCGGCGAGCAGGTCGGCGAAGCGTTGCGCGATCGCGCGTTTCTCAGCCGATGCGGGCGTCACGCGAACACGATAGCACGAGACGCCGCCGGGCCGCGTGGGCTCGCGGCGCAACAACGGACACGCCCGGCGCCACCGCCCTTCCCGGCCGCCCCTTCTACGGACAGACTCCGCCGCCGCCGTCGGGGTTGCTGAAGATCCCGCTGTCCGGGATCGGGAAGCTCCCGTCGGGCAGCTCACCCGCGTCCGGAGGAGGAGGCGGTGGCGGCGGAGGCGGCGGGCCGCCGCCATCCGGCGGCCCGACTCCACCGTCGGGGAGGATGACGATGCCGCTGTCGGCCGGCGGCGGTCCGCTCTGGGGGCCCGAGTCGACGGTCTGGCAAGTCACGCCCAGGAAGCCGGCGTCGTTGTACACGATCCCCCCGTCGGCGACGACCTCCCCGCTGTCGGGCATCCCACCGTCGAAGAAGACCGCGCCGTCGGGTATCCCGCCATCGTACCCAGGGGGCGGCCCCGGGGGCGGGGTACCCCCGCCATCCTCGGGCACGCAGTAGGCCGGACCGCCTCCGTCGAAGATACCCGCGTCGACGATCGGCTCCGGGGGCGGTTCGCTCCCATCCGGAGGATAGACGACCCCGCTGTCGGGGATGGGCGGCGGCCCCGAGTCGGGCGGCATACACGCCGGCGAGGTCCCACCGTCCGGCAGCAGGCAGGAGACGTAGCCGCTGTCGGGCGGCCCCACGGGCCCACCGTCCGGCAGGCCGGAGAGCTGGCACACCCCGTTCTCGCAGCAGGTCGGGCAGGTGCCGTTGTCGCAGGGGTTCACGCAGACGCCCTGCTGGCACATCTCTCCCGCGGGGCACGTCTGGGGGGGGATCAGGCAGTCGCCGTTCTGATCGCAGCAGCCGGGGCATTGATGGGTGGCGCAGAGGTTTCCCGTCCCGCACTCCCCCGCGTTGCAAGCCACGCCCCCGCTGCACTGCTGGCAGGCGTCTCCGTTGCTGCCGCACGCGGCCGCCGTGACCCCTTGCTGGCAGTAACCCTGGGAGTCGCAGCAGCCGGAACAGGTGAAGGCGCACTTCCCGCCGCAACCGTCGTTGGCCCCCGGGCACTTCATGAGACCCAGGGAGTAATTGAAGCATTGCGGCACGCAACCCGAAGACGAGCCGCTGCTCGTCCCGCTCGTCCCGCTGCTGCCGCTGCTCCCGCTCGTCCCCCCGGCGCAGACGTAGTTCTGACAGTAGCCGCCGCTCGGGCAGACGGCGCAGGTCGCCCCCTGCGGCCCGCAGGCGTCCGGCGTATTGCCGCCGGTGTGACAGTATCCCTGGAGATCGCAACAGCCGTCGCAGGCGTAATTGCACTCGCCGCCGCAGCCGTCGGGTGATCCCGGGCAAGCCATCAGGTGCGTGGTCGGGTTGAAGCACTGGGTCTGGCAGCCCGACGTGCTCCCGCTCGTGCTGCCCGAACCGCCGCTCCCGCTCGTGCTGCCGCTCGCTCCGCTGCTCCCGCCCGAGCTGCCGCTGCCGCCGTCGCAGCGACCACCCTGGCAGCTCCCGCCCGGCGCACAAGCCTCGCAGGCGCCGCCGCCCGCGGGCCCGCAGGCGGACGGCTCCGTCCCCGGCTGGCAGTAGCCGTGCGAATCGCAGCAGCCCGGGCAGGCCGGGACCTCGTCCGGCCCCAGCGCCGGCTGCCCATCCGACGGCTGCCCTCCCGTCGCGGTCGAACATCTCCCTCCACAGCCGTCGGGCTCTCCCGGACACTTGAGCAGGGTCGCCGTGTGGCAATTCGGGACGCAGCCCGACGAACTACTGTTCGTGCCGCTGCCCCCGTTCGTGCCGCTGCCCCCGTTCGTGCCGCTGGTCCCGTTCGTTCCGCTGCTTCCGTTCGTTCCGCTGGTCCCGTTCGTGCCGCTGCTTCCGTTCGTGCCGTTGGTCCCGCTCGTGCTCCCGCCCAGCACCCCCGAGCTGCTCCCCCCGCTCGTCCCGCCGGTGCTGCCGTTCCCGATGCCGCTCGTGCTGCCGCCCTGCTCCCCGGAGCTGCTCCCCCCGATCCCGCTCGTGCCGGAGCTGCTCCCGCCGCTCGCCTCACCGCTGCTGCCGCCCCCGATGCCGCTCGAGCTGCCGCCCTGCTCCCCGGAGCTGCTCCCCCCGATCCCGCTCGCGCCGGAGCTGCCGGTGACGCTCCCGGAGCTCCCTCCGCTCGTGGAAGAGCCCTCCTGCCCGCCGCCGCCGGACTGCGCCGGATGGCCGCCGCAGGCCACGCCCGCGAGGAGCGAGAGGACCAGCCAGGGAGCGATGCCCTTCCCGTTCATTGGCACGTCCCCGGATAGTACACGTACGGCCCGACGCCGCCCCAGTTGTTGTAGTTGTGGGCGTAGATTCGAATCCGCCCGGGGCCGCCGCTGCCGCCGCCGCCGCCGCCGTTACCGGTCCCGCCGCCGCCGCCGCCGTACGCCTGCACGTTGCCCCAGACGTCCACCGACCCGCTCGCCGAGAGGTAGATCGCCCCGCCCGAGCCGCCGCCGCCGCCGCCGCTCGCCGCGCCCCAGAGGACGCCGCCGCCGCCGCCGCCGTTCGCGCGGATCGAGCCGTAGACGAGGACGTTGCCCGCGGAGGCGATCCGGATGGCGCCGCCGCCGCCCCCGCCGCCGCCGCCGCCCGGCCAGCCGCAGGAGTAGCACTGGCCGCCGCCGCCGCCGCCGCCGGAGCCGGGCTGGAAGGTGTTGTTCATCGCCGGATCCTGGGCCGCGTAGTAGCCGATCGACCCGCCGCCGCCGCCGCCGGCCGGCCACTGCGGCGACGACCAGTAGTTGCCGTTTCCGTTCGGATAGTTGTTCCACCAGTTGGTCCAGCTACCCCAGTCGATCCACCAGGGCCAGCTCCAGCCGTCATAGTTCCACCAGCAGGTGTACTGCCACCAGCACCAGCAGTTCCACCAGCAGCTCCACCAGCATCCCCACGAGCACCAGCACCACCACCACCAGCACCAGCACCGCCAGCCGCATTGCCACCCGCACTGCCACCCGCAGGAGCACGTCCATTGCCAGCCGCACTGGTAGTTCCAGCGCTGGCCGTAGTCGAGGTAGTAGCCGTGGTAGTTGTACGCGTTGTTCTGCCAGTACTGGTCTTGGGTCGTCCAGCCCCAGCCGCCGCCCCCGCCGGCATACGGCCAGTATGCGTTGCCGCCGCCGCCGCCCTCGGCCGCCCACCAGCTATGGATCTGGTAGTACCAGGCCTGCACGTCCTCGTAGTAGCCGTAGTAGACCCAACCCCAGTAGGCGTAGTTTCCGACCTGCCACCACCCGGTCCAGAACTGGTACCACCAGCCGTTGAACCACCAGCCGCTGTCGTAATAGCTGTAGTTGTTCTGCCACGAGCCGGAGTAGTCGCCGCCGCCGCCTCCCCCGGCGCCCCACTGCGCACCGCCGCCGCCGCCGCCGTAGGTCCAGGAGGCGCCGCCCGCGCCGCCGCCGCCGCCCGCGTAGCCGCCGCCGCCCGCGCCGGCGCCGCAGACGCCGGCGCCCGTGCCGCCGCCGTTGCCGCCCGGCGATGTCGCGCAGGAGCCGCCCCAGTTCGGCCAGCCGCCGCCGTTGCCCCATCCGCCGCCGCCGCCGCCGTTGCACCAGTTCCAGCCGCCGCCGCCGCCCGCGTTCGGGTTGCCGGTCGCGCCGCCGCCGCCGCCGCCGTAGTAGCACCAGGTCGCCCAGCCAGGCCCGCCCGGCGCGCCCGAGACGTCGAGGGTCCCCTGCACGATCGCGTCGCCTTGGGTGCGGATGTCGAGGACCCCGGAACCCCACGTCGAGACCGTCACGCCCGGCGGGATGTACATGCCCGAGAAGCAGTACGTCCCCGGCGGCAGCGACATGCTGCCGGTCGGCTCGAAGTAGCCGCCGTAGCTCCCGCAGGCGAACTCGCCGCCCGGGCCGTCGGGGCAGCCGCAGACGCCGTTGCTGCACCCCTCGCTGTTCGGACAGACGTGGCCGCACCAGCCGCAGTTGTTCGAGTCGCTCTGGAGGTTCACGCAGCCGCCGCCGCAGCAGGTGCCGCCGCTGCAGCCGGTGTAGTTCGGCTGCGGCTGGCAGCTCCCCCAGTAGCCGCAGCCGTTGCACGCCTCCGTGGCGCAGGCCCCGCACCCCTGCGTGCTTCCGGGCGAGCAGACGGCCGCGCCGTTGCAGCTCCCCCACTGGCAGGAGCTGTCGCACGTCTCGGTGCCGCAGTAGCTGCAGCCCTGCTGCTGCCCCGGCGAGCAGGGCCCCTGGCCGTTGCAGCTCCCCCACTGGCAGGAGTTCGTGCACGTCGCCACGCCGCAGTTGCCGCAGCCCATCCCCGCCCCCGGCGAGCAGACGCCCTGGCCGTTGCAGCTCCCCCACTGGCAGGCACTCGTGCAGGTCGCCGTGCCGCAGTTGCCGCAGCTCTCCGCCGTCCCCGGCGAGCAGGGGCCCTGCCCGACGCAGCTCCCCCACTGGCAGGAGTTCGTGCACGTCTCCGTCCCGCAGTTGCCGCAGCCCTTCGCCGTCCCCGGCGCGCAGCCGCATTGACCCGCGCAGCACGCGCTCGCGCCGCTGCACCCGGCCGTCGCGCCGTTCAGCAGCGTCCAGCCCGTCGGGTTCGCCGAGACGTCGCACACCTGGCAGACGTTCCCGCCGTTGGTCGCCCCGTTCGCGTAGGTCGTCCCGCCGATGTCGCACTCGCACGCGCCGCCCACGCAGGCCGCGCCGGACGGGCAGGCGTGGCCGCAGGAGCCGCAGTTGTTCGGATCGTTCGACAGGTCCCGGCAGGTCTCGCTGCAGCAGGCCGGCTCCGCCCCGCCGCAGGCGTTCCCGCAGGAGCCGCAGTTGCTCGTCGTCGTGACGCTGATGCAGCTCCCTGCGCAGCAGTCGCTGCCGGCGCCGCAGGAGGTGTCGTTCGCGATGTCCGTCCAGGAGGTCTGGCTGCTCGAGATGTTGCAGTAGAGGCACCAGTTGCCCGGGTCGTGCGTCCCGTTCGTGTAGACCGACCCGCCGATGTCGCACTCGCAGACGCCGCCCGAGCACTGACCGCTCGCGCAGGCGTGGCCGCACGCGCCGCAGTTGTTCGGGTCGCTGTTCGTGTTCGTGCAGCTCTCGCTGCAGCAGGCGTTGTCCCCGGCCGGACAGGGGTTGCAGCTCCCGCAGTGGGAGGTGGTGTCGATGGAGACGCAGTTGCCCCCGCAGCAGTCGCTGCTCGCGCCGCAGGAGGTGTCGTCCGCGACGTCGGTCCAGCTCGTCGGGCTACTCGCGATGTTGCAGTAGAGGCAGACGTTGCCCGGGTCGACCTTCCCGTTCTGGTAGGGCCACCCGCCGATCTCGCACTCGCAGGTCCCGGCCGAGCAGGCGGCGCCGGCGCCGCGCAGATCTCCGAGCAGCCCTCCGGGCCCCCCCTGGTTCGTCGTCTGAACGGCGAGCACGTAGGTCGTGCCCGCCGTGACCGTGATCGGGCAGACGGAGAAGACCGGCCAGTTGTTGCCGCTGCACACCTGCACGCCGTTCAGGTAGGCGGTGAACAGGTTGTCAGCGGTCATGGACAACGTCATGCTCTCGGTCGCCTGCGCGACGAACGTCCGGCGGAAGTAGACGGTCGAGAAGTCGTTGCCGTTGTTCGACGCGTAGTACCAGATCCAGTGCGCGGGCGAGTTCGGCGGCAGCGCCATCCCGCCCCACGGCGCCGTCGGCGGCGCGCCCTCGTCGACCGCGGGGTTCCACGACGAATCGTTGTAGCCGACGTTCTGCCAGCCGCTCCCGGGGCTCAGCGTCTGCTTCCAGCTCGTGTCCGTCCAGACCGCCGAGGCCTGGACATCCGCGCAGGCGACGCCGCAGCTCCCGCAGTTGTTCGGGTCGGTCTGCTCGTCCACGCAGTTCGTCCCGCAGCACCACGACGTGCTGTTCCCCGCGCAGACGTTGGTGCAGCTCCCGCAGTGCGCGTTGTCGTTGACGATGCTCACGCAGCTCGGCCCGCAGCACTCGTTGTTCGTTCCGCAGTTGGCCTGCTGCCCCTGGTTCACCGCCGTCCAGCCGGTCGGGTCCTGCGCGTAGAGGCACTGCTGGCACTGGTCGGTCCCGTCGTAGGCGCCGTTCGCGTAAGGCGTCCCGCCGATGTCGCAGCCGCAGCTCCCGCCGATGCAGACCCCGCTCGAGCAGACCGTGCCGCAGCCGCCGCAGTTGTTCGGGTCGGTGTTCGTGTTCGTGCAGCTCCCGCTGCAGCAGGCGTTGTCCCCGGCCGGGCACGACGCGCAGCTCCCGCAGTGAACGGTCGTCTGGATGCTCACGCAGCCGCCGCCGCAGCAGTCCTGGTTGGCCCCGCAGGACGTACCGTCCGCGACGTCCGTCCAGCCCGTCTGGGTGTTCGCGGTGTCGCAGTACAGGCAGGCGTTGCCTGGGTCCGCCGTCCCGTTCGGGTAGGCGCCGCCGCCGGTCCAGAACTTCGACGTGAGGTAGTTCTCGACCTCCATCCGCTGCGAGGCGGGGAGCGCGGTCCCGTAGACGACCAGCTCGGCGAACTGGGCGTCGCTGCACTCGCTCGTGCCCCCGCCAGAGCAGGTGAGGGCGAGCCCGTTCGGCGCGGCGAGGTTGCTCGTGCTCGTGAAGAGCAGCGACCCGTGGCTGTAGATCGAGGCGGTGCCGCCGTCGTCGACGACCTCGTAGAGGTGCCAGGCGGTGTCGGTCGAGGGTGAGCCGGAGGGCGAGATCCAACCCTGGAAGTAGGCCTGATCCATCGCGCCGCCCCACCAGCCGAGCAGCCAGTTGTTGTTCAGACCGTTAAGGATGCGTTGGTTGGCCGTGCCGAGCTGCCGCGCCACGTAGAAGATCGAGTACGGCGTCGAGAGCCCGGTCCCGTTCGTCAGGGTCTGGCTCGCTCCGGCGGCGAACTGGACGACCTGGTAGCCGTTGAGCGTCGTGCTCGCGATCGTGGGGTCGCGGCCGGCGCTGCTGGCGAAGTTGCGCCCCTGGCCGCTCTGGTCCGCCCAGCCGGTGATGCTGCTGCCGTTCGTCTGCCAGCCCGTGCCGGCCTTCAGCCAGGTCACGAGCCCGGGCACCGACGCGGGCGACGAGGCGGCGCCGCCGATGTTGAACTTCGACGTGAGGTAGTTCTCGACCTCCATCCGCTGCGAGGCGGGGAGCGCGGTCCCGTAGACGACCAGCTCGGCGAACTGGGCGTCGCTGCACTCGCTCGTGCCCCCGCCAGAGCAGGTGAGGGCGAGCCCGTTCGGCGCGGCGAGGTTGCTCGTGCTCGTGAAGAGCAGCGACCCGTGGCTGTAGATCGAGGCGGTGCCGCCGTCGTCGACGACCTCGTAGAGGTGCCAGGCGGTGTCGGTCGAGGGCGAGCCGGAGGGCGAGATCCAGCCCTGGAAGTAGGCCTGATCCATCGCGCCGCCCCACCAGCCGAGCAGCCAGTTGTTGTTCAGACCGTTGAGGATGCGTTGGTTGGCCGTGCCGAGCTGCCGCGCCACGTAGAAGATCGAGTACGGCGTCGAGAGCCCGGTCCCATTCGTCAGGGTCTGGCTCGCTCCGGCGGCGAACTGGACGACCTGGTAGCCGTTGAGCGTCGTGCCCGCGATCGTGGGGTCGCGGCCGGCGCTGCTGCCGAAGTTGCGCCCCTGCCCGCTCTGGTCCGCCCAGCCGGTGATGCTGCTGCCGTTCGTCTGCCAGCCCGTGCCGGCCTTCAGCCAGGTCACGAGCCCGGGCACCGAGGCCGGCGAAAAGACGCTGTCGCCGATGTCGCACTCGCAGGCCCCGTTCACGCACTGGCCGCTCGCGCACACATGGCCGCAGGATCCGCAGTTGTTCGGGTCGGCCTGCTCGTCCACGCAGCTCGTCCCGCAGCACCACGACGTGCTGTTCCCCGCGCAGGCGTTGGTGCAGCTCCCGCAGTGCGCGTTGTCGTTGACGATGCTCACGCAGCCCGGGCCGCAGCACGCGTTGTTCGTTCCGCAGTTGGCCTGCTGCCCCTGGTTCACCTCCGTCCAGGCGGTCGGGTTCTGCGCGTAGAGGCACTGCTGGCACTGGTCGGTCCCGTCGTAGGCGCCGTTCGCGTAGGGCGTCCCGCCGATGTCGCAGCCGCACGCCCCGGCGATGCAGACCCCGCTCGAGCAGACCGTGCCGCAGCCGCCGCAGTTGTTCGGGTCGGTCTCCTCGTTCACGCAGCTCGTCCCGCAGCAGGTGGACGTGCTGCCCCCGCCACAGACGTTGTTGCAGCTCCCGCAGTGCGCGTTGTCGTTGACAACGCTCACGCAGGCCGGACCACAGCACTCGTTCCCCGATCCGCAGTTGGCCGGCTGCCCCTGGTTCACGTCGGTCCAGCCGGTCGGGTTCACGGCGTACAGGCACTGCTGGCACTCGTCCGTCCCGTGGTACGCGCCGTTCGCGTAGGGGGTCCCGCCGATGTCGCAGCCGCACGTCCCGCCGATGCAGACCCCGCTCGCGCACCGGTTGCCGCAGCCCCCGCAGTTGTTCGGGTCGCTGTTCGTGTTCGCGCAGCTCGCGCTGCAGCAGGCGTTGTCCCCGGCGGGGCACGGCGTGCAGCTCCCGCAGTGCGAGGTCGTCGTGATGCTGTCGCAGCTACCGGCGCAGCACTCCGCGTTGCTCCCGCACGACGTGTCGTCCGCCACGTTCGTCCAGCTCGTGGGCGTCGAGAGGTTACAGTAGAGGCACGCGTTCCCCGGGGCCTGCTGGCCGCTCGCGTAGGTCGTCCCGCCGATGTCGCACTCGCACGCGCCGCCCACGCAGGCCGCGCCGGGCGTGCAGCGGTTGCCGCAGCCCCCGCAGTTGTTCGGGTCGGTGTTCGTGTCCGCGCAGCTCCCGCCGCAGCAGGCGTTGTCGCTCGCCGGGCATGCGGTGCAGCTCCCGCAGTGGGCGGTCGTCTGGATCGACACGCAGGCGCCGCCGCAGCAGTCGCTGCCGGCGCCGCAGGAGGTGTCGTCCGCGACGTCCGTCCAGCTCGTGGGCGAGGCGAGGTTGCAGTAGAGGCAGGCGTTCACCGGGTCCTGCTGGCCGTTCGTGTAGTTCTGGCCTCCGATGTCGCACTCGCAGACCCCGCCCACGCAGGCGGCGCCGGCCGCGCAGTGGTTGCCGCAGCCCCCGCAGTCGTTCGGGTCGGTGTTCGTGTTCGTGCAGACCGCGCTGCAGCAGGCGTTGTCGGCGGCGGGGCAGGCCGCGCAGGAGCCGCAGTGGGCGGTCGTGTCGATCGGCACGCAACTGCCGCCGCAGCACTCGCCCCCGGAGCACGCGCTCCCCGCGGGGACGTCCGACCAGCCGATCGTGCTTTGGGTGACATCGCAGACGAGGCAGGATCTCGCCGGATCGACCGCTCCGTTGCGGTAGAAGACCCCGCCGATGGTGCAGCCCCGCACGCAGCCCGCGCCGGTGCACGGCCCGCAGGCGTTCTTCAGGATCACGAGCTGGTTGCTCGCGCTCTGGTAGTTGACGACCGCGAGGTCGGGGTGGCCGTCGCGGTTGAAGTCCGCCGAGGCGATCGCGAACGGGAAGCTCCCGACGTTGTAGCTCTGCATCTGCCCGAACGTCCCGTCGCCCTGGTTGAAGAGGACCTCCACGCTCGTGTTCGTCGCCCCCGGGCAGAACGTCCACCCGCCGCCGCTCGCGACCGCGAGATCCGGATAGCCGTCGCCGTTGAAGTCGTTGCTGATCACCGTGATCGGCGTGTTCACGGGGTATGAGGCGACCGACGGGAAGCCGGCCCGGCCGTTGTTGAGCAGCACGCTCACCGTGTTCGCGCAGTTGTCGGCGGTGGCGAGATCGGGCCCGTTCTTGAGATCGAAATCCGCGACCGCGACGGACTGCGGGTTGTTGCCGGTCGTGAAGGGCGAGCCCGACGCGGCCGCGAAGCTCCCGCCGCCGTTGTTGAGCAGCACGCTCACGCTCCCCGGGGTTGCGCCCGAGTTGACGATGGCGAGGTCGGGGCTGCCGTCGAGGTTGAAGTCACCGAGGGCGGCGCCGGAGGGGACGGCGCCGGTGGCGAACGACGCGGCGGCCCCGAAGAGGCCGGTGCGCAGATTCGCCCGGATGTCGATCTGGTTCGAGAACTGCGCCGTTGAGGCCAGGTCCGCCCAGCCGTCTCCGTTGAGGTCGGCGGCGAGCACCGAGTTCGGAGAAGCGGGCGAGGTGTAGGACGCCCGCGGGCCGAAGGTTCCGTTCCCGTTGCCGAGGAGGACGTCGACCTCGTTGGCCCCGAAATCCGCCACCGCGAGGTCGAGCCTCCCGTCGTGGTTGAAGTCCGAGGTGGTCTGGTTCGCAGAGTTCGACACGCCGAGCGACCAGACGACCGACCACGGATCCGGGAAGGAGGTCACCTGGGGCGACTGGAAGGTGCCGTCGCCGTTCCCCACGAAGACGTCGACGGTGTTCACGCATGAATTGGCCGTCGCGAGGTCCGGGATGCCGTCGCCGTTGAAGTCGCCCGCGACGACCCAGCTCGGACACGCGCCGGTGTTGTAGCTGCCCTGCGAGACGAAGCTCGTGTCGCCGAGCGTGCAGAACCCGCTCTCGCAGAAGGCGCAGGCCGGGGCGCCGCACGGCGTGTTGTCCGCCGCGTTCGACCAGGCGGTGCCGCTCTGCGACGTGTTGCAGATCTGGCACGGGTTCGTGGGATCGACCGTGCCGTTCGTGTAGTCGCTGCCCCCGATGGCGCACTCGCAGACCCCACCCGCGCACGCCCCGCCGTTGCAGGAGTGGCCGCACGACCCGCAGTTGTTCGGGTCGCTCAGGGTGTTGACGCAGCCGCCCGCGCAGCAGGAGGGATCGGCGCTCGGGCAGGCGTTCCCGCAGGAGCCGCAGTTCTTCGGATCGGTCGAGACGTTGGTGCAGTTGCTCTCGCAGCAGGAGGGCGCGCCGCCGTTGCAGGCGCGGCCGCAGGCGCCGCAGTCGGCCGGGTTGTTGGTCAGGTTGACGCAGGCGCCGGAGCAGCACTCGCCGCCCGCGCACGCCGTGTTGGTGAGCAGCGTCCACGCGGTCGGGCTCGTCGTAGCGTCGCAGACCTCGCAGGCGTCCGCGGGGTTTGTCGCCCCGCTCGGGTAGAACGTGCCCGAGATGTCGCAGCCGCAGACCCCGCCCACGCACAACCCGCCGTTGCAGGAGTTCCCGCAGCTCCCGCAGTTGCTCGGGTCGGTCTGAACGTTCGCGCACGAGCTGTTGCAGCAGGCATCCCCCGCCGGGCAGACGTTCCCGCACTTGTCGCAGTTGTTCGGGTCGGTCGCGACGTCGACGCAGCCGCCGGAGCAGCAGACGTCGCCGGAGGCGCAGACGTCCCCGCAGGAGCCGCAGTTGCGCGAGTCCCCCGAGACGTTCGTGCAGGTCGTCCCGCAGCAGGCGTCGCCGGAGGGGCAGACGTTCCCGCAGGAGCCGCAGTCGTTCTGGTTGTCCACCACGTTGATGCAGGCGCCGCCGCAGCAGAGGTCTCCGGCCGCGCAGGCGTTCCCGCAGGAGCCGCAGTTGCTCCGGTCGTTCTGGGTGTCGGTGCAGACGCCGCCGCAGCAGGCGTTGCCCGAGCCGCACTGGGTCCCGCAGCCGCCGCAGTTGTTCGGGTCGGTCTTGTCGTCGATGCAGGAGCCGGCGCAGCAGACGTACCCCGCCCCGCCGGTGCAGGTGATCCCGTCGGCCTGCTCCGTCCAGCTCGTCAAGCTCTGGGCCGAGTCGCAGTAGAGGCAACTGTTGCCCGGATCGGAGCTCAGGTTGGCGTAGACCTTGTTGTTGATGGTGCAGCCGCGGGTACAGTTCGCGCCCGTGCAGACGATGTCGCACGGCTTGACGAGCCCGCCCGCGCCCTGATCCTGATTCTGCATCTGGAGCGGTCCGCCCCCGGTCGGCAGGCAGGCCTCGTGGCACTTGTCGTCGATGCACTTGCCCTCGAAGCAGTGGAGGCTCGCCGGGCATAGCGTCGATGCGTCACAGGTTAGGAGCTGGCAGCTCCCCCCGTTCACCCCTCCCTTCGTCGTGGGCGCGAGGCTGACGAGGGGCGAGCCGCCATGGCAGGCGGCGAACGCGAGCAGGGCCGCGAGCAAGGCGCGGCCCCGAAGCTCCCCCATCGTCTGTCGCTCCCTGCGACGCATGGCCACCTGCAAGGCGGGGATAAAACAACTCCTGGCTAGACTGCCGGCTACCCGCCGAAAAAGCAAGAGACGGGCCAGGCGCCTTGCCGCCCGGGCCGCCGCAACGGCCCGGATCTCTTCGATGGACGGCCGGTTGCGCGCGGCGCCCCCCCAACTCCAAACGACTTTTTGCGAGCGCTATGAAACGATTGCGAGGCCGCCGCCCCTCGGCTTCGGCTCCGCAGGCTTAGAAGCAGAGTCCCTGGTACGGGTTGTACTGTCCTGCCTGATGACAGGTCGTGGGCGCCGCGCACGGGGGCGCACCCAGCGTCCCCGTCGGATCGCAGGACTGCATGCAGATGTCGCCTCCGTCGCCGATGCCCCCGTCGGCGCCGATCCCCGGCGGAACGCATGCCTCGCCCGGCTGGCAGATCTCGGTGGCGGGGGTCGCCCAGGCCGGTATCGTCTGGGGGACGCAGGGCGCACCGAGCGCCGCCGTCCCGGCGAGCTGGCAGATCCCGGAGACGCCGCCGCCGCCGCCGTCGATGACGTTGCCCTGTCCGGGGGTGGGGAAGCAGTTGCCCACCCCACCCGCGGCGGCGTTGCCCGCCGCGCATGGCCGGTAGTAGCTGTCGCAGGCGTCCGTCTGGCACCAGCCGCCCTGGCAGTCCTCGAACGTCTTGCAGGCCGAATAGTCGCTGCACGCGACGAGGCACTGGAGGCCGCCATCGGAACCCGGTCCGCAACGGTAATCACACTGGCAGTCACTGTCCTTCCGGCAGGCGAAGAACTCGGGGCCGCCGCCGGGGTTGCACGCGAGGCAGAAGCCCAGGCGAGGGGCCCCGGAGGGGTAGCACTTCCCTCCTCCGGGGCAGCTTCCTCCGTCGGGATCGCAGACCACCGCGCAGGTCCCGCCGTCCGGCCCCTCGTCGAAACAGTAGTCGCCGACCGAGCAGAGGGCGGCCGGCTGTCCGCGCTGGGCCTCGGGGAGACAGCCCGCGTCCGCCGACCCTGCCTGGCGGCAGCTCATCGAGAGGCTGCCGTAGAGCTGGGCCGGGATGCACGTCCCGTCGCCGGTCTGCAACGCGTTGCAGGCGGCGCCCGTACCCGCGCCGGCGGCGCACGTGTGGAAGGTGCAGTTGCCGCACGAGCCGAGGGCGGTCGCGGGATCCGGACACCCCTGCGTCGAGCTGGCCGCGTACTCGCAGACGTTGTTCGCGATCAAGGGGTTGTCGTCGGGCAGGCACTCCATCGGGCAGGCGCAGTCCGACGTCTGCGTGCACGCCTGGAACTCGGTGAAGCCGCCGTCGCTGGAGCAGCTCCCGGGCAGCGGCCCGCAGCCGCCGTCCGAGCTGGACTCCGGGTTCAGGAAGCTGCAGCTCCCGGCGTTGCACGTCTCGTCGCCCCCGTTGCACGGACAGGCCTTCTCACAGGCCGTATAGGGAAACGCCGGATCCGAGACGCACCGGAACGGGCAGACGCAGTCCGCGCTCGAGCTGCAGGGGCCAAACTCGTTCGACGTCCCCGCGCTGGAGCAGCTCCCGCCCGTGCTGCTCCCCGAGGAGGACCCGCTCGCGCTGCCGCTGCTCGTCGAGCCCGAGCCGCCGCCGGACGTCGATCCGCTCGCGCCGCTGCCGCCGGAGCTGCTCCCCGAGCCGGACGTCGACCCACCCCCGGAGCTGCTTCCGTTCATCCCGCCGGAGCTGCTTCCGTTCATCCCGCCGGACGTGCTTCCGCTCGCCTCCCCCGACGAGCTCGTCGACGCCAGCCCCGCGTCGCCGCCCGTCGTGGAGCCGCCGGATCCGCTCCCGCTCACGCCGCCGCTGCTCGTCGACCCCGTGGATCCCGATGAGCTGCCGCCGGCTGCCTGGCCGCTCGAGCTGCTCGAGCGGCTGTTCCCGCCGCCGGCTCCGGGGCCGCTCGTGTTCGGCGCCGGGCTCGCGCAACCCGCCCAGATCGCCGCCGCCGCCATCGCCAGCAGGCCACCGAGTGTCCGAGTCATAGGGCTCTCCTCATCCGTTCCCGTGGGCTCACCACGTCCAGTAGCCGCGCCGCGGATCATAGACTTCGGTGTTATTGGTAACCCACCACGGGCTCAGCCCGTCCACCACGTAGGCGCGGCAGTCCGGTCCCTCGGCCGCGTTGATCGAGGTCACGGACTCGCGCAGGTTGCTCGTGTAGCTCCAGCCGCCTCCGGGCCAACTGGTCTCGACCCAGGGGCCGATGCCCCACCAGTAGTCCGTCGAACCGCCGATCGCCATGAGCTGGCCGTAGGCGTTCGTCGCCGACGCGAGCATCGTCCGTCCGATGTTCGTCGCCGGGCCCCAGCTCCAGCCGGCGCCGGGCGTGTAGACCTGGACCCCTTTCCAGCCGTTGAACCACCCGGTGGTGCCGTTGATGACGAAGATCCGGCCGTCCCGGGCCGTCGTCGCCGAGGCCGTGGCGACCCTCTGGAGCATCCCAATCTCCCGATACCAATTGCCGCTCGGGTGGTAGATCTCGCCGTAGGGGACCTCGTCCCACCACCCGAACCTTTCACCCCACCAGCCGCCGAAGCTGTAGACGTTTCCGTCCAGCCCCGCGGCGAGGGCGTTCCCAAACATCGCGTGGGGATAGCGCGCGAGCCAGCCCCACCAGCCCTGGTACGACCAGGCATCGTTGCCGACATAGTTGACGCCGCCGAAGAGGTAGATCGAGCCGTTCGTCGCGAGCGTCGCGGGCACGTCGCTCTCGGCCTGGGGCAGCCCCGGCAGCCAGTACCAGCCGTTCGAGTAGGGGCTGTACCCGACGTGGTAGGGGTAGAGCCACCAGTCCTGCCCGCCCATCAGGTGAATCAGCCCGTCGGAGCCGGCGGAGACCGCCGCCCAGTACGCCGAGTAGGGCGATCCCCTCGCGTAGGTGCAGCTCCCTCCGAAGCAGCCCCCGCCCCACCAGCACGAGTTGCCGCACCAGCCGCAGTTGTTGCTGTCGACCCGCAGATCGACGCACTGGCCGTTGCAGTAAGTCGTCCCCCCGGGGCAGGCGCACGACCCGTTCTGACAGGTCGCCGCCCCGACGCACCAGCCCGACGCCCCGCCGCCGCAAGAGGTCCCGTTCGGCTCCGCGTCCCACGAGCTGGTCGAGTAGCCCGGGTTGCAGTCTTCACAGGGATCGGACGGGGGCTGCTGGCCCGGCGAGTAGAACGTGTTCGCGATGTCGCAGCCGGCCTGGCAACTGCCGTTCCAGCAGAGCTCTCCCGAGCCGCACGTCGTGCCGTTGCCCCACTCGGTCCAACTGAAGTTCGTGACCGCGGTGTTGCACGAGCGGCAGCTCGAGACGCCCGGCGGTTCGAGGACCCCGTTGCCCCAGCACTGCCCCCCGATCCAACAGACGTTCGCGCAGAAGCCGTTGCAGCAGACGTCCGGCGCCGCGTCGTGGCCGGGCCCGCCGCAGAGCGAGCCGTTGTTCTGGACGCTCCATCCGGTCGTGCTCGACGCGGTGTTGCAGACCTGGCAGGTCGGGTTCGCCGGGTTCGGCGTGCCGTTCTCGTACATCACGCCGCCGATGAGACAACCCACGCCGTTGATGGCCTGCCGGTCGACGCCGAGGGCGTTCTCCTGCCGGACGGCCGCGGGCCGCCCGCACGAGAGGAGGACGGCGGCGAGCACGGCGGGACGGCGCCGAAGGAGGTGAACGAAACGCGGTGCGACGGGATCGATCATGGCGCTCTCCATTGCCGGCGCTGCCTCGCAGCCCAGCCTTCGGGGGCCGCAACCCAACGCGGCCGAGACGCCGGCCGCGCCGCGACGTCCGGACCGCCTCACGGCGGTCCTCCATCGGGGCGAGCCCGGCTCCCCCCGCACCCCCCATCGCATCGCAGCCTCCGTAGGAGCATCCCTGAATCTTTGCACGGCGAGCGCATCCTCGGAGGTGCTCGAACAGCCGGTCCGTTCTCTCGCACCTCCGCCGACGATCTTCTCACGGGCAAGCCCCCGCGGCAATCCCCGCGCCGGAGGTGTCGGTCTCCCCGGAAGCCGGCAGGTCGAGGACGGCGATGCCGTCGTGGAGCTGGGCCCCACCGCTGCAACTGCATCCCGAGGGCTCTCCGGTCGCCGGGTCCGCGGCCTCGCATGCGCACTGCGTCACCGCGGGATCGTCCCAGAGGTCCCCCGTCGCCGAGAGCCGGCCCCCGCTCGCGTTCCAGACGTCCGCGCCCGGCGGGCAGAACCCCCCTGCCTGGCAGCAGACCCCGGGCTCCGCCTTGGTGTTGCAGGAGAAGCTGTTCGCCGCGCCGGCCGAGGCAGAAGAGAGGACCAGCTTCCCTCCGGGGGCCAGCTCGGCGCCGTAGTGGTTGTGATCGACCTGGACGCCGGAGAGCGAGATCGTCCCTTGCGCGGCGAGGAGTCCGGCGCAGCCGGCGTGGGAGATCCGCCCGCCATGGAAGGAGACGGTGGGCGCGCCGGGCACCATGGAGTCCTTGCTCAACTGGATTCCGTAAGAGTTCATGCAACTGATGCTGCCGCCCACATCGACCGACGCGTTCCCCTGCGCCGTGATCCCGGTGTCGTCCACCTTCGTCGCCGGGCAGGGCGCGGGCGCGCCGAGCTGGAAGGTCCCCTTCAACGTGCAGTTCGTCCAGGCCACGAGATCGCTGTTCAACGCGCCCGAGACCGCGACCGACTGCCCATCCGGCACCGTGAACGCCGACGGCGCCGTGGAGCTCTGGCCCGGCGACCCGCAGTAGACGCCGGTCGAGACGGACTGGATCCAGACGCCGCTCCCCTGCGCGGAGGCGGCCTCGACGTCGACGCCGACCTGCACGCCCGCGATCCGAAGCCCCTGGAGCACGGCCGTCGGCGACGAGCCATCCGCGGCCTGCTGAACGAGGATGCCGTCGGTCGCGAGCGCGGAGGCGCCGGCGCAGCTCTCCCCGATGATGAAGCTCCCTCCGCCGGCGGTGAGCGTGACGGTGGTGGCGTCCTGATCGACGTCGAAGACGTTCTGCCCCTGGACGCCCGGGAAGCAGATCTTGCCGCTGCTCGCCAGGGTCACGCCCTTGCCCAGGTGAATCGGGTAGCCCTCGCTCGGGTTCGCGTCTCCGGAGGGATCGCCCGTCAGTTGGATCGTCCAGCCCGCGCCGGGGAGGGCCTGGAGCGCCTTGCCGAGCGTCGCGCAGGGTCCGCCGCAGCCCGCCGCCGCCTGCCGCCCGCAGCAGGGACCGTCGACGCCCGCGGTCGCATCGACGTAGATCGTCCTGCCGCCGAAGGCCGGACAGGTCTGCGAGCAACCTCCGCTCGTGCCGCTCGTGCCGCCTGCCCCGCCCGTGCTGCTCGCGGCGCCGCTCGTGCTCCCCGTGCCGCTCATACCGCTCGTGCTGCTGGCGCCGCCCGTGCTGCTCGTGACGCTCGCGCCGCTCGTGCTTCCCCCTCCGGTCGATCCGCCGTTCCCGGTCGATCCGGCGCTGCTCTCGCTACCCGCCATCCCGCCGTCACCTCGCACCACCGCGCCGCCGGAGCTGCCCGTGCCGCTCTCACCCACGCCACCGTCGTTCGACCCCTCCGGAGACGGAGCGGCCAGGCACCCAAGCCACGCGCCGGCGGCGATTGCCAGGACGCCGCCGATGAGACGATGGCTGATCATGGGTGGCCACCCACCAGGGAGGTATGGAACAATTCCTGCCTAGACTGCCGGCTAAGCCCTGGAAAAGCAAGAGACAGGCCGGGCGGTTCGTCTTCCGCGGCGACCTAACAGCCGGAATCTCTTCGATTCACGCGGGGGAACGGACGCGCAATCACCGCCTCACCGACGGCTTTTTGCGAGCGCTATGAAACGATTGCGAGATCGCCGCTCTCCGGCGAGGCCCACACTCTACGCCCCCCCGCCGGCCGGATCCAGGTTCACGAAGCGGTTGAATCGCTTCTGGAAGAGGACCGGGACGGTCCCCACCGGCCCGTTGCGCTGCTTGCCGATGATCAGCTCCACCTCGACGTCCCGCTGGAGGTCGTCCTGCCGGAGGTCTCCCTCTTCCTTCTCCTCCTTCTGGTGGATGAAGAGGACGAGGTCCGCGTCCTGCTCGATGGCTCCGGATTCGCGTAGGTCGGAGAGCAGCGGGCGGCGCTTGCCCTTCTCCGCCTCGCGGTTGAGCTGGGCGAGCGCCATCACCGGCACGGACAGCTCCTTGGCGAGCTGCTTCAAGGCGCGCGACATGGCCGCGACGTCCTCCGCGCGCGAGCTGTCGCGCCGCGTCGAGGGCGCGTCCATGAGCTGCAGGTAGTCGACGACCACGAGGTCGAGCCGCTTCACCATGCTCTTGAGCCGGCGCGACTTGGAGGCGATCTGCGACGCGGTGAGGACCGAGCTGCCGTCGATGAAGAGCCGGGTCGCGTAGAGCCGCGCGCACTGCTCCTCGACCTTGCCGTAGTCTTCGGGGCCAATCGCTCCGGTCCGCACGCCCTGGGCGGAGACCCCGGCCTCGCTCGCCACGATCCGCTGGACGAGCTGCATCTCGGGCATCTCCAGCGAGAAGACGGCCACGACCGCCTCCGCCCGCACGGCCGCGTGCACGGCGAAGTTCATGGCGAGGGTGGTCTTCCCCATCCCCGGGCGCGCGGCCACGATGATCAACTCCCCCGGGTGGAAGCCCGTCGTGCGCGCGTCGAGGTCCACGAGCGGCGTCGAGAGGCCGGTCACGGGCCCCCGCGTCTTCATCCGCTCGACCAGCTCGGCGGTCAGCGCCGGGAAGAACGTGCCGATCTGGACGAGGTCCTGCCCGGCCGTCCGCTCCGTCGCCTCGAAGAGCCGCCTCTCGGCCCTGTCCGCGAGCTGCTCGATCGGGACGGTCTCGTCCCGGCAGAGCACGGCGATGTCGAGCGAGGCCTGGAGGATCGCCCGGCGGAGGGCGTGGCGCCGGACGATCTCCGCGTGGTGCCTCGCGCTCGCGGTCGCCGCGAAGCCGAGGGGCAGCTCGGCGACGTAGGTCCGCACTTCGACCTCGTCCACGCCGGAGAGCTCGCCCATCCGCGCGGACACGGTGACCGCGTCGATGGCCTTGGCCTCGGCGCGCAGGACCTGCATGGCCGCGAACGCCTGCCGGTGGAGGTCGAGGAAGAAGTCGCCCGGCGCGAGGAGCGCGTTGACCTCGTCGAGGACCGCGGCGTCGAGCAGGATCGCGCCGAGCACGGCCCGCTCCGCCTCGCGGTCCCACGGAACGCGCTCCCGGAGGTCGGTCATCGGGAGCCTCCCGCTCCCGTCCCCGCCGCCGATGCCCGCGGCCTCGCGGCCCCGGCGCGCCGACCGCTCGGGGACGCCCTGCGGGGACGAAGACGGGCCGAGGCCACGTTACAGTTGGGGCGTCACGCTCACTTTGATCTTCCCCACGACCCCCGCCTGGAGCCGCACCTCGACCTCGAAGTCCCCGAGCTGCTTGATGGGTTCCGGGAGGTGGATGGCGTGCCGGTCGATGGAGAAGCCCTGGGCGGCGAGCGCCTCGGCGATGTCGATCGCGGTGACCGAGCCGTAGAGCTTGTCCTGCTCGCCGACCCGCCGCGCGATGGAGAGCGAGATCGCCGCGAGCTTCGCCGCGACGCCGTCCGCGGCCGCCTTCTGCTTCGCCTTGCGGGCGACCGCTGCCGCCTTCTCGTGCTCCACCTGCCGCACCGAGGCCGCGGTCGCCATCACCGCGAGCCCTCGGGGCACCAGATAGTTGCGGCCGTAGCCGGGCTTCACCGTCACCACCTCTCCCGCCTGTCCGAGGTTCGCGACGTCCTCGCGAAGGATGACCTTCATGTGCATGGCTCGCTCCTAGCCGTGAACGACCGTGTAGGGCAGCAGCGCCAGCATCCGCGCCCGCTTGATGGCGCTCGCCACCCTCCGCTGGTGGAACGCGCAGTTGCCGCTGATCCGCCGGGGGACGATCTTGCCTCGCTCGGAGAGGAAGTACCGGAGCGACCCCGCGTCCTTGTAGTCGATCTTCGCGCCGCGCTCCGTGCAGAACCGGCAGACCCGCCGCCGCCCGCTGCCGCTTCCGCCGCCGCGGCCCCGCCCCTCGCGATCGCCCCGTCCCTCCCCGCGCTCGCCCCGTCCCTCGAAGCTGCGCGACGAACGCCCGCCCTCCCCCCGCGTCACCGGCTTCTCCACGCCTCTCTCTCCGTTCTCCATTGGGGTCGCCATTTATACCTCGCCCTCCGTCTCGCCCGTCTCGTCGCCGGCCTCCTCGGCCGCGATCTCCGTGTCGATGGGCAGCGCAGCGGCCTCCGGCCGGATCGGCCGCTCGTCGAGGTCTCCCTGGAGCCGCACGTCGGGCTCGGCCGGGTGGCTCTCGGGATCGACGAGCTTCGCGGTCCGCGCGGTCTGGTAGCGGATGACCTCCTCCGCGTTGCGCAGAGCGCGCTCGACCTCCTCGACGGTCCGCCCGCCGCCCAGGTACTCGATCTGGACGAAGATCGCCCGCGCGGCCTTCGCGAGCTCGAAGGCCGTCTTGCGCCGGCCCCAGTACGTGACCTTGAAGACCCGCCCGCCGTTGGCCTCGACGACGCCGCGCATCCGCTCGACCGCCTTGTCGGCGGCCTCGTCGGGCCGATCGTTCGGGAGGACGAAGACCGTCTCATAGGCGTTCGGCCAACCGCGCCGGTCGGGCTTCTTCGGGATGTGCGGCGCCTCTACGGCTTCCATGCTTCGCTCCTCTTCACCCACCGGGTGAGAAACCTGGTTCCTCTACACCTTCTTCTCCCGCGAGGCGAGCCCGCGGGCGTTGAACTCGTTCATCGCCTTGCCGACGCCCAAGGCCACAGCGGACCGGACCGCGTCCGCCGCCCGCGGCAGGATCGCGGCGAGCGCCTCCTCCTCCGCGTCCGTGAAGTCGCCGAGCACGAAGTCCACCGGGTCCCACCCGGGAGGCGGCCGCCCGATCCCCACCCGGAGCCGGGCGAAGTCCGGGCTGCCGAGCAGCGACACCATCGAGCGGAGCCCGTTGTGGCCGCCGTGCCCGCCGCCCTGTTTGATCTGAAGGCGGCCGAACGGGAGATCCAGGTCGTCGTGCACGACCAGGATGTCCGCCGGGGCGAGCTTGAAGAACTTCGCCGCCGCCGCCACCGACTCCCCCGAGAGGTTCATGAAGGTCAGCGGCTTGAGCAGCGCGACCTGCTGTCCCGCCAGGAGCCCCTGCCAAAAGAGCGCGCGGAACCTCTCGCGCAAGGGGACCCCCGCGCGGTCCGCCACCAGGTCCACCACCCGGAAGCCGGCGTTGTGCCGGTTCCGCCGGTAGGACGGCTCCGGGTTCCCGAGGCCCACGACGAGCCGCATCGGTCACTTCTTCTTCTCGGGCTTCGCCTCGGTCTTCGCCGCCGGGGCGGCCCCCGCGGGCGCCGCCGCTCCTCCCGCCGGCGCGGGCGCGCCCGGGGCTCCCGGGGCCGCCGCCGCGCCCTCGGGCGCCGCCACGGCCGCCGGCACGACGACCTCCTCCTTCTCGGGGATGGCCACGACCGCGATCGTGAAGTT